>JAGQQE010000144.1 GCA_020426345.1 Planctomycetaceae bacterium
TACGTGAGGACAGTGTGATGAATCGTTTTTCCGGGAGTTTATTTTCCGCCGGGCTGGCGGGGGTCATGCTGGCCGTCACGGGTTCCTCGTCGACTGCGGATGACCTTGCTTCAAAAATCGGTCCAGTCGGCGAAGTGCAGCGTTTGCATACCAACTTCGGATTTACCGAAGGACCGGCGGCGGACGGAGACGGCAATCTCTACTTCACCGATATCCCCAACAATCGAATTCACAAACGAGACTCCAGGGGCAGGCTGACCGTGTTCGTAGAGCCATCTGGCCATTGCAATGGTTTGTTGGTTGCAGGAAATCGACTGCTGGCATGTGAGATGGATGGAAGACTGAAGCAATACACTCTGTCGGATGGAAGTGAGGTTTCGCTGGCAGATAAATTCAATGGTGAACGATTCAACGCCCCCAACGACCTTGTGATCGATCGAACCGGAGGGATCTATTTCACGGATCCTCGATTTCGGGCTCCGGAACCGTGGCCACAAAAAAAAGAAGCCGTTTATTACAGGGATGCTCAAGGCAAAATCACCCGTTTAATCGAGGACCGGAACGCACCGAACGGAGTGATCCTTTCTCCCGACGAGAAGACTCTATACGTCATTCCAAGTATGGAAGAAGAGATGTGGGCTTATGAAATCACATCTCCTGGCAAGCTCGGCGAGGGCCGGGTCTTCTGTAAGCTCAAACAGCCGGAAGGAAAGTCCGGAACGGGTGGGGACGGTCTGACGGTGGATACAGAAGGTAACCTTTACATAACGACGGCGATTGGCCTTCAGGTCTTCGGCCCGGACGGCAGCGCTATCGGCACGATTGCATTTCCCGAACAACCAGCGAATGTTGCATTCGGAGGTCCGAATCATTCCACGCTTTTCGTCACGGCCCGAACATCACTTTACGCCCTGGAAGTTAAGGCCAAAGGACACGTCTTTTCCGGTAAGCAGTAGTCGCGCGCTGGCGCGAATGCGGGAAATGGAATTCATTGCCTGAACACAGCAATTTCTGTCTCCGGACCGGGAACAGGTTTTCGATAAGGACGAATTCCGGCATCCATGGGCCCGCGCTGTGTTCTGACTGTTCAAACACTGCAACAATGGTCGGTCTATGGTGTTGCAGGCATTCATTCCATAATTTCGGAGCTTCCGTTGACCGTTCTGATACTCATAGTCGGCCTGGTGATTCTGACGGTTGGCGCTGAAGTTCTGGTTCGAGGAGCATCCCGACTGGCTATTGCCTGCAGGATCTCGCCGCTGGTTGTAGGATTGACGGTTGTTGCGTTCGGCACCAGCGCACCCGAATTGGTTGTCAGCATGCGGTCGGCATTGGGCGGCGATCCCGAGGTCGCTGTGGGCAACGTCGTCGGTAGTAATATTGCCAACGTCCTGCTCATCCTCGGACTGGCTGCACTGATCACACCATTGACGGTGTCGCAGCAGCTGATTCGGCTTGATGTGCCCCTGATGATTGCGGCTTCGATTGCTGTTGCGGTGATGGCCTGGGACGGCAATATCTCTCAGATGGAAGGGGCCGTGCTGTTTGCTGCTCTGATCTGGTACAACGTTTGGGTCGTACGGAAGAGTCGGCAGGAGAGTAAAGCCATCGAAGAAGAATATGCGAGGGAATTCGGCAGCGTTCCTCCGGATGGCGCGACGTCAAAGATGATCCTGACAAATGCCCTGCTACTGGTTGCAGGCCTGGTAATGCTCGTCGTCGGGGCCAACATGTTTGTATCGTCGGCGGTCACAATCGCACGGACACTGGGCGTTTCGGAGCTGGTGATTGGCCTGACTCTGGTGGCCGTTGGAACATCGTTGCCGGAAGTCGCAACTTCGCTGGTGGCGGCCTATCGAGGCGAACGAGATATCGCCGTCGGGAACGTTGTTGGTAGCAATCTGTTTAACATTCTGTGTGTGCTGGGATTAACAGGCACTTGCGTTAAGGGTGGCATTCCCATTCCGGAATCTGCAGTCACGTTTGATATTCCGGTGATGATCCTGGTGTCGCTCGCCTGCCTTCCTGTGTTTGTCGCCTTTCACCAGATCGCCCGCTGGGAAGGATTGTTATTCCTGCTGTACTACATCGCTTACAACGCCAACATCGCTCTAACAGCCATGAATTCACCCAAAGTGGAAGCGTTACATTTTGCGGTAATGTGGATTGCAGCGCCGATTACAGTAATCGCATTCATTCTGAACTACGGATTCCATCGCGCCACGAATCGCCCGCCGGATGCCCCACAGGAGTAGGCATGCTGCGTCTTACCTGGAAAGTTCAGCAGCCAGACGCCGCGCTTCTCGAAGCGCATCTTCACGCGATGTAATCTGTTCATCCAGCTGCAGGTTCCGCACACAGCCCAGAATCTCTCGGAATCGAGGCCCGGACGGGACGGACATCGCATGCAGATCAGCGCCAGTGATCAACACCGGCGGATCCAATAACGAGCGGTCCACAGCACCAAGATACTGTCGACAAAACCGGCTCGACGAGGGAGTTTGTCCGCTCGCAAGACTGGTTGCCTCCGACAACGATAACAGCAGCTCACAATTGTTACTGGCAAGCAGCGGCTTGAGCTGATGAAGCGGAAGACTGGACACGCGATCCATAAGTTCCATCGATTCGATGAGCCACAGGATCGTATCCGTCTCCGCGTTGGAGAGCTTGAATCGTTTGCATTCTTCTTTCACCGCAGCAATGCGCTGACTCCGACCACACTTGTTCAGCAGACCCGTTCTGAACATCGCTGCCAATGACGACTCAAAACTGCTGTCATGCAGATGACTCAGGATCAGTTGCGCGACATCAGTACTGAACGCGTCAAACCATGGGAAAAGCACCCCCAGCAGTTTTGTTTCGAACAACAGGCGAAACGCTAATGCTCGCTTCTGGTGCGACAACATGCGTTTCAGCTCCTGAGTGATACGTTCGAAGCTGACCTGGGTGATTTGATGAGAAAGACTGGTGACAGCACCTTTGGTCGAGTCCGCTAAGTCGAATCCAAAAGTCGCCGCGAAACGCACCGCCCGAAGCATCCTGAGTTTGTCTTCGGTAAATCGATCGCCCGCATCGCCAATCGCTCGAACGATACCGTCGGCCAGGTCCCGCCGGCCATCCACATAGTCCAGAACGCATCGATCGACCGGGTCATAGAACATGCCGTTGATGGTAAAATCGCGACGCTGCGCATCTTCCTCGGCAGAACAGAACCGGACCGATTGGGGCCTCCTGCCGTCCAGATACTGCCCGTCGCTGCGGAATGTTGCGACTTCCACCTGGCCTGCTTCGCGATTCGGCCCCAGCACCATCACAACGCCAAAGCTTGCTCCCACGGCCACCGTACGGCGTCTGCCAAAGAGTTCGATGACCTGTTCCGGCCGTGCATCGGATGCAACATCGAAATCCTTTGGAATCTTTCCAAGCAAGCCGTCTCTGACACATCCGCCAGCCCAGAGCGCCTGAAATCCGGCTTCTCGCAAACGGAGCACAACGTTCAGCGCAAACTGAGCCTGAGGCGACTGAAGATCGGGGTTTTCAAAGAACGAATGGTGCATCACGAACAGTCAGAAGTTTTCTCAGGAAGCCTTCGAAGCACAGTCTTTGCAACAGCGCAAAGATTCAGCAGGCATTCGCAGCCAGGATGCAGCGGATGCTGCCAGACTCTTGCCAGAGTGAAAGTGCTTCGAAGTCGCAGGCACACGTTTCCGGTCTGAAATTGCTGTCAAATCTCAGGTGCGACAGCCATGCCACCGTTGCGAGCCGAATTCAGCGCGGCGTCCATCACCAGTTGAGTCTTCAGCGCGATCTCCGGCCAATGGTTGTCTCGCTTGCCGCTCAGCACAAGAGACGCAAAATTTCTGAACAGGTTCGCTTCCTGAGCCTGCGGCATATTGTTGCTGTATTCCCGCACCGCGGTTCGTTTTGTGTGCCCCTCCATATTGAAGCGGCAGCCATCGACCACAAACTTGTGACTGCTGGTGGTAAAACTCACCTCACTTCCAAATTGCGGCAGGACAAAATCTTCAACATGCAGGTACCCCTGAGTCCCGCTGACATTCACCCATTGCTGGTTTTCCGTTCGGAAGGAATTGTAAAAGGTGGCTGAAACTCCGCTTGCGAAATGAAGTTCGCCCTGGAATTCCATCGGCACTTCTTCCGGGCTGTCGGATCGTTTTGTGCCGTGCAGAATTCGCCCGCGGACCTCTGTCGGCATTTCGTATTTCATCACCCACAATGTAAATCGAATTGTGTACCAGCCAAGATCTCCCAGGCACCCCGCCGGCTCCAGGCTCGAAGTTGCTCGAATATTGCTGGCAACCCATTCATCCGGTGCGCAGAAGCTGAACTGGCTGGCAATGCGTCGGATGGTTCCGACAGACCGACCATCGTCCAGTGCTTCCCGCATCGCGGCCATGCGATCACTATGCATAAACATGACGCCGTCCATGAACTGAACCTGGTTGCGTTCGCAGGCATCGATCATCGTTCGCAGGTTTTCCGCGGCAACACCACAGGGTTTCTCAACCATGACATGTTTGCCAGCATCGGCTGCTCGAATCACCCATTCTGCTCGCAGCCCCGTTGGCAGAGGTACATAAACGGCATCGATACCGGGATCGGCAAGAAGATCCTCGTAGCTGCCGTAGGCTTTGACATCCTGCGGAACTGGCACCGACGCCGAACACTCGTCGATAAACCGCTGAGCCTTTTCAATGGAACGGCTGGCCACGGCGACCACTTGTCCATTGCCTGAATTAGCGATCGAGTGCCAGTTTTTTTGTGCAATACCAGCGGTACTCAGGATTCCCCAGCGGCAGACCTTTTCAGACATGTTCTTGATATCCCGTGCGAAGTCGAAACGAATGGTGGATCTTTGAAAGAATCGGCCGGTTGTTATGCCAGATCGCATTCCGGGTCAAGCAGAGGTCACCGTCGATACCTGCGTTCCCTTCCGCAATACATGCTGAAAAGTCAGGGAAGGTTCTGCTGGGATTTGTCCCGCTTGACGAGCCGGGACGTCCAGATATTCAAGGAATTCCAGCTCTCCGGGTTCTCGCCCGAAAATACGCCCCGGCGACTACTGACCATCAGGAGACTCCTGTTATCCGCAGCTAACCGCGGGGCTCCGTCAATGCCCTCCGAGTGGAGTGATGTGACCAACTTGTACCGACCTTCGTAATTCTGGGTACTGTCACACCAAACCGACAGGAATAGTGCGTCGTCGCCTAAAGAGCTCAACTGGGAGCGATACAGCAGATATTTGTCATTTTCGAGCAGCGCGGGAAAGTCTTCGTACTGGTCCGAGTTGACGTTGGGTGGCAGTCTTGTTGACTCGCCAAATGGTGAATTTACTGCAGGGCGTCGAGCTATCCAAAGATCATGATTACCATCCCGAAACGAGCGGTACACGAGGGTCAGTCCATCGCTTGAAAGAAATGGTGCTGTTTCGTCGGCCCCTGAATTGATGTTGGGGCCCAGATTCATGGGGGGTCCGAACGATGAATCCAATGTTGGCCGTTCGGCGATCCACAAGTCTCGCTGGCCGATGTTACCATCGCGTTGCGAAACCCACACCATCGTGAGTTCGTCGTCGGCCAATGTTGGGCTGCTATCATAGTCAGCCCCATTCACTGGAGCCGCAAGGTTGGTGAAGTCAACAAAATCAGTGTCCGTAGATTCTCGCACTCCCAGCCAGATGTCGGACCAACCAAGTCCTCCGGTCCTTGACGAAGAGAAATAGAGTCGCAGACCATCTGGCGATAGATATCCTGGGTGATCCATTCCATTGGAATTGATATCTCTGCCAATGGTTCTGGTACACTCCATTCCCATTCATCGCTCTGTCCAAGCAGAGCAAGGATCGCTGGTTCCTCGATAACCCGTTCATTCGCCAGCTTCAACTGTTCATCGAACAGCCTGCGAATCTCTTCCGGAAGTTGATTAAGTGCCTGAATCCAGCGGCCGGTTCGGTCATCGGCCAGTCGATTTGTCAGTAAGCGCTGAACAGTCGAACGGACGGTGGCATCGGAGTCCGTGAGCAGCAACATCGCTAGATCTGCGCTGGACGTATCTGTGACCGAAGCCTGACTCAGGCACCCAAGCGCCATCAGACGCTGATCCGGATTGGTATGCTCGCTAAGCGCTTTCAACACGTGTCGGTACTCGACCTGCAATTCCGGATGGCGTAAAGATTCGCAGATTCCAACATAAGTCACATGAGAACCTTCTGTCTGACGAATGATTTCAGGCAGTCTGTTCATCCACGCCCGTGCCCCTTCAAATTCACCGGTACGGACACAGGCTTCGGTGGCCATAATCAGGAATCGATCCTCATTCACTTCTTCCGGAGAGATGGACTTCAGAAATTCAACAGCCGCCTGCCATTGATTCGTTTGCCAGAGAGACCTTAGTCGTTGCTCGATCTGAACCGCGACGGGATTCATCCTGCCGCCCAAAAGTTCATAGGGTGTTTCTCCGGCTTCGCGCACACGTCGTAACGTGTCCATCCATTCGTTGCTTGAGAGGCTGACTGTACCGTTACGTTCAATTCTTCTTCCGCTTGTCGCTTCTGCTGCCAACAGCAGAGCCCCTGGGGACGCGATTTCGTTTGGCTGATTTTCAACCTCTGTCAGCCAGAACGCAGCTCCTGGCCCGACGACCATCTGTCGATTACCAGCCAGTACAAATGACTCCGGTCGCATCTCGTGCCGCCGTGGAGGTGCAATCTCCCGGCCACTTGTTACATCCCAGAAACGAATGGCCTTCTGACTGCCCGTCACCACTATCCTGTCATCAGACACAAAATCCGCGAATCGCACTGCATTGTCATGTTCGAGGCCGGGTCCAGCAAGTTTGCCATCGCTCCAGTCCCAAACACGAGCCATTCTGTCTTCACAGGCGGTGACCAGTCGCGTTCCCGTTCTGTCAAAATTCACCTGCCAAACCTGTGCTGAGTGCGGCAGAGGTTTTGCTGCAGGTTTCCCCGTTTGGACATCCCAGATTGCAACTTCGCCTTTGTCTGTGGCGGTCGCCAGATACTTGCCGTCCGGGGAATACTGAGCGTCGTAAAAGTAACCAGTCGTGGTCAATTTGGTCTTGAGAGTTCCGTCTGTATTCCAGAGGCATATGGAAGATCCTATTCCCAGTGTGCAGAACTGGTCTTCGAAGGGATGAAATCGAATCATCCGCCGTCTGCGTTGGAATCCATGAACAGCAGATCCCTCGTGAATCATCGATGCTCTGACTTGCATCGTCTCTGGCTCGACAAGCAACACATGCCCCAGGCCACAGACGATCACAAGTCGACTGCCGTCCGGGTTGAACGCTGCATCCAGAGGCACGGATTCTGTCTTCAACGAATGAAGACCCTTTCCTGCTCTCCAGTCCCACAATGTGGCAACGCCTTCCTGTGCCATGTACTCGGCTGTCTTACCGTTTTGATCCGGGGCAGTTTTGCCTTCCGCTGTCGTCAGAGTGACCAGGGTATCTCCGGACACATTCAATGCGGTCGCGGTCAGTTCTGCGTTGAGTGTCAACTCGGGCGAGACGGGGAGCATCGTCTGAGTATCGTATACGTAGGCGGCACCTGGCCCAGCCTGCCATCGAGCTCCGGGAGTGGCGGAATATGCTCCGTCGGCGGAGACTGTTGATTCGTGGGGGAGCCAGAATTTCTTTGAATGAATCGTGGCATCGACGTCGGGACCACTTGACACCTCGGGGATACGGTACACCTTGACGACGGATTGATTGGAATTGAGTACCGAATCCAACTGCTGCGTGACGAGAAGCTGTCCACTGTTGGAAACTGCCAGCTGGTCCACGATTCCCTGAAGATCAATTGCGGCCAGCTGGGTGGTCAGATTGTTGGGGTCGTAAAGTCGAACAAACGAATCATGCGAACCGGTCGCAAGGATTTGGGAATTCGCTGCCACCGCGAGACTCGGAACGCGATCATCTGCCGGCGGAAGTGCCTGTAATGTTTTGCCGGTAGCAATCTCCACAACACTCACGACTGCATTCACGTCCGTTGTGATGACAATTTTCTTCCGATCCGAAGTCAGAACGGCATTTGCGATGAGCCGCGAACTTCCGCCCTGAAACGTGCGAATCACCTCTCCGCTTTCAAGATGAACCAGATTGAGTTCATGCCCCCCCTTCAGGAAAATCGCCGATTCACTCGAAACAATCAGCGGTGGGACGACGGCAACTCCTATCCCACCCCTCGATCGATGATCGATTGGCGGAACGGCTGGCTGTTCGCTGAGCGTTGATTGGTCAATTTCGTAGATTCTGGCCAGCGAATCCTTGCAGGCAGTCACCAGAAACCGTCCTCCATCCGAAAACTGAACGGAGTGCAATGGCTGAGGATGGTTGGCGATGCCGGAGAGTAAACTTCGGGATGTCAGATCCCATACGTGCAGGTCCTGCGATCCGGCAGCCAGTAACTTGCCGTCGTCCGAAAAAGCCAGCTGAGGGATCCCAGAGCCCGAGACGTTGAATTCATCCAAAACAGCCATCGACGGAAACGAATGCAATTTGATCTGACCGTTTTGGTTACCCACCGCAAGAATTTTTCCATCAGGGCTGAATCGTGCTCGACTGGAACGGAGCGTAAACAGGTGGCTTTCCTCCAAATCTCCGACGAAGGCATGTTGACTGGTTTGAATCAGCAGATGGCTGTCTGACGGATGAAACTGAAACGCCTCAACGCGTCCCCATTCGTTTGAAACGAAATACACGGGTACTGGAACTCGCCGCAGCCAGTTGCGCAAGCGCATCTGATTGATCCGCCGTCGCTCAGGCGTCGCATCCGGAGCATCGGCTACTTTGGCAAACCACAACAATGCCTCGGCATGCTCGTCCTGATGAGCTCGATTCATGCCGAATGATTCGTACATATCCAGCAGCGTTGCTTCGGCCCGCTGGCGTTGCACTTCTGCCTTCTGCAGGGCGGCTTCCGCCCGCGTCGTTTCATCACGGGCTCGCTGAGATTCGGCCTGGGCTTTATTCAACGCCTGGCCTTCGCGGTACAGGGCTGCTGACGTCTGCAGCCAGGCAATGGACGAGACAATTCCCACCGTTGCAAGCAATACAAACACGGTGGCGAGCAGAGAAGCCACGATGGGTTTACGACGACACCAGCGCCAGGTGCGTTCGAGCCTGTTGATGGAACGGGCCAGAATGGGACGATGATCGAGAAATCTCTGCAGATCATCTGCCAGCTCTCCAGCTGTTTGGTAACGCCGGTCCGGATTCTTCTCCAGACATTTCAGGCAGATGGTCTCCATGTCCCGAGGTATGTTTGCGTTGTAGCGCCGTGGACTGGGGGCATCCTCGGTCAGCAGTTGATGAAGCAGCATCCGAGTATTACCTCGAAACGGGCGTTCCCCCGTCAACAGCTCGAACAGGATCACGCCCAGTGCATGAATGTCACTGCGACGATCTGCGTGATGCCCTTCTCCCCGCGCCTGCTCCGGCGACATGTAGGCCGGAGTTCCCAGCACCTGACCGTCCATCGTGATCGTAATTTCGCCGGCTTCGCGTTTGGCTAGTCCAAAGTCCATCAGATGTGGCTCGTTGTTACGGTCCAGCATGATGTTTCCGGGCTTAAGATCGCGGTGAATAACGCCTTGTTCGTGCGCGTAGTGGAGCGACCTGGCGACTTTGATCGCCAATTCAACAGCCTCACGAACAGTGGGCCGCATTCCCGTCAGATAGTCAGACAGCGTGAGGCCATCGATGAAATCTGAAACGATGAAAATGCGATCGCCGTCTCGTCCCACTTCATGAACACTCACGATGCCCGGATGACGCAGCTGTGCAGCGGTGCGAGCCTCACGCAGGAATTGTTCGGTTTCTTCGGGCAGCAATTGGCCCTTGCGAGGAATCTTGACCGCAACAGTCCGATCGAGCGTCTTGTCGTAGGCACGATAGACGTTGCCAAACGCACCAACGCCGACTTTGTCCACCAGATTGAAATGGCCAACGGTTTCATCCTTTGACGGATGATAGGTCTGCGTGTCTTCGCTGCTGATCAGACTGAAGTTACTGCCACATGCTGAACAAACGACGTCACTTAAACTACTTTCTTCCACAATTTCGATGGGCTGGTGACAATGCGGACATCGAACATGAAGCCCCGCATGCAGATCTTCAATGAGTCCGACTTCGCGAGCAACTTCCCTGTTGAGCCCATGCTCAAGCGGGTCATCGGACAACGCTGCATACTGCAGCAGAGATTCCACTTCTTTCTGAAGTTCGTAATCATCAGCACACTGTTTTTTCAGCCAGTCATCCCGCAACTCACGGTCTATTTCCAGAGCTGCAAAAAACAGATCCTGCACGCGTTGTTTTCGATCGCCCGCCATGCCTCATGAACCTTCCTTTTGTCCGCTCAGCTCCCGATACAACCAGGCTTTGGCAAAGCGCCAGTCGTTATTCACTGTACGGATAGATACTTCCAGCGATTCCGCAATCTCTTCAGCCGAGAGCCCACCGAAGAACTTGAGTTCCACAACGGTTGCCGCCCGAGCATTCTCCTGTCCCAGGACTGCCAGAGCTTCGTTCAGCTCAAGCACGTCAATTGGTCTGGCGGAATCGGGCACAGAAACGTGCAACGGAATTCCTCGACCATCTTTTCCACCACGTTTTTCTGCCTTTCGGGACCGAGCGTAATCGACCAGGAGTCGACGGATGATGACGGCCCCCGCAGCTCGCAATTGCGATGAATTCGAGGGATCCAGATTCCTTTGCTGCAGGAGTTTCAGATAGGCGTCGTTGGCGATGATGGTTGCCTGTAGCGAATTGCCCGGCCTTTCCTGAGCAATTGCTCCCTGAGCGATTGCTTTCAAGTCGTCGTAAACCGACTGCTGCCAGGATGTTTCGGAATCCGGATTGTCGGGTGCCACCACGAAGAGCTCCTTAAGAAGACCAGTAACTTTCAGGGTCAGAGCATCTACCCTGACGTGGCCATGAATGAGAGAACGCGCCATTTGCCTGTGGTTGCATGGTCAGTGACGCTGTGGCGTCTTGAACCGACAAATTCACAACAATTTCCATTCGACAACACCGCCGCGCAAGTCATCCTGCGGATTGTACAAATTCAGGTCCGGTTCCACCTCCGTCACGGGTCGGGCCGGGCATCGTTTCGTTTTCCGGCTCCGGTTCCGTCGATTGGTTTCGACGCAGTCGTGATGGAACTCAGATTGGCTCATCCATCCGATTCGACGGGCGAGGCGGAAGTGGAATGTGCGAACCGTCTTTCGATGGCCATTTCCGCTCGGCGGACGGATTGGCCTGAGGCATTCACTTCACCCGATGCAGTTGATCCTGTGCAGGTCTGGCGTCGAAATCCTCGACAGTCCCCTGAATGGCTCGCATGCCGCAAAAATTCGGAAAAGACATGCGAGGTCGAGTGGTTACTGATCCAAGGATCGGTTCCTGACCATGTCGGCAAGCTCCATACTCATGACGACATTCTGCCAGGGAAGGTGAGGATAGAGGTTTCTGAGAACGGCAAGATCTCGTGCGGACTGATCTTCGACCTGAAACTGCACCGGCCCTGGATTCGAATCGGACAGAAACTTGAGAACTGCCTTTTGTCCGCCAAGATTCAGAACGTCGAGACACCCGACGTACCGAATCTGCCCCGCGCGTACAGATACCGGGGAGACCAGTTCTCCACTGGAATTCCGGACAATTGTCATTTGCCCCAAAGGAACTCTTCGTTCAACAGACCAACCCGTAATCTCGTAGTTCCCTTCCGGAAGAAGGATGGCAAATGGCGTCCCGTTCCCATGTTCGTCATTTACCTCGTACTTGCTGCGAGGATACGGTTTGAACGAGACGATGCTGGTCTTGCCCGTTGCCATGGACTTAATCGTCAGGTTCTTCGACACGCAGCAACCTTCGGGCCGAGTCGGGTCACCGAACGGCAGGACGAAACTACCGGCAAGTACACCATGCGTCTTCAGTTGATCTGGAGAGATCGATCGCGGCAACGCCCTGGTACTGCACCCGGAAAGCAATAACAAAGCGACCATCATGATTTGCGGGTCAATTCTGGCGACCATCAGTTATGAGTCCGATTCCCGTTCTGCTGATCTGACATTCAATCGGTACGAGTTCACTTTTCTTAAGCCTGTCGCGAATGGTCGATGATTCATCTGCCTGCAGCAATACCAACCAGGGAAGCCACCTTACTCACACTTATCGCCGACATCTCTGCAGGTATTGATTCCGGCCGATTGTGCCGACAATGATGTGATTCCCATCGCTGGACCGTACAACGAATCCATGCTTCCGAACCGTGACTCAACGCCATGAAATTTCCGGGCGACGTCCGTTGCAGGTCGACTGACTTCGTATCACGAGTTCGCCATCATGACCGGCGAATTCGCTTGCTGGCATTTCCTTTCGGCATCGTTGCACAACATGTGCTCTGTCGACATCAATTGCAGGTCGCTTGTAGGTTGGGGTTAAGGGGAATAACATGATTCCGCCCTGGAGATGCATGCACTGAATCCATTTGCACGACAATTCAGACATCCACGCAGATTGCTTTCAGCCCGGGCCTTTCTGATCCACTGGAGGAGGGTGATTTGATGAACTCGGCGGGTTCTGTGTCCGTATCTGTCGTCCGCTTGACTGTCGTCCGACTTGCTGGCGTGATCCTGGCCGGGGGAGTTTGTCTCTCTGCGTTGCCTCATGTGGCCGCTCAGGTTTTTGCTCCGCCGGGGCAAACTTCGGTGAGGGCTCCCGGAAGGCAGGCCCCACTCGATACTCCCGGACAGTTGTCCCAGGCGGAGGCCGAGCGTCTGGTGGACGCAGACCTTGCAGAAGCAGTCGAAATGATCGACAACAAGAAGTCGCTTTTGCTGATGATGGACTTCCTGAATCCCGCTCTGAATGGCCTGCATTTGCCGGGACGAGTTCAGCGGGGTGGGATGTCAGAAGGCCTGTCGCAACCAGTTCCGGAAGCGATGCTGGCAGACCTTCGCACGATGCTCAACTCAGCTCGCGCAGGAAGCAAGACGTTCAACCGAACGCGAAACCTGGTACAGATTGATTTTGTCATCAAACCCGAAGAGGTTGTGACACCCGGCCTTCCCGCAACCATCGTTGCTCCTGATCAGCTCCAAATTCGAGGATCGCAACAGGGGCTGGGGACGGATTTTCGGGCAGCGATTCGAATCGCGATCGGAATGCTCGAGAACAATCAGATTGAAACATTTGTACGAGCCACCTATCCGCTTCCGGAACTCGCCCGCCTGACCAACGGTGATGAGCTCGAACGGTTGATCATCCGCCTCAAGACAGTCCCTGCAATGAAATCAGCGATGATTGAGACATTGACGGCCGTTCGCGACGGTGAGGCAACCCAAATCGGAGAAAGAATCGTCGTCAGCATTCCACCTCAGGGCACAGTTAGCGCAGGAAGAACCATCGAGTTCTCGCTTATCGATGGTCACTGGCGTTTTGCGGATCCCCTGGGACAGTCAAGGAATGAATTCAATCGGCTCGTCAAGGCTCCCGCCGCTTCCAGGACCGTTCCGGGATCTGCAGGTCAGGTCGTCCTGAAGTTTTACCCGGAAGAGCATTCCTGGCGTCTTGCCACAGTCCCTGTCGTGGTGCCCCTGAAAACTGAAAACTAAAGACTGAAAACGGCAAACGGAATACTTACGTTCGAACGGGAGCGAAATTTGTGCGAGCGCCGAATACAAGTCCCCCTGAAACCCATTGGAGTTTCCTTATGAAGGCAGATCCGGCGGCAAGACCGCGAATTCGCGGTTTTACTCTGATCGAATCGCTGGTTGTCGCGTCGACAGTCTCGATCATCCTGTCGATTGCAATGCCCGCTCTTCAGCAGTCACGCCAGGACGCCCGAAATGTGGACTGCAGGAACAAGCTGAAGCAGATTGCGCTTGCGATGCATAATTACCACGATGTTTTTAACACCTTTCCACCTGGCTGGATCAGCCGCGATGCTACGGGCCAGGGGCATCCGTCAACGGGCTGGCAGGTGAGTATCCTGCCTTTCGTCGAGCAGGCTCCCCTTTATAACAATCTTAACCTCGTCGATCCGGTTTACGAGACGGCTCCCGGCGACAGCGGAGCTCGACAGCTGAAGGACGTTCTGTTGAAGAAAGAAATCAGTGTCTTTCGATGCGATGCAGAACCCAACTCCGCAACGAATCCCCTTCGCGGTGACTGGGGACTCTCCAACTTCTCCGGCAATTTCGGGTCGCAGCCAATTCCAAGGTGGCCGGGACTTGAAGGCGTCGCCGCAGTTCCAACTCCTGCAAAGCCCGATGGTATTTTC
>JAGQQE010000145.1 GCA_020426345.1 Planctomycetaceae bacterium
ATACGGGCTGTGCACACCGGGTTCTGTTGGCGTTCCTCTGCCCGCGCGGATTTCCTCAAGTGGCAGCGAGCAGACGTAGGCTTTGCCGTCACGAATCAGTTGCTCTGCCCATTCGTAGAGTTGTTCAAAGTAGTCCGATGCGTAGAACAGGCGATCATCCCAGTCGAATCCCAGCCAGCGCACGTCTTCCATGATGGAATCGACATACTCTGTGTCCTCTTTTTCCGGGTTGGTGTCGTCGAAACGCAGGTTGCACTTCCCGCCGTACTCTTTGGCTATGCCAAAGTTCAGGCAGATGGACTTCGCGTGGCCGATGTGCAGGTACCCATTCGGTTCCGGCGGAAACCGAGTCTGGACCCGCCCGCCCCATTTTCCGGTAGCATTGTCTTCTTCGATGATCTGACGGACGAAGTCGCGATGTTCTGATGGGGTATTCATAACTTCAGGCCAACCTGGCGAAATGGTGAATTCAGACGCGTTTGCGGCAAGGCCAACGGTTTCCGCGTCATCTCGCGTGAACAGTAGTTTTCTGTCCGCACATCGGAAAGTGCAGATGCCTGCCGAGTTTTGCCTTTCTCAAGGGGACACATGGCGAATGCACTGTGTTCAGGGAATGGCGACCCCCAGGGATCGAAGGACTCCCGATAATCCCAGCAGCGGGAGACCGGTAATTGAGGTGAAATCTGACGTTTCAACCTCATCAAAGAGACTGATCCCGGCACGCTCTACCATGTAGCTGCCCGCACAGTGAATGGGATCGTCAAGTGTTACGTAGCGATAAATCTCGCCGTCGTCGAGCGGTCGCATCCGCAGTCTTGTTTCGTTGATCAGCGAATATTCAGCCCCTGCCATCCACACAGTCACTGCCGTATGGAGGCAATGTGTTTTTCCAGCCAGCATGCGAAGCTGTTGCCGCGCCTTCTCCTGATCGCCGGGCTTTCCGAGCGTTTTGCCAGCGAGTTCAACAACCTGGTCGGCTCCAATGACGATGGCTTCCGGTCGATTCGCCGCCACTGCTCGGGCTTTCTCCTGCGCCAGACGAGACGCAAGGTCTGCTGGTGCGAGGGGCAGTTCTGAAAACATGCTCTCGTCGACCTCGGGAGCAAGACATTCGAATTCCAGCCCCAACCGACCAAGCAGTTCGCGACGGTAGACAGAAGTGCTGGCAAGAATGATTTTCATAGGTTCAGTTTTGGTCGTGTGGATCTGTCGGGATGAACTGCGGCAGCAAACGATCAGCCGCTCGCATGATCGGCAAATAACGCCCCATCCAGTGGCTTAAACTCACTCTAACAAATCCCTGGTTTGCACCAAACGAAGGGCTGCGCATCTTATCCAGTCTTCCGGATGAATCGTGCAGTCCGTTTGTGCGAACAATTCCGTCTTTGCCAGAAGCGATGCCGTCAAGCCATTGCACGCTGATGACGAAAACTACCAGGGGCAGTCTGTTGACTGTCACGGTGGGCCATTCACTGCGAAATAACCAATGCTCCGGCGAGTATTTGTCGTTTAGCGATTTTGCCCTGTTGCCCGTTCATCTCACCTTCGGACCATCCAGTCTGGAGCAAATTGATGCAGTCGAGTTGCGGTGTTATCCAGAATTCATGTCGAATGATGGCCCTCTATGCAGGCTTGGCCTTCCTATGCGGATCACTTCCTGCCGACGAACAATTCCCGAATGAACTCAATTCCAGCGTCGATGAACCTCGAATTATTCTTCGGGAAACCAAGACGCGGACCGTGTCTTCACGGACCATCGAAACCAGTGATCCTCTGATCCAACTGGCGTACGACACGAGGGAATCTCAGCGAAGACGCCTGTTGTCCACGAACGTGCACACCCCCTGGCAGATCATGCATGGTCTTCTGGGCCTCCGTCAGGACTTCATCATTTCGCACGAAGAAAAGACGGTCTCAGGCATCGACTGGATTGCCAGTGGGCCCCAGTTTCGCAATGAATTCTGGTTTGAACGAACAGAGTTCGGTGGCCGAGCTCACCCATACAGCGTTCCCTATGCCTTCGAAGGACACATCAACCAGTTTCTGGCAATTCTTTCCATGAGTGGACTGCCTCTGGATTACCAGTTCACGACTGCGACCGGCACGATCACGATGCGTGACATGTTGACGAATGCTCAGAAGACGGTGAACGATCGAGAAGAGATTACCTGGACGCTCTGGGCTCTCAGTCGCTACCTGCCTCCCGATGCTCAGTGGAGGAATGCTCAGGGTGAAGTCTGGAGTATTGAGCGAATGGTGAAGCTTCAGGTCGACAAGCCGCTTCAAGGGTCGCCCTGCGGCGGTACCCACGGTTTGTTCGCTCTGGCGCATGCCAGAAATGTTTACCTGCGGACCGGTCGACCTTTGCGAGGTGTCTGGCTGGAGGCAGAGCAAAAAATTCGACGCTACATCCAGACAGCTCGACTGCAGCAGAATCCAAACGGCACGCTGTCCTCCAACTTCTTCCGGGGACGAGAGTACAAAGAAGATTTCGATAAACGCATGGCCAGCGCTGGTCATGTGCTTGAGTTCCTGATGATTGCTTTGCCTCAGGATGAACTGAAGCAGCCGTGGGTGCGTCGCGCAATTGAAGCCACCTGCAAGGACCTGATGAACAACCGCCATGAATATGTCAGTTGTTCCCCGCTCTACCATACAGTGAATGCATTGAGCACCTATCTGGATCGTGTTGCACCGCAGCCCGCACCGGGACAAATGGCGAAGGCACCAGCAGGGACGCGAACAATTACGCAGTCTCGCGAGATTGGTGCGGGAACAAAGGCCACCGTCAATTCGCAGGAGATGCGGACTGCGGAAGTCCCTGTCACAAAGGTACCTGATCCGCCCACGGTTCCTCTGGTGAAAGAACAAACCGTGGCCAGAAATCCGTCTGAAAGTGCGGCCGAGGAATCCGTCGCCGCAATCATTCCCGACGACCTGATTGAAATCCCAACTGCGAATATTGAAGCAACCGACGCATTGAAGATTCCAGTGGGCAAGTCTGCGGATTCACCTGCTGTCGAATCCGAACCGACGACAGGAGAGGTTTCCACTGCACCACAGCCAGAGTCCCGCGAGAAGTCTGAGCTGCCGGGGCAGATTGAGCAGCCTGAGGAAGCACCGACGGGATCTGTGCCGCCAGTGGAAACGTCGACCGACTTGATTCCTTTGGAAATTCCGATCGCAGAGTCAACGGAACCACTCCCCGAGCCGGTTCCCGATGACATGATCGGAGCGGGCCGTCAGGTGGGGGCACTGGCATCAGACGAAACCACAGTTGAGATTCCTTCGGCAGTAGGCCAAATGGAATCGACGGGTGACCGCGTGATGACTGGTGACCGCGTGATGACTGGTGACGATGTGATAACCGGTGACCGTGTGTTGCAGATTCCTTTGGCGACTCCGGCAGTCCCTGTTTCGCTTTCACCATCGGGCCGAATTCCTGTTCGTCTGCCATCAATGACGAGGGAACTGGATGGACCGAAGCTGGAAGGGGCGGTGGTTGAGACAACGAAACAGTCGCCTCAACCAGCAATGATTTCCGTGAGTCAGTCTGAGGCGACCGAAGAGGAAGATGGCTGGTTTCGAGTGCAGCTTCAGCTGCAGATCAACATTCTGCCATCCCCGGAATCGCCGAAGCTGGATGCTCAGCCCGTGAAAAGTGGCGTTCCGTTGCGTCAAGTGCCGTCAACGAAGCCTGAAGACGCAAAGAACCGCGAGTCGAAAGATGCTGCATGGCGAAAGGTCGATCAGGCCCCATGAACGGCAGATTCTGCCGGACAAGAACTGACGGCTCCTGGAACACGGGAATCGCGTCGTACATCGACGGACTGAACTACAGTGAAATTCCTGAAAAAGTCGATGTGACCAGAATCCGGGGCGTTTTGCCCTCGCAACTTTAACTATCGCTGTGCGATTGTTTCGTGAAGCAGCACACGGAGGTGCGTGATGAAAAAATTATCGAATGTTTTGCTGCTGGCCGCTGGCTTCTCACTTGCTTCAGGTTGCAGCAGCACTGGAACCCGGGGATCCTGGGTCAGCCGGATGAATCCGTTTCATTCCAAAAGCGAAACACAGCTTGTTAACGGCGAAGAGCACACGGTAAGCAGCGAGTTCAAAGCATCGAAAAAGCTGCTCAAGAAAGATCCGGAAGGTACAAACCTGGCGTTCGCCGCTTACATGGCAGACAATGGCAACCTTCCTGAGGCCAGACAACGTTACCAGGATATACTCGCAAACAATCCTGACTGTATGGAAGCCGAACTGGGCCTCATCCGGATTGAACTGGAAACAGGGCGAGTTACTCAGGCAGAGGAAATGCTGAACCGACTGAACGAGCAGCATCCGAACAATCTGGAAGTTCAGCGTCAATTGGGACAGATGTACGCACAGCGGCAGGACTGGAGTTCAGCGATCCGCGTACTTCAGGCGGCTGTTGAGGCCCATCCGAAAGAACAAATGGCGGCTTACGATCTGGGTATCGCCTGCGTGCATGCAGGAGAGCTGGATCTGGCGATGAGTTCACTGACTTTTGCCGTCGGCGAATCCGCGGCCATGTACAACATTGGATACATTCTTGGCGAAGCCGGAAAGATTCCCGAAGCCGTTGCCTGGTACCAGCGTGCACTCGGCAGTCATCCGGACGACCGCACAAAGCTGGCAGCAACCACCGCGCTGGCAGAACTTGGGGTTCCGGCGAGTAAGATCGCTCCGGGCCACTCCGGTGATTCGATGATTGCCAGGCAACAGGCAACTCAACCGGCTGGCGGTTCCTCCGCAAGCCTGCTGCAGCAGAGTGTGGAAACGCCATCGATTGCTTCTGCTCGGGTCGTTCAGCATCCGATCCAGACGACGTCATGGAGCAATTCGACGGCACCGCCCGCAGGGCCGTCGTCGGTGCCGGTCTCCTCGGCAAGTTCAAGTCGGGTTCTCCCGCAGACAGGGCAATCGGCTGCATACGCTCCTGTAACGGGTACGCCCAGTTGGAACGGTCCGACTGGTGCTGGCGTCCCCGGCTATGGGACCGGCACGACTGCCAATCAGTCTCCTCCCGTCTGGCGGTCTCGATAGATCTGTGCAGCGATAACAGGCTGTCCTGCATTGCAAAACTCACCGTCCCGGTGGGAATCGGGGGCATTCACGGAGTCTCTGTCGATTTGCATGGAGCCCCGAATCCTGCCGGTCGACCCCAAAATGCGGGTTTTTGGCCGCGGGATATACCGAAGCTGACACCAGAATTGGCTGATTCTCACTTCCTGCTGTTTTCGAGCCGATCGCCTCTAGAGTTCCCTTTTGCCTGCGCGTTAGGATAGTCGATGCAGTGAAAATGGCGATTTTCGCCTCGGAACGGTACTCTGTGATGAAAAGTGTGTACGGCGGTCAGTCCTGCGTGCATCCGTACATTGAATTCGCCGCCTCACGACTGAATCTCCCGATCGGTGTGGAACCAATGATCATGCCTCAACGAATTCGATATGTCGCTCTGGTTTTCGTTTGCACATTATTGCCATCCCTGGCAACTGGTAGCGAACCCACGCCGCAGCGTCTCTCCGAAGCGGGGCTTGAGATCCGATGGAACGCACAGGCCGTTCTGAACATCAACCGAGACCAGGTTCAGCATTTCTCCAATGATGAAGAGCTGGTGTATGTTCAATCCTCAGCCGGTGTGCTGACCGCATTCAATGCGGAAAACGGCCGGAAGATGTGGTCCAACCAGCTCGGACTGAATGATGCCCACTCTATGGGAGTGGCATCCAATAAGGATACGGCAGTCGTCATCGCGGGGTTGTATGCGTTTGGTGTGAATAAGTTCACGGGAGACGAACTCTTCAAGTATCGACTCCCGAACCAGCCGGTGACCTCACCCGGAATCGATGCTTCGTCATTCTTCGTACCAATGATCGATGGTTCCATGGGTGCATTTTCCATCCAGACTCTGTCACATCTGGAGCGATACGGAAAACTTCCACCGGGGGTCGTTCGGGCGACTGCATGGCGTTTTGTGTCGGGCGAACTTTCTCGCTTCAGCCCGGTGGTTGCCAGTGATCAGATTTCTCTGTGTACGGAGGCTGGAAATATCCATGCCCTGGATAATGCAGGAAAATCCTTGTACGAACTGCTCATGCGAAGTGCCGTGTCCGCGCCCCTGTTTCACGTCACACGTGACAATGAGGAGATGCTGCTGGCAGCAACTGCTGACAACCGCTTGTTCTGCATTCGTCTTGCCAAAGGGGCGGAGATTAAATGGACGTATCCGATGGGCGAAGCGATCACTCAGCCGCTGTTGTGCTTTGGCGATGATATTTACGTCATCACGGATGGTGGCGGAATGACTTCCATGTCGCTGAAGCAGGGATTACCCCATCGTACCGGAAGCAAAGACTGGTTTGTTCCTTCAATCCGCTCAGTGGCAGCGGTCACCGAACATCGCGTATATGCGATCGACATTACTGATCACCTGACAGTGATTGACCGGAAGGATGGTCGACTTATCGACCGAATTCCCGTCGCTGACTATGTCCACAAGATTCGCAACAGTGTGACGGACCGGATCTACATGTCGACCGCTTCCGGCTCGATCATTTGTTTTGCAGAATCCGGCAGCGGGTTTGCTCGGTATCATCAAAACCCGGACCGCCAGCCAGTAATGCCTGCGATTCCTGAAAAGGACCCTGCCGAATCTGAAACTGGCACAGAAAACCAGTAGGTTCCGAGGAAGCAATCGTCCGCAGTTGCCGGACACCCTTCGCATCGGAAGACGCGGCAGCAGCATTCGCGATGCCCTGACGCATTCACGTCCCACTCGCGCACAGCAGGGTTGCGAATTCTTTCGCAGTTGGCACTCCGACTTACAACTGGGCGGGACTCACGATCGCTCTTTGCCGGCCTTGCGTTTCCGGGGAATTTGATTCCTGCTGTTTACCAGGGCAATTCTGGGTGTGTGAACAGCCCGCTCGACTTCGGTGTAGGTGGCGTAACTGCAAATGATGACCAGGTCGCCGACCTGAACCAGTCTGGCTGCTGCCCCGTTCAAACAGATGACTCCCGACCCTCGTTCTCCACTGATTGCGTAGGTTGTCAGCCGGCTACCGTTGGTGATGTCGTAAACATCAACCTGCTCCCATTCGACGATGTCGGTCGCTTCCATCAGAAGCGGGTCAATTGTGACGCTGCCTTCGTATTCCAGATTCGCATCTGTCACCGTCGCGCGATGGATTTTGGATTTCAGAAGTTTACGTTCCATTGCGAACTCGTTTTAGTGCCGTCGGAATTTGACGAGAATGTTGATATTGGAATGACAGAACGCAGTTTTCCGGAGGCTGCAGCGGCGCAGCGACTCAGGCACGAAGCTTCGCTGAAAGATCCGAGGCACAGGCGGCGATGATGGCATTGACGCTCAAGTCCACCTCATCGGCCGTCAATGTCCGGTCTTCAGCAAGAAAGCGGCAGGTCACAACATAGGATTTGCAGCCGGTTTCGATTTGCTTGCCACGGTATTGGCCGTTGAAATCGACGGATTTCAAAAGGCTCCCGCCCGCTGAAGTCACGGTGGTGACAAGCTTTGACCAGGTGATTGATTCTGAGACAACGAAATTCAAATCGCGTGAGATGACAGGAAAACGGGGGATTGGTGTGTAAAGGCGATGCAGTTCGAATGTGTCTTCCAGGAGATGCACATCCAATTCCGCGATCGTCACGGCATCTTCCAGATCCACAGCATCTGTCACCTGCCGATCCAGCTCTCCAATCCATCCAAACGCCTGCCCGTTCAGCCTGAACGCCGCCCCGCGCCCGGCCGCGAATTCCGGTGCTTCGCATGGTTCTGTCGTGAGGACTGCGTTCGGGGCCAGCCTGGCCACGAGTGTTTCCACCAGGCCTTTTCCAGCTGCGAAGGATCGTCCTGAGACGAAACTAACCATGGTTGGCTCAGCCTGTCTTTCGGGCTCACCCTGTCCGGCAGAAAGGTAGACTTTCGCGATCTCAAACAATTCAGCATTCACCGTACCGTGCCGTTCATTCTGACGTCGGCATTGCAGCAAACTGGGAATCAGACTCTGCCGCAGTTGGTTTTCATGACTGCGGCTTGAATGTGAAACGGCGACCGCTTCCATCGTGCCGCGTGGTTTGAACAATTGACGCTGGTCTTCACTGACAAACGACAGCGTCAATGCTTCGTACATTCCGCAGGATGCGAAGTGACTTCGAATGCCGTCCAGGACTCTCTCCCGCGTCGTTCGACACGTGGCCACAACGGGAAGAGTGGCATCGGTCGGGATCTGGTCATATCCATGGATCCGGGCGACCTCTTCGATCAAATCACATTCGCGAGTAAGGTCCTGTCGCCAGCTTGGAGGTTTGAATGCCGCGGACGTTTCATTGTCGGAAACCAGTTCCAGTCCCAGACGGGAAAGAATCGACACGCATTCATTCGGTGTGATGACAATTCCCAGCAATTCTGTCACCTTTGAAAATCGAAGTGTCACTGGTTGTGCATCGGCCGGAGGCCCCTCGCCGGCAACAACGGAACCTTCAGCCAGTTCGCCGCCCGCAATCTGCAGGATCAACTCGCAGCAACGTCTCGACGCCCAATCCAGATTGCGGCGATCGACTTTGCGTTCGAATCGATAGGACGAGGGACTGTGAAGCTTCAGTGAACGAGCCGTCGATCTCACGGACAACGAAGCAAAACTTGCCGTTTCGATCAGCACGTTGACAGTCGAATCGCTGATTTCAGTATCCAGACCGCCCATCACTCCCGCAACGGCCACAGGCATCTCTGCATCGGCAATGACACACATCTCTTCGCTCAACGCGTATTGTTTCTGATCGATGGCTGTTATCTTTTCCCCAGCCTTTGCTCGACGAACAACAATGGTCTTGTCTTTCAGTTTGTCGAAATCGAAGGCATGCAGCGGCTGACCGCATTCCATCATGACATAGTTAGTCACATCCACGACATTGTTGACGGAATTGACCCCGATGGCAGACAAGCGATCCACCAGCCATGCCGGACTGGGACCGATGCGGACACCGCGAATGAGTCGAGCGTGGTATTCCGGACACAAATCCGGACATTCAATAGAAAGCCTGAAATCGCTGTAAGCTGCTTTTCCGGAGGCGGAGGGTTCCGCTGCGGGGATGTTCAGCGGAAGATCAAACAGCACGGCGGCTTCGCGTGCAACACCGATGTGCCCAAGGCAATCCGGCCGATTGCTGGTCACTTCCACGTCAATCGCCACGTCGTTTCCGACCGGATGAAATTCTTCGAGGTTTAAGCCCGACATCGTCAGTCGGTCCGTCAGTTGCTCGACAGAGATTCCAGCCTTTGATAGCTCCACATACTGATTGAGCCAGTCCTGGCTAACGATCATGGCTGCACGCGATTCGGAAAAATGTAGCAGGAATTGGGATGTGATGCGGCAAAACCGCACAATTTGAAGCGGGGAAGTCTAGCGAAACCTGCCGCGCAGAGGAACCACGTTCGGACGTTGGAAACAGAATTCCGCTGCTCGGTTAGTCGGGTTTTCCGTATGAATTTCCCTCGGGAACGTCGTTCAATGGAAAGCGACACTTGAACACCGGGATTCCAGACCGGACAATCAAAGGGCTCTCATTTTTGGTTTACTCGACATGCAGTCGCAGTTGATGCTCTATCAGGAGGCCGTTGGGTGTCCGAGCTTGCAAAGAATTTACCGTCGGTGCTGATTTCGCTGGTGGTCCACGGACTGGTTTTCGTCATTCTGCTGATGATCCCCGTGATTATTGAGCAGGTTGCACCCGAGGTCATGATCGAATCGATCTTCACGAAGGAACTTCCGCAGGAAGAAATCACCCGTGAACTCGACCTGGAAACGACACCGTCGGATTCGCTGAATGTCATTGCAGGCGGTACTCCTTCGACCGCAGTGGGGGCAGCTGCCCAACCCGTTGCCACTCCCGTCAACGTACAGCAGGCCAATGTCATGCGCGAAGCAGATATTCGCCCTGTTCTGACCGACGTCTCGCTTCCGACCGACAATATGATTGGTACCGAACTGGGAGAAGGCGAAATCAGTGGCGAAGTGGGGGCTATGGTGGAAGGGTACGGAGCCGCCATGGGAGTGATCACGCAGGAACTCGTGCGCATGATGCGCCAGCAGAAAGTGACGGTCATCTGGCTCTTTGATGAATCCGGCAGTCTGGTCGACGACCGCAAGGAAATTCGCGAAAACTACATTCGCGTTTACGAAGAACTTGGCATCGCTGCATCCCAGGATGAAGACCTCCGCAAAGGCAGCGAGCTGCTGTTGACCGTTGTCTGCGGATACGGAGCAACCATCCATAAACTAACTCCCAGACCAACCTCCGATATTGAACAAATCAAGACCGCCATCGACAGGGTCCCCATTGATGAATCCGGCACGGAGAACATGTGCGATTCAATCACCAAGGTTATCAACGAGTACAAACCGACCGCACTTCGCGGTAAACGCAAACTGGCCGTTATTGTCGTGACGGACGAATCCGGAGACGATGGGCAGTATGTCGAAGACGCTGTTACCGCCGCTCGAGCAGCGAAAGCTCCCGTGTATTTTATGGGGCGAGAAAGCATGTTCGGCTACCCCTATGCCCGCCAGCGCTGGGTCGATCCTGAAACCAACCTGCCGCACTGGATTTCCATCCGCCGTGGTCCGGAAACAGAATTCCCCGAATGCCTCCAGTGGAACGGTTTGCGTGCTCGATGGGACGCGCAATCATCCGGATTCGGACCCTACGAACAAGTCCGCATCGCAAAGGAATCCGGCGGCATTTTCTTTGTCCTGCCGGGTGAAGAACAATCGCTCGTTGGTCGAGGTGCAAACGATAAACGCAAGTACGACTTCCTCGCGATGCGAGAATACTCACCGCTGCTCTTATCCCGGCCCGAATACTTCAGGGAACGAGCAACCAGCGAATTTCGAGAGACGCTCTGGCAGGTCATCGCACGCCTGAATCCAACAAAGAATACACTGTTGTTTGAGAAGGATGACCCGGAACTCAACATCAAACACGAACACTACAAACTGGATCTTGCAGGGTTTCGACAGGAAGCGGCATCGCAGGCCGTCCGAGCAGCCAGGGCAATGGCACTCACGGAGGAGACCATCGCAATGCTGGAAAAAATCCGGCCGCTGCGGGCCAGTGAATCTTCCCAGCGATGGCGTGCTGGCTATGACCTGGCAATCGCCCAGCTTTACGTTTTCCGACTGCGTCTCTTTCAGTTTCTCCTGGCAATCGACAATCACGTCAACAACTTCCCCCAACCGAAGGATTCCCGCGCCAACGAATGGAACATCTGGTGGAATCGAAAAACCATCGTCCCGGACGAAGCCCAGTTTGGACGTTTGAAGACCGCTTTCAACCTGACAATGACCCGAGATGAATACATTGCGATGGTCAAAGCCGAAGAAAAGGCCGCGGTCGAACGCCTGCAGTCAGTCATCAAGGAACATGACGGAACTCCCTGGGCCAGGCGAGCTCAGCAGGAAATCAACGATGGATTTGGCTTCGTAATTACCGACAGGTTCTGGGATCCGAAATACGGCATGCCTACAAAACTACCGAAGCTGTAAATCCTGATGCACGAGATTTCTTCGCTCGCTCCGACCCTGATTTCACGGTCGGCAGCAGATGGAGAAAGCTCGCTGGACATTTTATTGTTTCACGAGGTACGCTTACTGGTATGAGCAAAGCAGGAAACCCCATACCTCAACGAGGGTTTTAACGCGTTGCGTTTCCGGCGATATCTGATGTTCAAAAGACGACGGACTATCTCAGAACGGTGACTGCCCCCGAATCTTTTCAGTGATCCAACAGTGATCTTCTGCCGTGTTGAATTCCCAACCTGAACCTACCCACCCCTAAAGCCTCCCAAGGTCGCGACACCACGCCGCGACATCTGATGCCGCCTCTTCCCAGGCGGAGCTGACTTAACATGTTTGGTTATCCACCACTTGCATCACGAGCTTCTCGCCGTGCGGTGCTTACCGCAAGCGCTGCCTCTGCGCTGACCTTGACCGGAAGCTTTGGCAATTCTGCCAGCGGCAGCGCGACCGGAGATCGGACCAGCAGCGTCGAACCAGGTTTCGGCAAAGCCAAAAGATGCATCGTCCTCTTTATGTGGGGTGGGCCGAGCCAACTGGATACATTTGATCTGAAACCCAATGCGCCGGCGGAGGTGCGGGGCGAATTCTCCCCCATCAACTCCGCCGTTCCCGGTATGCAGATCTGCGAACACTTTCGCCATCTCGCCGGGTTAACGGACCAGGTTTCGTTAATCCGGTCTTTGACCCACGATGACCCTGCGCATCTGAGCAGTGCGCATACCACCCTGACCGGACATCTGCCTCCTGTCAACAAGAGCGACGCGGAACCGCCCAGCAGAAACGACCATCCCCACCTTGGTGCAGTGTTGTCGCAGTTCCATGAAGCTCCCCGGGGATTGCCCTCCGCGGTGATGATGCCGTGGAAGACTCTGCATCCTGCGGCTCCCGGAGGCGAATCTCCCGGGCAGACAGGTGGCTGGCTTGGCCAGTCGGCGGACCCGATGCTGGTGACAGGCGATCCCAATGCGCCCGACTGGAAGGTCCCGGCACTGCAGCTGTTAGATGGTATCGATACCCGTCGACTCGATCACCGTCGGGAACTTTTGCAGGCCATCGAATCACAACAACGACGATCCGACAGCCTGGCACCGCAGGCGATGGATGCTCAGCAGGGGCAGGCATTCACTTTGCTGGGTTCGTCCAAAGTTCGTCAGGCATTCGACCTGAATGCGGAAAGTGATACTACGCGGAACCGCTACGGGCGTCACATTCATGGGCAATGTGTTTTGCTTGGCAGGCGACTACTGGAAAGCGGTGTACCATTTGTCAGCGTGAACTGGCACAACGACGGAAGAAACTTCTGGGACACACACGGCGATAATTTCAACCGCCTGAAACGAGATCTGATACCTCCTGCAGACATGGCGCTGTCCGCGCTTTTGACCGATCTGATCGACCGAAATATGCTGGACGAGACCCTGGTCGTCTGGGTGGGTGAATTCGGAAGACGTCCGCAAATCAATGCAGCAGCCGCCGGTCGCGAACATCATCCGTTCTGTTACAGTGGTCTCCTTGCCGGTGGCGGAATTCGCGGCGGCAGCGTTTATGGCCGCAGTGATGAAATTGCGATGCACCCGGAAGAAGATCCTGTTTCGCCGCGCGACCTGGTTGCCACAATGCTTCACGCGACGGGCGTACCGAGATCCGCGACTCTGAATGACGCCACTGGTCGCCCGCATCCTCTTTACGCAGGTGAACCCATCCGGGAACTGTTTGCATCCTGAGCCGGACGGATCAGCGGCCTGGCCACGATCACACAACAATTCTATGATTGGAATCCGCCGTAGGCGTTGTGGCGTCACACCGGTTGACCAGGTCGTGATGACTTATGAAATCTCCTGCAGAAAACCCACTCAACAGACCTGTTCTGGACGTTGTTGCCGACTCATCAGCTTACGTACGGATCCTCAAAAATACATTGAGGTACGTCGACTACCTTCAAGGCGATTTTCCCGAGCCTTTGCGTTTACTGTTTGAACGTGGCAACTGGATACCAGCCTTGTCGAAAATCCGATACGGGCTGCTTTGCGTTGCTATCAAGTCGCCGGAGCACGACAGCCGTTACCACTCGTTTTGCTCGGTTCTAAACGAACAAAGCGAATCACTGAATCTTGCGTCTCTGCTGGGTGCGGTATCCCTGCCCGGCATCAGGCAATTGTTTGTCATGGAGATTGAACGATATTCCACGTCCGATGCCTCAGGTATCTGAGCAAGGTCTCAGACATCCCTGTACCTTAACGGTGCGTTGAAGCACCCGGGCAGGCATGCAGGACGACTGCAAACCATCGTGTTTTAAGGTCTCCTGCTCGAGCCAGTCCCGTTTTCTAACAGACTGTTAACCGGTGTCCGGTCTTCTTCTATATCCCTTTCAGAGTTTTGCAGCGTTTCCCTTCCGAGTTTGCTCGACGCCGAAATCACTGCAAGAATGAAGGTACGCGGCATGCCAAAGGGTAGCCCCCCGGGTTGGCGATGAAGATAATTTCGCGGGATGCCCGTCACCGTCTGAATACGGCTGGTTCGACCAATCTTCTTTGTTCGTCGCCGGGCAGAATTCCCTGCGCAACCCTCAGGATTCTGTTACATTGCAAATGCATCGATGCTGATCGGCATTCGCCGAAATTTCTCAGTACAAGACAAGACGAGTCGACCAT
>JAGQQE010000146.1 GCA_020426345.1 Planctomycetaceae bacterium
CCGCTTGCCTGATCGAACTGCAGACGTCGCGAATGCCATGCCAAATGGCATTCGAGCCCCTCGACTGTCAGCCGTTGCCGTTGGTGGCGGGAACCACTGGACGCTGAGCGTCCAGCGCGGTTTCCAATCTGTCGGACCACCGGTGTTGCACACGAAATGTGAAAGGCATCTGGTCCCGGAAATCACTGGATTTCTGCAGATTAGGGTCGTAGTTCTGGCGCTTCGGCAAGAAATGCCGGTAATGGCATGACGTGTGCACCGGGTGCTCGTCAATTGAAGTCCGGTCCATTGTTAAGTCGAGGTTTTTTTCAATGGCGCAATCAGGGAGGAGAGGGAGATGCTGGTACTTTCAAGAAAAGTGGATGAAGTCATCGTAATCGACGGACGAGTGCACCTTCGAATTCTTCAAATTCGTGGCAACCGAATTCGCATCGGTATTGAGGCGCCTGACGGGATGAGCATCACGCGATCGGAGATCACACGCGAACTTCTGTCGGATGCAACTTCAGAAGACGTTTTCGATCGAGCGGCGATTGGGTAGGGCTCGGTGCCCCATCCGACCTGAGCAATTCAAACCTTTGCTGCGTTGTTCCCGTCCGGGACGTGCTCGTTGGACATGTCGATCATTGTCCCCAGTAGTGTCAGCAAAGGCGAGGCGACAGCCGCGCCCAGAAAGCCGAACACGGCACCCAGAATGGCCTGCGTGATGATGACACTGGCAGGCAGCAATGATACCTGGGATTGCTGAACCACTGGCGTGATGACGTAGCTTTCCAGAACCTGCACGACGGCGAATCCGCCGATGACCATCGACACCGTGTCTGCTCCCTGAGGCACAGCGAACAGGACGGCCACCAACAGTGACAAGATGCCTCCGGCGTTTGGGATGAACGTCAGTATTGCTGTCAGCAATCCGGTCATAAAAGCCATGGGCACATCGCAAAGGTAAAGTACAAGCCAGGCCCCGAGCCCCGTCACACCCATGGATACAAATCTCGCCATTAACCATTGTTCGAGTCGGCGAACGCCTTCCCGAACGAAGGCACTGGCTGCAGTTCGATAGTCTGGTGGCAGCATCATCAAACCGTTTTCGACATATTGTCCTGGCGTCGCGGCAAGGAAGATGCCTGTGGCAAGAATCAGCAGACTATTGATGGCTATGCCAAACGTGGTGCGAAACAAATTGCCAACTGCCAGCAGTCCTCGTCCAGCGGCTCTCGTTGCCAGCGTCTCGCCAGCGGATACGTCATTTGAATCCGTTTGTTCACGTGAATCTGTCTGCGTCTTCGCTCTGTCAGACTCGGGAGAGGTGTCCTGCTCCGGGATCAGCCATTCCCCGATGATCGGAGTCGACCTCACCAAAGATACGAGGTGCGGTCTTGCCAGGGCAGCTTCCGAAACCCTGGCACGCGCTTCCGCAATGACATCAGCGCTTTCGGAAAGCTGCTGATTAATCTGAACACCGAAAGCGTATCCAAAGGCCGTAAACGACGCGGCACCGGTTGACAGCACGATTGCCAGAGCAACCGGGTAGCTGGTCCTCAGGTTACGAACAACAAATCGTGTTTGCATCCGGAGAAGTATTGCGAACAACAACGCCAGGAACAAAATAAAGACGACGTCGGGAGCCACAAGCAGAATCACCAGAGCGATCAGCACTTCGACCACCAGAACTGTGCTGAAATTGAGCGAGCGGTTCCCGATCGTTCTGACTCGACAATTCGAGTCGGTTTTTTGGGGCATCGTTTTGCATCTTTCGAACATCTGAGTCCCCAGCGGAAAAGGCCTGTACACTCAATGGTGTAGCCATTCAGTCACGCGGACTCACTTTTACGTGAGACAGGCGGCTGACAACAGCCGTGGTGCTGAATCCGTGAGGGAGAGCAAATCCCGCGGATGGCTCCGGGAACAACAGTCATCAAATCCGGGGATTTACCAATTTGGCGTATCGAGATTTCCGTACGTTCGGTGTCGCGAAGGTGATGGCAAAGTCTGCATCTTTGCTTTCTTTTTTTGACCGGCAGACGAATACTTCCCGAAGGAACGCATGTTCGGAAGTCAGTTTCTTGCTATGAGCATTCGTAGAAATGCAATTTGCGATCGAATCAGAGGATCACGGGCAACGATGCGTCGAACGGGCTGTGAATTCTCCCGAATGTTTGAAAGTGTATTGTAAGGCTTGAAGCTCCGATTTTCCTGTGGGTGTTGATTCCGGGGATTTTGGAATGTGTTCATGAAGAGAGTCCTTCTTCCTTCATCATTTTCCTGAATGCGACCACAAAACAGACCAGTGAGACGTTGGTCGTCTTCACAGAGAGGAATGTTACCTGACGGACTCTCAGCAGGTTGCGTGCCAGTCCCTTGAGATTTTTCGTGGGAAGTTGTTGCTGTGGTCTTTGTTCAGGCGGCGGGATGCTGCAGAACGCATCGCGTTCTGCGTTGCCGGAGTCTGAGACGTTTCGCGCCGAATTACAGTTTGACAAACTGACGTTAAGAGTGCCCGTTTAAGTTAGGTGTGTGAGCCGCAGGAGTCTTATCCCCTTGAGAAAATTCAGATGACTATTCGATTGCTGCGTGTTGCAGCAACATTGCCACCAGTATGATCCTGCCACAACCCGTGTACGGGCTGCAGAAATCACCCTGGTGTTTCCCGATTTAAGATGCATTGCCGACACGAACTGTGAAACCCGCAGAACAACCCAACCTGAAGCGGTACGCCTGGGCCACCGTGCTTCTGCTGGCAGCAAATGTTGTTCTGGGCGTGGCCACCATCCATCAGGTTCGTAACAGCGAACGCGATGCTGCTCAGGTGCAACAGATTCAAACCACGGTTGCTTTGCTGCTTTCGATGATTGTCGATGCCGAAACCGGGCAGCGTGGCTATCTGATCTCCGGTGAAGAGGAATATCTGGAGCCTTATCGGGAATCGATTACGGCAATTGAACGCCTGCTGTCAACACTGGATGAATTTGGTGAAGACGACGCTTTGCTGGCGGGCCGAATGCCGGAAATCCGACGGCATGTGGCTGCACGCATGAAAGAGCTGGCGCGATCGGTCGATGCCCGAAAAGAATCGGGTTTTGAGAGTGCTCGTGCGATCATGCTGAGTGATCGGGGTAAGCAGGAGATGGAGCGTCTGCGCGTTATTTTTGAAGACCTGAATCTGCACAATGCTCGTAACCATGCCTCACAGCAGCGGCGTTCGACATTTACATACTGGCTTTCTGTTTTCATTGCTGTGTTGCTGGGCGTCGCGGTGATTGCGGTACTGGTGATGTATAGTAAGGTCGTTGAACGTCACAGTGAAAAACAGCAGCGCGCGACAGACGCCATCGCAGCACATCGAGAACGACTCCGAACTACGTTGAGCAGCATTGGCGATGCAGTGATCTCAACGGACGCTGATGGTCGCGTTGTCGACATGAATGCCGTGGCTGAAGCATTGACGGGATGGAAGACTTCGGATGCCGTCCAGCGGCCCTTGTCCGACGTGTTTCAGATCATCGGCGAAGCGACTCGAAAGCCTTCACCCAGTCCCGCCGCCGCCGTGCTGAGGGGAAGCCGGATCACTGGTGACAGAGGCAGCACACTGTTGATTGCAAAAGACGGTACCGAGAGGCTCATTGAAGATAATGCAGCTCCGATCCTGAACGAAAAATCTCAGGTGACCGGGTGTGTGCTGGTATTTCGCGATGTAACCAGCCGCCGACAGCAGGAGATGCGGCTGGCACAGAATGAACAGACTTTTCGAGAAACCTTCGATCGGGCTCCAACTGGAATTGCCCACGTAATGCTGGATGGACGGTGGCTTCGCGTGAACGAAAAACTCTGCGAGATCACTGGTTACTCACGGGATGAATTGCTGAGCCGCACCGCTCTGGAGATCACCCATCCCGAAGACGTTACGCTGGCAACGGAACTGGTCAAACAGCTGCTTGCGGGTGACATCCCGTCTTTTGCACTGGAGAAACGATACCTGAGCAAAAATGGTGATCCGGTCTGGGTGAATCTGACAGTCGCGCTGATGCGAGACAACGTCGGAAAGCCTGATTTCTATGTTGTTATGATCGAAGACATCCGCGAATGGCGTCAGGCAGAAGAGAATCGAATGCGGCTGGCGGCAATTGTGGAGTCTTCGAACGACGCCATCATTGGAAAGAGCTTTGAAGGAATAGTGACGAGCTGGAACCCGGCAGCTGAACGGCTGTTTGGTTTCACAGAGGCCGAAATTCTGAATCAGCCGGTTTACCGTATTGTGCCGGAATCCCTGCATGAAGAAGAGCGCCAGCTGCTCGAAAGAATCAGCAACGGGGAGACGGTGGATCGGTACGAATCCGCGCGATTGCGAAAGGACGGAACCTCCATTGATGTCGTGCTGAACATCTCGCCAATTCTGAATGCGAAGAAGGAAAAAATCGGAATCGCGTCCATTGTTCGCGACATTACAGAGCAGAAGAAATCCGCCAGGATTATTCAGGAGAGTGAAGAGCGGTTTCAGACCCTCGCGGACAACATTTCTCAGTTCGCCTGGATGGCTGACGCGAATGGATGGATTTACTGGTACAACCGCCGCTGGTACGAATACACGGGAACGACGTTCGAAGAGATGCAGGGATGGGGATGGAAGAAGGTTCATCACCCGGATCATCTTGACCGTGTTGTGGAGCGAATTCAGCACAGCTGGGATACGGGTATACCGTGGGAGGATACGTTTCCGCTTCGAGGAAAAGACGGTCGCTACCGCTGGTTCTTATCACGTGCGTTGCCAATCCGTGATGGACAGGGAAACATCGTCAATTGGTTTGGTTCGAACACAGACATTACAGAATTGAAGGAATACGAAGAGTCACTTCAGCAGGCGAGGAAAGCGGCCGAAACCGCAAGCCATGCGCGAGGAGAGTTTCTGGCCAACATGAGCCACGAAATTCGCACTCCCATGACGGCAATCCTTGGGCATGCAGACATTCTGGCCAGTCATGTTCAGAACCCGGACAATCTGGCATGCATCGACACCATCCGCAGGAATGGAAAGTTTCTGCTGCAGATCATCAATGACATTCTGGACCTTTCCCGCATTGATGCGGGCCGATTTCATGTGGAACGAAACAAGGTTCAGCCGGACAGCCTGCTGGCAGATATCCAGTCTCTGATGGACGTCCGGGCAGAAGAAAAGCAGCTGGCCCTCGCGGTTAGAATTGATGGCCGCATTCCGGCCGCCATCGAAAGTGACGCCATCAGACTTCGACAAATCCTTCTGAACCTGGTTGGGAATGCCATCAAGTTTACGGACGAAGGTCGGGTCGAACTGATCGCGCGATTCGATCCTGAGCGCAAAGCGATGCTGTTTGTCGTTTCGGACACAGGCATCGGCATCAGCCAGTCAGATCAGCATCAGCTTTTCGAACCCTTCATGCAGGTTGATACGTCTTCGACGCGCGCTTACGAAGGAACAGGGCTGGGACTCGCCATCTGCCGTCGCCTGGCTCATGCGCTGAATGGTGAAATTCTGGTGTCGAGTGTACTTGGTGAGGGTAGTACGTTCACACTGGTCCTGGATTGCGGCGATATCGAAGATCTTCAGCTCGTCGAAGCATCCGTCTTCCAGAACCTGCGCCGTCCCGAACAGGAGGCGGTGTCACTGCATGGATCTATCCTGGTCGTTGATGATCGCAGAGACATCCGATTTCTCGCGCAGCATATGATCGAGAAAGCGGGCGGCAGAGTCCTGACAGCAACCAATGGTCAGGAAGCCATCGATCGCCTCACTGGCAGTCAGGCACCCCATGGCATCGATCTGGTGCTGATGGATATGCAGATGCCCGTAGTTGACGGCTATACGGCTGCCCGGACTCTGCGAGAACGCGGATGCCGGATTCCCATCATTGCGCTCACGGCCAACGCGATGATGGACGACCGTAACAAATGCCTGCAGTCCGGCTGCACAGACTATACAACCAAGCCGCTTGATGGCCCCCTGTTGCTGAGAATGATCAGCAAGTACCTGCCCCCCGCGGACCACGTCTTACTGAAGGCAGAGTGATCGCGGGCAGGTACGGGCCAGGCTTTCCCGCATCGAAATGCGGTATTCCGGTTGGCCGTCCCTAACGGACTTTCGTTTCGAATGTAATCACGCCACGGGAATGAGCTTTCAGTGGGCCATCCAGTGTGAACGTAAGAATATGGCTGCCCTCGCCGTTGGATGTAACTGACAACTGTCCGGGGTTGTCGTTGTCGATTGAGCCGCTTTCCGGGATATACTCGAGTCGAGGAGTGAGGTTGTCGACGATTCGAACATCGTAGACATCGAAGTCTCCCGGGTTTTCGAACTGAATGGTGAAGGTCACCACGTCGCCAGCCAGTGCGGTGTCACGATCAGCCAGTTTGATAATGCGGATATCGCCCTTGATACGTCGCTGATCTTCGACGCCGATTGTTTCCTGAACCTTAAACACAGAACGTACTTCCGAGTTTGAAGTTGTGTTCGCGGTGATCTGCGGGAACAGATCTCTCGTCCACACCACTGCGTTCTGCCGTTTCTCGGTGACGATCGCTGCGTTTGCGTAGTCGAAAGCATCCAGGCCGATGTACTTGCGGCCTTCGAAGCTTTGATCCACTTTTCGATTCGTGGACGGGCGTGAAGCACCAGCGGAAGCTGATGGAGGCAAGGCCATTTCAACACCGTCCGCGCGCCGGCTGGAGCCCAGACCGACGATACCGGTTCCGTGGCGATTTTCAGCAACATTCTGCCCCAGTTTCAGGTTGCCTGCGGTAATCGCATCGCGTGCACCAACTGCACCTTTGACTTCAATTTCAGCTTCGAGTCCATCGATGGTTCGGATCGACCCAAAGCGTGGTGAATATACTGCGACCCGATTCGACGGTTTGACTCGGTTTCGACCTGTTTCGTCGGCGAATTCAACGATGGTGTCTTCTGTTTCGAAGCCTCGACGATCTCCTGCTCCGTAGTGCACTGGTGCGCCGCGGTCTCCGCCGTCGAAGACGTACTCGTCCGGATACAGATCAGCCATTGGGCCAGCAGCCACTGTTTCCATCAATGCTGCCTGGGCTGGATCGACGGGTTGTTCCTGTCTTGCTTCGGCGGGTATGAACCTTGCCAACGATCCGCCGGAGTACGTTTCCGAAACGTCAAAGGATGCCAGCTGAAATGGATTCCTGCTTTCGTCTGCATTCCATGTCGCATGACGAACAGCAGACCGCTGATCGGGTGAAGGGATGCCCTTTGGGCCGGGCATCACGGACGATGTTGAAGTTGCGACGGCCTTATTTCCGACGTCAGAAACGCGAAATGTAATTTCGCCAGCTTGCTGTTCGTCCGGGTACTCGGCTCGTGCAGGCACGGGATCGACTTCGTAAATTCGTTCCAGATCTGCTGGAGATGGAGGAGAAAAGACGTGATCTGGCTGAGCCGTCTGAACTGGCAGAATTCCGCAGGCCGGAATGACAAGTAGTCCTGCGGCTGCAGCAAATCGGAGTCGCCATGCGAATTGATGTTGTTTGGAGTTCATTCGAAGGTTCCGACGTGGTGTCTCTGATTCGTTTGCTTCGCCGGCGAACCGGACAAATTCAGGCAGCATTCGCTGTTCTTGTGATTATCTAGTTTGAAGCCAGGGCTGGACGGGCATCCGAAGACAATCGCACAAAGCCAGGGTTTCTGATTTCGGGTACAGTCATATCAACCCCGCCGCCGGTTCCATAGTAGAATTGGGCGTCATCGGGACCGGCGGGAGTGCGTCCGCCGATGCGAACGATGGCAATCGGTCGACCCAGCCGGTCCGCTTCTTTAAGCGCGTTATCTGCAGGAGAAACAGTCTGTGGAATCTCACGGCGAAGTGGATCCAGCAACTGAGCCATCGATGGTTGTTCGAGGTAGATAATGCGAGTGACCAGCTTTCCCGAGAGAGCCACCTGCAGATCATCGAGTGAGAAAACCACGGGAACGGGAAAATTGTGTTCCATGCCTGCGGGTGGATGCAGATGGTCCAGCAGTTCGATTGTTGGATAGATTTCTGCTCCCGGAAGTTCCGGAAGTTCAGACAGCCGAAGTCGGTAGACGTGGCCCGCGTTGATTGAAAACTGTGCCGGAGTTCTCGCGTTGCCGGAGGGTGCAGTGGAGGCTGAGTAGACGGATACGATTCCATCCGTTGGCAACTCAACCCGAACCGGCTGCAGATAGGATGGATTGTATCCGCGGACGGAATTTAACATGCCTGCCGCCATCCCCGGAGGCATGCGATGATTCAGGGGATGGTACATTTCACCGGGCGACTGCCCCGTGCACGTGCCTGTCGTGAGGCTGATCAGCAGCGTTGCCAGAGCGCAAACAGGCAGAAAGCGGTTCGAACTGCTCCTGGTAAGCAGTGATTTTTGTCGAATTGCGATCATTATTCGGGGGGCGGGGCTGAGCATCCGTCTCATGGTTCCATCCATTCATTTACTGGTCAGCCGTTCGCACTTGCTGTTTGCTCGTCGAACGAGTGATCCCGGACTGTCATACGAAAGGAGGGCGATCGAAGCATTCGGCTTCGAATCGCCCCCGATTCTCAGTTCCTGATTTGGCAATAGCCTGTAGTCAACGGTCTCTTCCGAATCTCTGGTGCTTAGAACCCACCCTGAAATGCCGGAGTTGCGACTTCACCTGGTGTGTGTACCGGATGTGTTTCCCGGTACTGAATGTGTCGGACAGGATCCGGCACGCTGTAGCCAGGATTATGCTCAACATCGATCAGCATATGATCAACAGGGTCTGGCATCCGATTGTCGCTGAGATTGCGAATGGTGTGAGACTGCAGGCCGGCTGGTCCGCCCAGCGGAAGGTGTGGCGGTCCAACGAGTCCGATCGGAGTACCGGTCTGAGGCATTCCCCAGGCTGGCATCGATCCCATACCGGCGACCGGCATGATCGGCTGACCAGGAGCACCGCCACCGGCAGCAATCATGGTTCCCGGAACCCCCTGGATATCAGAAGGAATCATTGCGATGGGTGTCGGAGGAGCGTATTGTCCTTCATCACCGTTGTAGATCACGTAGTTAACTGGGCGAACCGCACCACTGGCATCAACCTGCTGCTCTTCAAAGTTCAGCTCCTTGTTGCCTACACGCAGAACCGCCATGATTGTACCCATGCGTTCAGCCTGCTGGATGGGATCAATGCCCGGATCGAGCGTTGTTGAAACAAGCGTTTCAACGCCGGCAATTGCTCGAGCCTGGAACTGAGGATCCGGCAGGTAGATGACCTTGGTCACCATGTTGTTGCTGCGGATGTGTTCCAGATCTTCGTTGGTAATCTCTACCGGAACTGTATTGTGTGCCAGATAAGACAGCGTGTTTGGATGAGCAGAACGGACTTCAAGAGTCGGATACAGGCTCACACCTTCCCAGCCTTCGCCAGGAATGCTGTTGAAGACCAGCTGGTAGACTGACCCCTGAGGAAAGTCTGCCCGACCTGGCATATATCGCTGGTTGCGAGCGATGACGTCGCCCACGGCCCAGCCTACTGCCATTCCCGGCTGGCCAAGAAATTTAACCTGTGTGTTCATTGGAGGACCGGCGGGAGCCATCATTGCTCCGCCGCCTGGCTGAGCCAGCATTCCCAGCACACCCGGTCCCGGCCCGTCGACCATCGGTCCGGGATGGTGCATCATTGCAGCCGGAGGGGCTACGTATTCGTCTGTTCTCAGGACGCCTTGGCCGTCCACGCCGGCGCAGCCCATGCAGACAACCGCGAGGGCGCCCAGGGCAAGAAAGTACATCTTCATCGCAACCCTTTCCTTGTGCTGCTGAGTGATTCCGCCAACAGCTACCCGTCAGATGACCGTATCTTCAATGTGAGGAACTGACTCAATGCTTTTCCGATGGCACATTTGCCGTCGACCTCGATACCGGGGTCGCCTTAGAATGCGCTTTGCAGTCTGGCTCTCAACCAGGCCTGTTGACTGCCGGTCTACTGCTCTGATGTCGTTTGTTGGCTGGTTTGAATGGCCTCACGGCTATTCCATAACCAGGCAATCAGTCCGCCACGAACGAAACCGTCGGTCCTTCTGTCTTCTATTCGGGTCGGAACAACACGTTTCTTTGACAAATCCCGCAAAATCCCGCCATGAACTACAAGCCGCAAACTTTGACAATGTTCACTCGCCTCACTGCAGCTGCCGCTGTTGCCATATCGCTGGTCGCGTTTTTCTGGATACGGCCGGCAGCTTTGGCCGACGAATCTGCCGCCCCAGCAGCATCCGCCGACGAAACGAAGGAAAATCCCTCCCGCGAGGTGTCTCAGGAAGGCGTTCCGGCCCCGGCCGCTCTCTTGTCAAATGTCAGAGCCAAACTGGATGGGCTGGATTCTCTTTCCTGCGACCTTCATGAGACGGTCATCCTGTCGGGCATGAAATTCTCAGCCGCTGGACGCTACCTTCAGTCGTCAGGCAATCGTTTCCGGCTCGAATTTCGAATTATGCCCTCCACCGGCGCTACAAACTCGAATGCACAGCCAGTCACACTGGATGGAGAAATTCCCGAAGACGTCTCCAAAGATGCTCGCGGTTCACTGACACAGGTGAGCGACGGTTCTATCGTCTATTCCTACTGGCAGAACGGTGCTGACAGGAAAGTCACACGCCGAAACATCAACGATATTCTGAAAGCCACCGCCGATCTGGCGGCCTACGATTCGTCGCGGGCAATTCAGGACCTCGGTCTTGGTGGGTTGAAGACGCTGTTCGCTCGCATCGAAAAGACGATGGAGTTTATGCCGGTTCGCCGTGAGCTTGTTGCAGACCGGCCCGTCCTGGTCATCAACGGACGGTGGAACAACGAAATCCGGGAGAAATTATTTCAGCTGCCACCCGATGCCGAAGTTATTCCTCAGGACTTTATTCCGGAATATGTTCGCATCTATGTCGACGAAGAAACCAGCCTGCCACGTCGCATCCAGTATCTCAAGCGAAGTCAGGACCCCAGTGTGAAGCAGGTCCGTCCAATCGTCACCATGGATCTGCGTCAAATCGTTCTCAATGAAGCGCTTGATGAAGGTCTGTTTCAGTTTGAAGCACCGGAAGGTGTCGTGGAAGAGGACATTACAGAGCAGACGCTTCAGGAGATTCGGCAATCCGGTCAGGGTGCCCCGCCCCAACAATAGCGATTCGACCGTCTGAAAAAGTGAACCGAAGTCTGATCAGTTGAACGGACAATGCCGGTTTGAGGAGTTGTCGAGAGATGCAAACAGCAACGCGGTCAACAGCGAGGCACTCTCCGTCCCTTTACGGCAGCGCGGCTGGTTCGATACTTGTGCATGTCCTGATCTTTGTTATTGCCGGGATGTCACTGCGGGGGTGTCAGAAAACGCAGACTGGTGATTCCGGCGGAGCGAAATTTCGCGAAGTCGGTTTATTCGTGGTTGATGGCAGTGACGAGATCTCACCGAATTCAGGTGAGGGAACCGGGCAGGCGCTCGAAAACACGCCCAGCCCAGCCGAACCCGTTGAATCTGAGATGACAGCAACGCCATCAGTCATGGATTCCCCCCTGCCTGAACAGGCTCCGGATATTCGTGAGTTACTGGGGCAACCGGACAGTAATTCGCCCTCCGAATCCAGCAGCAATCTGGATCTGCCGGCAGTCATTGGAGCCGGTCAGCCAATATCGGGTGTCCCGGCTGAGTTGCTCGCAGGCGGTGGACTGATTGCACCGTCTGGTGCGGTCGGGCAGCAGGCTGTCGGCACCGGAGCCCTCGGGCCCGGTCAGACAGCCTTCATGGATATCGCTGATTCCGGCAGCAAGTTTGTGTACGTCATCGATGTCTCAGCCAGTATGAGCGAAGGAAATCGTTTGCAGGTTGCCACGAGCCAGCTGAAAGCCAGCCTTCGATTGCTGCAGCCGAATCAGCAGTTTCAGGTGATCTTCTATAGTGAAGGAACCCACCGATTGCGGCTGAAACCGCCTCGGGATATGTACTTTGCAACTCCCGTCAATGTGATGCTGGCCGGGACCGCGGTGGATCGGGAACAACCGGAAAACGGAACCGAACATAAACCCGCTCTGCTGGAAGCACTCAGTCTGGAGCCCGATGTCATCTACTTTCTGACCGACGGTCGGGAACCCGCGTTGTATCCGGCAGACCTTCGCGACATTAAGTCACTGGCAGGGCGAACTACCATTCACGTCGTGGAATTCGGTTCAGGTGCCATCAGTGATCGCAGTACCAGCTGGCTTGAAATCCTGGCTCGACAGTCCAACGGTCAATACCGCTTGTTTGGTACTGGTCGCTGAGCCTACCGGAATCTTCCCGAATTCTTCGTAACAATATTCGGCTCCGCGCAAACAAGAGGCTGTTCAACCTGTCAGCTTCCAGCCTTCGTCGATCACGACGTTCGCCTGTTTTTTGCAGAGAGCCATACCAATGCACCGTCAATTGTCCGAAGTCGTCGCCCGCAGTCACCGATGGCAATCTACCGAACGGCCCGCGACCCGACTCCTTATTGGATTCAGCCTGCTGCTTGCCGTCGTTGCAGCGACGACAGAAGCCTTCTCCGCCCGTCCCACATGTGATCCTGATGAAGTCCGCACGGCAGAACGGACTCAAGTCCGGATGTCACAGGCAAGTAACCAGTTCGGGCTCGACCTGTACCAGCAGATCATTTCGAAGGAAGGTCCGAATCAGAATGTTTTCTTCTCTCCGTATTCCGTATCCACAGCGTTGATGATGGCGGCATCTGGTGCGGTTGATGAAACAGCAGACGAGATGCGAAGAGTCATGCGGCTGCCGAACGATCACTTCGACGTGAACGCAGCGATGGCTGCTCTGTCTAACAATCTTATGAGCACACGTGAGTGTGATTTGAATATTGCAAACGCAATCTGGGCGGATACTTCGTTTGATATCCGTCCACCGTTTGCGGCAATTCTCAATCGTCATTTTGGAACCGGCGGACCGTTTTCCGTCGACTTCCGCCATCAATCAGAATCTGTCCGGCAGGAGATCAACTCCTGGGTCGAAGACCGAACCAATCGCCGGATCAGGGACTTGTTATCAAAAGGCTCAGTAAGTCCTGCGACAAGAATGGTTCTGGTGAATGCCATCTATTTTCGCGGAGACTGGTCCGTTCAGTTCGATAGGAGTCTGACGAAGCCCAGACCGTTTCTGCTGGCCGATGGAACAAAGATTGACGTCCCGACAATGTCAATCCGTTCTCATGGCGAAGCAAGATACGCAGCATTCCATTCCGACGGTTCGTTCTTTGAGACACCTCGCATGATTCCGATGAGTCGCCGTTCCCCGAATGGGGAGCCTGAGGAAGTACAATTCTATCCGGCGGATGGCTTCAGCATGGCAGAGTTGCCTTATGAAGGAAACACCTTATCGATGGTCCTGATTGCCCCTTCGCAGATCGATAGTCTGAATCGGATTGAATCGATGCTGACGGAGGAGAACCTCACTTCCTGGGTGTCTCGACTGGTGAAACGGCCGACCAATATTGACCTGCCAAAACTGAAACTGGAAACCGGTTACACTCTCGCTCAGGGAGGCCTTTCAGCGTCGGGTATGCTTCCATCGATGGGGATAAAGCGTGTTTTCACGGCAGGCCAGTCTCAGCTGGATGCAATGACCTCCGAAGAAATTCACTTTGACACGGTCGTCCATAAGGCGTTTCTGGAAGTTGACGAGAAAGGGACCGAGGCAGCTGCCGCAACGGCATTTGTTGGTGTTGGACCGACCAGTGTCCAGTCAAAACGGCCATTCACCCCCACGTTCAAAGCGGATCGACCGTTCCTGATGATCATCCGGGATCGCAAATCGGGGTGTGTTCTTTTCATGGGCCGTATCCAGAATCCGATGCAGTAGAGTTAATCCCGCTGAATAGAGCCCAACCTGGATGCCTGTCGAAGTTGCACAGCAATTGAACATCCATTCGCATCGACTACGATTCGGCGGCAATGCGGGCTCTTTCTGCCGGGGTGATCCCGTGAAGGTGGCCTGAAATACTGAATCCAATTCGCGTTCACCTCGAGAATCCAATGACTATCCAGGGCATCGTTCCACCACTGGTCACGCCACTTGCAGACAGAGATACACTGGATCGAGCCGGGTTAGAGCGATTAATCGAG
>JAGQQE010000147.1 GCA_020426345.1 Planctomycetaceae bacterium
CGGTCTGGACTCTTCAGTCCGGCGACGACCTGATTGTTTCGGGATCAGGAAGTCAGATGGTTGCCACCGTCACGGTGACGGTTGGCTCATGCCTCACCTGTAAAGCAGACGGAATGCCAAAGTGCCAATCGCTTTACAAAATGTAAACCCACACCTCGCCTCGCGAGACGCAAGCACATACCCACAATGCACTTGCGAAGATTCCAGAAAACTCAACACCCTGAACACCAGCTGTTCACCCCGTTCAAAGCCATGATGCCCCGACGCAACACCACTTCCGGAAGAACTCCCGCACAAAGCAGTTAAACTCAGGTGCAAAAACACGTTAGGGAAAAAGTAACACCCGGCAGCATCTGATGCGAAAAGGCGACAGGATTTGAAAGCAACCCATGAGTGCAGCAGCCGTTTGCAAAGGAATCCCGATTTTCGCCCGAAGTACTTCCTTCATCCGACGTTGCCAGAAACTTTCAGAACGTTTCATTGGATGTGTACGACGACTGGTATTGACTCGCCCGGTACGGCAGACTTCATTTCCCGGCTGAAGCGATTTCAGAAAGTATCTGAATGTCTCCAGGGCAAATTCCTATTGAGTCATGCAAGAGATGATCATGACTGATTCTTCTTCGGAAAGTGTGTCACGTTGTCTTCCGACCGGTGAAGGCGCCGTTCATTCTGCACAGGTTTGGCTGCCGTGCGCATGCCTGTTGATTGTTCTGGGAATCGCATGGATGGTCCAGTTTGACGCGGCATCAAAAAATTCCGTGGCGATTTCTGCAGAAGACTCGTCACGAAATTCGTTTTCACTCCATTGCGTCGAAATCCCTTCGTCAGCAGAGACGATGGCAGCGGAAGAAACAGAACGGCTGCTTCGCAGGACCATAGTGGCATTCGACACCGGACACGAATTCCAATTGAACCCCGGTGTGATTACCCTGAAGGAACCTACTTCTCTGACTGACGGGCTAGAATTGCTCAGAGAGCAAATTTACTCGCACCAGAAATTCAGAATTTCGATACTGGCTGATCATGAGTCGCTGGGTGTGAATAACCTGGCTGAGATGAAAGTGAATGCATGTGTTCCAAAGGTGCCAAACCAATCTGCAGAACATTACCTTGAGTGGCTGCTGCAGGTGATGGAAGACCCTCTGGACTATGTCGTGACAACGAAGGGCCAAGTACTGGTTACGACCCGAAACAGACAAGCTGGCCTTTTTTACGAGCGAGCGTATAACATCGCCACGGTCAAAGATCTGTTTGCCCCGTCCCACAAAATCAAAGTGGATCCTGCTTTGTTTCCATTGCCGCCTTTGAATGGAGGACAAGGCACTTTCCAGCCAGATCAGCGCAGGACGGGGGCGGGCGGTGGATTCGGATTTTTCCGGGTGAATGACGCGTCGAATATTCCGGCATCCACCAAATGGATTCCGACTGCGACTGTTCGAGAACTGACCAGTAGCGATTCAAACGCAGAAGACCGGTTTCAGCAACTACGAACACTTCAGAACATGAACGCTTCCGAGCGTTTGATCTGGACGCTGAAGAGACTGACATGGCCAGTTGTGAAATGGCAGGAAGTGGACCAGGAGGGAGGAATCATTTCATCACGGAATGAGAAGATACTGGTCGTGCAGAATCGACGAGGTCATCGGGCCATACGGGATATCCTGGAAGCCTTGTGTGAGTACAGTCTGCAGTGAATGGTCACACCGAATCCATTCTGTGGGGTACACCATCGGGAGTCATCTTGTGAAACGGTTAGGTCTGACGGTTGAGCTCGTGCTGGCAGCATGTGTCGTACTCAGCGCTGTCTTTGTTGTCGCTTCGAAGAGGCCAGAGTTAAATCTCTCAGCCACTGAAACGGCGTCAGGCAAAGTGGCATCGCCCGTCACTTCGATCAAACCGCTTCCATGGGATGGCGTAACCGAAGAAAGTTCCCCTTCTGAACTCCTGACGGCACTCCAGTCAGCACCCAGTGATCGCCATCGCGAAACCGTCATCCGGGCGCTACTTGCATCATGCCGCGTTTCGCCTTTTAAGGGAATTGAAAGGCCCGGCGAAAAAACCAACTCCGTCAGTCTCACTCAAGTGCTCGACAATATTGCGTCTCAAATTCACCAACAGTCCCAGGTGGTCATTCACTTTCTGCCGGACACGCTTGAACTTGAACTGGAAGGAATAGGGCTTCTTGAGGACGTTCAGCTGACAGTCGTGGAGATGGAGAATGTTTCTGCAGAATTGGCCATTGTCACATTGCTGAACGGCCTCGAACCGCAGTTGTCCTACATGATTCGCGGCAACCTCATTCTGATCACAACACTGGTGGCAGCCGAGTCGGATGAGAACCTCGAAGTACAGCTTTATGACGTCGAAGAGCTGTTACCCATGTTCAGCGGATCCGACAAAGAGAACGCTTATACTCGGCTCATGACAGCAATCGAGAACGCGACATCACCTCCTGCAAAATGGTTTCGCATTGATTGGGAAGGTGGGCGGATTGATGCCGCTCACAATCTGCTGATCATACGCCAAACAGGTTTAGTCCACAGGCGCATCCAGAACTTTCTGCAGTCGCTTCTTGAACAGAAACGCAGTACCGCATCCAGCGACGGCATCAGGTAACCAACAATCGAGCTCTGTTGGTGAAGCTATCCGGCTGTCATACGGCTAGTGGAGTTCGACGATATCGCCATCACAAAGTTTGTGTTGTCTGCCAACGACCAGCGATTCGCTGCTGATGCTCCCGTCATCGGCGCGTCGACGAATTCTTGCACTGGTCACTCGTCGAAACAGCTCTTCGTGGAGGTGCAATGCCAGGTCTTCGACGGTACCGCCAATCGGAATCGTGACCGGGTCGGCCAGGTCAGGAGCGTCTCCCGGGCGGCGAGTATAAACACGGATAATGTCCAGCAGACCAAAGATGGTGTGAGTCAACGGCGGAAGCGTCTCTGGCCGATTCGCTTCGAACTCCAGAACCGGAAGATTTCGGTCGGCCGTCTCTGAAAATATTTCCCGGCGAAGAGTTGCGTCTGGTGCATCACAGCGAGTCATGACGACAGCGGCGGGGATCTGCAGAACAGCGAAGCTGTCTTCATCGAAACCACTGACTGTGGAAAGTCGAGTTTTACGCTGTTCGAATTCTGAAACCACAGCCAGCGTTTGCTCCGGAGCGTCATCATTCGATCCGTCCAGCAAAAGCAAAACGCCGTCTGCGGTACGGACCAGGTTCAGGAGCCAGGGAGCAAGTTGTCCGGGACAAACCGGAGGAGTATCGACCAGCTGAACCTGAATCCCAAAGCAGGACAGCATCCCCGGAGATGGCTCGCGCGTTGTGAACGGCCACGGGGATACCTCGGGCGTCGCGCGGGTCATGGATCGAAGTAGCTGGCTCTTGCCACTGTTGGGCGGTCCGACAATAACGATTCGACCAGCACCCTGACGCGGCAAACGGAACTGCGACGTCGAACGAGTGTTGATGGCCGCAGACAGTTGCTGGTTCGCTTCCTTGAGTCGCGTTTTCAGGCTGGCCTGAAGTCGTTCTGTTCCTTTGTGTTTCGGGATCAGCTGCAGCATTCGCTGAAGGCAATCGATTTGATCCGCAGGCGTCTGTGCGCGGCGGAATTCACGTTCGGCCTTTTGATATTGCGGAGTCAGGTTGGCAGGCATGGTAAGGAGGACCACCGTTGCAAGACAGTCGTTCGACTTCAGACCGTCGGGTGATACAACTGGTTAAAACTGCAGGAACCGGCGAATATCCACTTGCGAGTCTTGCTGAATTGTGTTTGCTGAACGGCGGTTGTTCCAACCTGTCACCCGCCTTTTCCGGACATGATCCAGCCCGAAAGCCATCAAGAGACGCTCTGTCTAGTCGCGGATCGCCTTGCCTGCATCCAGCAGAGCCATATGTTCTTTCAGCCGCGGCTTTGCTTCTGCTGGCGCTTGTTCGATGGCTGTCGCCAGCCATTGTCTGGCTTCTTCCATACGATTGTTTTCGGCCAGGGCCGCGGCAAGCGTATCAAGCGTGTTCCATTGCTGGTATTCACTTTTCTGACAGGCATCCAGGGCCAGATCAAGTGACTTCGGAGCGTTTCGAATGCTGTCGTCTTTACATGTGGCCAGAATCCACGCAAGGTCATTGATGGCTTCGTAGGTCTCGGGGCGGATCTTGATGGCCTGTTCCAGGTCCGCAATAGAATTTCTGTAGTCTCCCTTCAGCTTATGGGTAAACGCACGGTTGCCGAGAGAGTCGGTATATTGAGGGTCCACTTTCAGGGCCGCAGTAAAGTCGCGGATTGCGTCATCCAGTTTGCCCATCTTCTGAAAAACAACCCCCCGATTGTTCAGTGCTTCGGGGTATTCGGGCACCTGTTGCAGGGCTGTTTGAAGATCGGCCAGAGCATTGGGGTACTGCTGCATTGCGATGTAGGCAATCGCGCGGTTGTTGCGAGCCAGAAAGTGTTTTGGATCGAGATTCAAAGCCATCGAATAATCCTGAATGGCTTTCTGATATTCGCCCTTCAGATAGTGACACTGTCCACGATTGTTGAATGCTCCCGCATTCTTCTGTTCACGGCGCAGGCTTTCGGTAAAGTCAGAAATGGCACGGTCATACTGTTTGTGTGCCAGCAGCGCGACACCTCGCAGGTGATAGTTTTCTGCTGTGGCAGTGGTCGTCAACCGCTTCGACAATTCATCGATGGCAGTGTCGTACATGACCGTTTCACGTTCCCAAAGCCAGCCACCTTTTTCGGCAACCCAGAGCCACTCACCATTCGTAATCGACACGGTGAAAACCTCGCCGAGATAGGCTCGCCATACGGTTGCCTGTGGCGTCTTAAGCTCGGCTCCTGCTACCGTAACGATCACTTTCCTGCCAACCCTTGGATCACGTTCTGCCTGAGCCGAAACACTGGAACCGCTGACAGCCGCCGGCACACTGACTGTGCTGACCAACAACACAAAAGTTGCCAGTGCAGTAAGTAAACAAAGTCGAAGAACAGATCGTGAGTCGCTCATTTCAGCTGGGTCTTCCTGAACACATTGATCAATGGCGTTCCGTACGGCACGTCATCATGACATGCCAGACTGGGCAGTCGCGAATCTTAGACATCAGCTGCTGCCGGAGTCTACGTCGGCAGAACGTCCGCCAGCCCGGGAGATCGATTCTTCCAGCAGGAAGAGACACATATTCCTGCCTCTGATCTGTAGCTTTGCTGACTTACCAGGGAGCTTCCATCAGATCAACGATCTGACTGGCGAGTCGGCCTGCAGCATCCTGCTGAGCTGTCGCCAGGGAGTGTCCGGCCTCAGGCGCGAACGAAACCTGAGAAGCCTGCTGGGAAAGGTCGGGGCCGATCGGAAAAACATGTTGCTGAAGGATTTTTCCGCTGCGCCGGTCCAGCCACGTGATTTCCGCGCCAACCAGCAACTGCAGTTCCCGTGGGTCGTCAAACCGGTTCTCGCTGAGTACTGATTTTCGGTACTCAACGATTCGTCCTTTCAGAATCGTGTCCGCCGAGAATTCGTCGGTAAGGCGATACGGCGTTCGCGATTTAATTTCGTTCTGAACGGCTTCGGTCAGCAGATAGTCCAGGTTACGACGGAATGTTTCCGACTGGAAGACTGGTACATGAACCGTTCGAACGCCTTCGACAACGGGACTGCCCAGCATATATCCGCAACCGGAGACAGCGGTCAGCAGCAGGGCCGTTGAAAGAAGCGAAGCTCGATGATTCATTACGTCATTCTGCGGAGACGAATCCCTTGAATTGTTTATAACCGTACACGGCCGCCAGCAGGTTCTTCAGCACGACTGTCACTCACAGATCGGGTGGGAGGCCCGGAGCCCTGACCGTTACGAGGATCGCGAGTGTTCGGGATCGTTTTCAGATACTCTTCGATTTCCGGCAGGCCATCCAGAGTGGCAGGGTCGATTGTTCCCAGCAGGTTTCTGGCTTCAGCGGCAAACTTCGTATCCGGAAAATCCGCAATCAACTGAATACACCCGATGGCAACGGCCCGCGGTCTTCCTTTACGCTGAGCATACTGCACTTTGTCCCACGCACGCTGAGCCTGCAGTAAATAGATCTTCTGAAGGTCTTCTCTGACCGCCCCGCGTTGCTCTGATGCCGGAAACAAATGCAGCGATTGTTCCTTGAGTTTGGCGGCAGCCTCAAGATCTCCACCCTCGTAATAGCTGCCCTGATAGGACATCAGCTTCACGTGGGATCCCAGAAGGTAAGCCTTTTCGAAGTGCGGACTGTCGGGATATTCCTCTCGCAGGATCTTGTAGTAGCGGTCCGCTTCGACATAGTTCTTTCGTCGCTGATGATAAGTCGCCGTCAGCATCAGCGCGTCATCGGCCAGTGGTCCGGTGGGATCATTCATCCAGATCGCTTTCAGGGCCTGCAATGCTCGCCCCTGTGTGTCGAACATCGGGCGAGAACTGTCCGTGAAGTTTGGCAGAATGCGATATTTCAGACTGGGGGCATTCGAAGGTGCGACAGGTTTTGATGAATCGGGCACAGCGGTTTCGCTGCTGACCTGCCGAATCTCCGATTTTGCCACAGGATCGCTGATTTCCATCCAGCGGCGAGCAATCGCAAACAACCGACGGCTGGCAGGTTCGACATAACGCGTAGAGGGATAATCGACAAACAGCTGATCGTAAGCGTCCTGCGCTTTGGCGAGTTCGCCATTGGCGTAGTATGTTTCAGCAAGCCCGAATTGGGCCTGCTCGCCTACAGAAGATTCTTTGTATTTCTTCGCAACCTTCTTGTAGATCTTCTCAGCAGCTTCGTAGTCTTTGGCATCGAATCGTGTCTGGGCGGTTTCCACCAGACGCTGCGCTTCTTCAGAATATCGTTGTCCTGCTTCGAGCGGCGTTTCTGCACTCAGACTTCGCTCCAGTGGCCCCCGAATTCCTTTGGTACTGGAGAGAGCGCTGAGAGACGAATTGGAGAACGCCTGACATCCGGAAAACAGCATTGCCGCGCACGACAGGATGAGCACTACTGACCAATTCCGCTCGCCTCGCCAAATGGCAACGGTGTGCCATTCATGCTCGCTTGCCGAACCCTGATCAGCCGAATCCGTTCGGCAGTTTCTCGTCCTGAGTTGTGACATGTTTTTCAACTGTCAGATTTTTATGTAGCGAAGCGTGGAGGGCTTACGGCCAAGGTTCTGCGTGATTGCTGACACGGCAAATCGATGGCATTCAGCCAGCTGTGCTGATGTTGGTGGGGGCATATCCTGCGGATCAACATCCGCTTCTGAAATCGTACGCAAAAAAGCTATCGAACCGGCAGAAACAGAGGTGCCTGCATATTCTTCACGACGACAGTTTCCGCACAGAAGCCCGCCCTGAGAAACCCAGTGAGCGTATCCCGAACGAACATTCTGATCGACAGGCACAACTTCTCCGCAAACGGAGCAATCAAACAGGTTGGGTAACAATCCGATCTCGCGCAGAAGCGCGATTTCGAAGTGAACCAGAATCAATGAAGGGTTGTTGTCCTTCCCTGCCAGCTTCTCCAGGGTATCAACCAGAAGGTCGTACAATGAAGGAGCCGGATCGAAATCTTCAGTCATCCCGGCAATCAGTTCGGCCACGTAATACCCGCCATAAACACGCGACAAATCGGGCGTTGAGGGCCTGAATCGAGTGATTAAACGAGCTTCGGTGAGCAAACTTAAAGCGCCGGAAGACTTCCTTATGAAGACTACGCGACATCGCGAAAGCAGGTCAAGAGCAGCATCGAATGGACCTTTCAAACGCTTGGCGCCTTTGGCCAGAGCGGCGAATTTTCCGTATTCTCTGCTGAAGAATGTGACCACCCGGCTGGATTCGCTGAAATCCACCTGCCGCAGGACTACCGCCTCGCCTTTTTCTGACGACATCGTTCCGCTCGAATCCGTTACTGCCCAACCATTGCTTATTCGCGTTGCTGATCCTCCGCACGCGGGAACGTTCGCCTCCCGCCGCGCGGGATGTTCGCCTCCTGAGTCGACAACAGCAACCCCATACCGCCCGAAGGCATGGGATTTCCCGGAATGCCTCGTTCACTCCTGCGTGTGTGCAGCAATGGCAAAGGTCATCCACCGCTTCGCCAGAAAAATGGACGGGCACGTGAGCTATTCAGATTCTGCGGGACCGACCCCCATCTCCAGCAGAACGGTTGATTCTCCCGGACCAGGCTCACCGATCGCCTTTGCGGTGCCAATGATTCGGGCATTAACGACAAAGCGGTCTTCCGTTTGCGTTTGATTCCAGCGATACACAAGGTGTGCCAGATAGCGGGACGGAAAACCTGGACAGGCACTCGATGCTGTCTCCAGAAAGTACCGAAACCGATAAGAGGAGTGCAGCTGCTGGACTCGCATGCGATCGGTGGTTGTCACTTCAGAATTGATCAGATCGATCGTCTCACCATTCGCCAGAGTCGCCTCGGAAGAAAACTGATAGGAGTACTTCGGAGTGGTGGTATACATCGACCAAATCGCGTTCCAGCCGATGAGTGACACAATCCGCTCTTCTGTCGGCAGGAAGTTCTTACCGAAATTTGCAGCCTGAATGACGATCGTCGTTGCTGCCAGGACAGCAAGTGCTGAATTCCAGACGATCCGTCTGCGCATGGTGTGTTTTGATCCCGCTGCGGTGGTCACGGTCTCCGCTTTCGTGTTCTTCTCAGACTCCTCCGGCCAGATCAATGATGACAGGAACGGGATGGTTGCAGCCGCTGTGATCAGCGGAAAGATATGGAGCCAGATTGTCATTCCCAGCCCAAACTGAAACATCCAGAACGCCGGAATCACAAACATGCGGATCGTCCTTGTCCGCCACGGAATGAACAGGCACAGAGGCGCGATGATCTCAAACCACACCACCGCCGGTGTCATGTAGCGCAGGAGGGTCGGATACTGTCCAAGCCATTGCCCCGCCGGACGAATCCATTGCGTTTGACCGAGTGCCCGTTCGATGGCCGTTCCCGCGGTCCATTCCGGATCGGTCTTAAACCAGCCCGCAAAGAAGTAGACGCAGGCAAACTGCAGCAGCAATGCTGCGGAAGATGCGGAGAGGATAATACGCTGATCCGGGATCACATCGCGACGCCCATCGACGTGGCGTCCATCGATCGAATATCGCAATCCCAGTGGCAGAAACAGGCTCCAGAACAACATCGACCGAAGAAGATCGTCACCGGCATCCAGCAGAAACGTGTTTCTTGCGTGCAATGAAATGGTCAGCAGCCAACAGAGGGCGGTTGCCGTTCGCGTGCGGTAGCCGACCAGAAGCATCAAACCGCTCAATGCCGCAAGGACAAAGTGCCCGACCTGAAAGGCGTAGGAACCGTTCAGCATCTGCAGGGACATGTAGCAGTCCGGTGCAACGACAAGGTCGCGTGGAAGAAATCCGTCGTCCGTGTAATTTTCGACGATGAAACGCGATCTTAAGGCCAGATCTGCAAGAAGGATCGATGCGATTACGATTCGGAAGACGCCAAGGCACCGGGCATCAATTCCAAACATGTCCCGAAGGATACTTGTGGGTCGCTGAAGCATGAGCCCCTGAAGCAAATCTCAAAAAACTTCGCCGGACGGACCTGGAATCAGCAAGCAGCCCACCCACGGCCATCTCAGGATTCCGGGCTGAGCAACCTGGTGACGGCAGCGTTCAACCAGTCCTTTCGACGGGCGCGTCACCTCACAGCCAGTGTGTAATTCCTGAACTGGGCTGTCAAGCGGGTGATTGAAAGGTACGGTTCCTGAACGGGCCGGCCCTGAACTCTGTGTCCTATCGCCCGGTCGTCCGAAGGAGCAAGCGGCTGCAAAAATTGCTGCAGCCAGATTCGGAGAGAGACGATCCTGCCCACATCCAACCCCGGAAGGGTCGCGATAGCCGGAAACCATTCTGTTTCGGCATAGTGGTTGCTTCCAGACCGCTGAAGGCGACGCTCGACCGTCGGATTCCCGCTTCAAACGGGGGTAATGCGGAGGTTCGGGCGGGATTGACCGGTGTTGCGAATTTCAAATACACTTGCGCCACATTGACTTACGACGAAAAACGCGTCTGTTGACACCGGAATCCAATGCCTGCCGATGTGGCAGCACATGAATCTGTTGTCGCGACGAGTTGCAATGGTTTCCGGTAGCCGAAAGGCTCGGTCACCAGATAACACAAGGCCGCCAAACGATGTTCGGTAATTCACGCCGAAAGTCTGGTGTGGTCGGCGGCGAGACACACCGTCCTGACGTTTACGGATTGATATCTTCAGAACTGCTGAGCCATCATGGAATTCATCGAAAAAGTTGGCGACTTCTTTAACGCCGCCTCTGGCAAGATCGAACGCGGCATAACCAATCTGTTTGGGTCGTCCAATGAACGACGGATGAAGCGACTGGGCTTTGTTCGTGATCGCAACGGGATGACTTCAATCGTTCCGGGTTCTCTGCTCGACCGCATCAACCAGCTGGAATCCGGCTTTCAGAAGCTGAGCGACGACGAGCTGCGACAGTGCAGCGAGAAATTTCGCGCACGGCTTCGCGCGGGAGAAACTCTGGACGATTTGCTTCCGGAAGCGTTCGCTGCAGTTCGGGAGTCCGGACGTCGTTTTCTGAAAATGCGACACTACGAAGTTCAGATGATCGGTGGATACTTCCTGCATCATGGCATGATTGCGGAAATGGTCACCGGTGAAGGTAAGACACTGGTCGCAACGCTGCCCACGTACCTGAACGCGCTGGCAGGCAAGGTTCACGTGATCACAGTGAACGACTATCTGGCTCAGCGCGACATGGAATGGATGGGTCCGGTCTACCTGAATCTGGGTTTAAGTGTCGGAGCCATTCAGTCGAACATGGGGCCGCAGGAACGACAAAAGCACTATGCCTGCGACATCACCTATGGCACAAGTAACCAGTTTGGTTTCGACTACCTGCGAGACAACATGAAGCCAACCAAAGAGCTTCAGGTGCAGGGGCCGCTGGATTATGCGGTCGTCGACGAAATCGACAATATTCTGATCGATGAAGCCCGCACGCCGCTGATCATCAGTGGTCCCGCCCATGACAACCTTGAAAAGTATCCCCGCGCAGACCAGATCGCTCGACAACTGAAACCGGATGTCGACTTCGAAGTCAAGGAAAAGGAGCACACCTGTCACCTGACCGAAGAAGGTGTGCGTCGCGCGGAGCAGCTGGCAGGAGTGGAAAGTTTCTATACGGCCGGCAACATGGAGTGGCCACACCTTCTCGACAACGCGCTGAAGGCTCACTACCTCTACAAACGTGACGTCCAGTATGTGGTCGAACGTGGAGAGGTCGTCATCGTTGACGAAAACACAGGCCGTAAGATGGAAGGCCGTCAATGGAGCGACGGTCTGCACCAGGCCGTCGAAGCCAAAGAAGGTGTGAAGATTAAGGAAGAGTCGCAAACCCTGGCGACCATCACTCTTCAAAACTACTTCCGACTGTACAAGAAGCTCAGCGGCATGACCGGTACAGCAATGACCGAAGCCGAAGAGTTCTACAAGATTTACAAGCTGGACGTTGTTGCGGTTCCTACCAACCGGCACATGCAACGTATCAATTACCCGGACAACATCTACGGCACGGACAAGGAAAAATGGCAGGCCGTCGTCGACGAGATTGTCGAAGTTCATAAAACCGGTCGCCCCGTTCTGGTTGGTACCACGTCCATCGAACTCTCCGAGCTCGTCAGCAACAAACTGGTGAAACAGGGCATCAAACACGCTGTACTGAACGCAAAATTCCACGAGCGTGAAGCCGAAATTGTTGCGCAGGCCGGACGCAAAGGCGCAGTAACGATCGCCACCAACATGGCCGGTCGCGGTACCGACATCATTCTTGGCGGCAACCCGGAACACATCGCCTGGGAAGAGCTGAAGGAAAAATACGCCACACGTCTGGACGTACCAAAATCGGAATGGGACGAACTAACCCGCGCCATTGCCGAACGCGAAGGGATGATCGAAGAAGGCAAGGAAATCTCCCAACTGGGTGGACTTCACGTCATCGGAACCGAACGACACGACTCGCGCCGTATCGACCTGCAGCTGCGAGGCCGTGCTGGTCGACAGGGCGACCCGGGCTCCAGCCGCTTCTTCATCTCGCTTGATGACAAGCTCATGCGACTGTTCGCCGGCGACTTTGTGAAGCGAGTGATGCAGTGGGCCGGGCTCAGTGAAGGCGAACCCATCGTCAGCCCGATGGTGACTCGCCGCGTCGAAGGCGCGCAGAAGAAGATCGAAGAACGGCACTTCGACCAGCGGAAGAACCTGCTGGAATATGACGAAGTGATGGATGAACAGCGCAAGCGAACGTATTCCTATCGTCAGGATATCCTCGATGGCTGTGACACCCGCTCCCTGGTGCTGGGGATGATGGATCAGCAGATCGAACACTGGGCCGCCCATTTCCTGGATCGCAACTATCGATGGGAGACAATCAAGGAGTGGGTCGGGCATAAACTGCATCTGGAAGTGGAGCCCTACCAGATTCGCGACATGGACTTCAATCAGCTCGAACAATACCTGAGAGACGAAGGACATGCTCAGGCTGAGACACTGACCTACGAACAAATCGATATCGATTTGCCGGCAGACTCAGAGACAAAGACGGACTGGAACTGGATGGCTCTGACAAAATGGGCTAACCGGCAATTCGATCTGAATCTGAATGACCGCGATCTGCGCAAGCACGATCGGGACGAACTGCACGGCGTTCTGATGGAGCACGCAAAGAAGTCCATGGAACGCTGGGAACTGAAGGATCTGCACACGTTTCTGGATGATCAGTTCCAGCAACGAAGTCTCGCCGGCTGGGCCAATTTCCACTTCACCCTGAATCTGCGCCCCGAAGATTTTTCAGACCTCGAACTTTCGCAGATCGTTTCGCTGCTCAAAGAACGCGTACGTTCACGATACGATGAAAAAGAAGTGACCTTCCCGGTTTCTGTCGGGATGCACAGTTTTCTGTCCGGCGACGGCTCTCACGGCGAAAAAGCAAATCGCGAACGCCTGGCGCGATGGGCGAACACGCGATTTGGTACTCAGTACAACCCGGAACAATTCGCTGAAAGCTCCTTCGAACAGATCTTTGAAACTCTTGCCGATGCCAGCAAAGCGTTCCTTTCCGCGAGGCCTGACAGCAGCGTGGTCGAACAGAAACTGGATGCTGTACTTGGAGATTCGACATCCGAACCACAAAAGCTCAGCGATCTGCAGATCGAAGAACTGGTCACCTGGGGCGAAAAAGAACTCCACGTTTCTCTGGATGCCGAACAACTCCGAAAGCTGACAACGGACAAAGCCCGCGCATTCATTCTGCATCGGATGGACAGAGCCGCGCGACCCGAAATGCAGCAGACCGAACGTTCTGTGTTGCTGGAGATCCTGGATACGTCCTGGAAAGATCATTTGTACTTCATGGGGCACCTGCGGCAGGGCATCGGCTTTGTCGGATACGCTCAGAAAGACCCACGTACCGAATACAAACGAGAAGGCCGCCGCGCATTCAATTCCATGTGGGATCGGATTGGTGAGCAAGTCACCCAGACGATCTTCCGCATTGAACATGAGAGCCCGAACTTCGTGGGCTCGCTCTGGCAGATCACTGCGACCGCACACGACGTCGCACCACCACCCGAACCGACCGAAGAATACCAGACCAGCGGCCCGGAACCCGGTGAACCCAACAAAGCCATTCAGCCCATCATCAATGACGAACCCAAGGTCGGCCGCAACGATCAATGCCCCTGTGGCAGCGGCAAGAAGTACAAGAAGTGCTGCGGAAAATGATGACGGTTCGCCCAACGACATGGATGTTGAACCTGGGCTACGCAGCGATCCTGTGTTTGCTGTGCCCCTTCATTCTCTGGCGGATGCTTCGTCACGGGAGGTATCGCCGAGGCATTCGTGAGAAGTTTCTTGGCACAGCCAAAGCTGTAGCCTTGAGCTGCCAGTCGTCGCATCAATCCGGCCCAAACGCCGAACAGAATCCTCAACCAGCGGAAAAACCGGTGGTGTGGTTTCATGCCGTCAGCGTGGGTGAAGTGGTTCAGCTGGAGAAAGTGGTTA
>JAGQQE010000148.1 GCA_020426345.1 Planctomycetaceae bacterium
GACGGTTCCCGGCCCGGTAAAATTCGAAGTTGCAGTCCCATTGCAGGGAACGCTGCGTGAACTGGGGAGCGGGGCCAAAAAGCTGGGGCAACTGGATCAGGCCTCTGAGTATTTTTCGGAGGCCGGCGATGTGTGTCAGGCCATTCTTGTTGACATCCAGAATGACGCCGACTGGGTGAAACAACAGCCAGCCAACCGAATCCCCCTGATTCGACAGTTCTTTAGTCAGAGCAGCGATATTGCTCGTTCCAGCCAGGCAAATATTTTGTGCACGCTGGGTAAAGCAGAACAGGCCGTCCCCGTGTATCTGGCTGTGATTGAAGATCGAAGAACTTCAGTTGAGGACAATCCCGATGATTTAAATGCAAAAGACCAGCTCGCGCGGCATTTAAGGAATTTTGGTCAGTATATGGTGCGGGTGGGCAGGGTGGATCAGGGTGCCGCCGCGATGGCAGAATCTCTGCTGCTCAGCGAAACGCTCTACGAAGCCGATCCGAAGAATGCGGACTACAAACGCAGCTTTGGGCATGGTTTGTACTATCTGGCTACCGCCAGAGATCTGCAAAACCAGACAGACGAAGCGACCGTGCTGCTGGAACGCTCTCGTGTTGTCAGATCAGAAATGCTGGCTGTCAGTGATGACAAAAACAACAGTGTCAACCTGATGCTGACAGAAGCCCGAATGGGCAATGCCATGGGAGCTCAGGCCCTGATCGAAAAGTTGTCCGCTGGCGATGCCAAAGATGCCGACCTGCATCTGGACATTGCCCGTGCACTGGCCCAACTGTATCGGTATGCCGATGACGATGCCAAAACAGAATTGCTGGATGCCGCAATCGCCGCTTTAAACAAAGCCGTCGCTGATGGACTTCAGGATTCGTTTCTGATCGAAAAGCAACCTGATTTGTATCCAGTCAGGGACGACGAACGATTCGCCGCTTTATGTCATCGACTAAACAATACTCAATTGTCAGGAAATGCCCGGGCCGAAACCGTATTACCCTGATAAACGCGTCACCATCCTGAAGCCTGCGCAGACACCATCGAGCAAATCACGTCGGAACAGAACCCGCATCCGTTCGTGGCAAGTTGCTGTTTCGCGCGGGGACGGCGTGCTTTCGCGACGGTAATCAGCCGGATCCCTGCCGATAAAGATCTGCGTGAATGATGCCCGCCTGCTTTCCCAGCAGGAAGACGTTTCCTATCCTGATCACTGAACTCACATTTGCCCAGGTGTTCAGCATGGGTCATCAGCAATGGAAGTCAGCATGCAGGAATCTTTGCCCGCGTCGAATTCACCCCCCGAAGCGGCCGTGTATGAGCGGTACGCAGCTGCCTCAAGAAAAGTGGAGCCGCAACTGTGCTGTCCGATTCAGTATTCCGGACAATATCTGGAAGTGATACCGCAGGAGATCATCGACAAGGACTATGGATGCGGCGATCCAAGTGTCTGGGTCGACGCGGGTGACACCGTTATCGATCTGGGTTCAGGTGCCGGCAAACTTTGCTACATCATGTCACAGGTCGTTGGCCCCGGGGGGCGTGTGATTGGTGTAGACTGTAACAGCGATATGCTGGAACTCGCTCGCAAATATCAGCATCAGATTGCAGAGAAGATTGGCTATTCCAACGTCGACTTCCGCTACGGAATGATCCAGGATCTGCAACTCGACCTTCAATTGCTGAATGAGCGACTTCAGCATCAGCCTGTCAACAATTCGGCCGCCTGGCTGAATCAGCGCACTCAGGAAGAACAACTTCGAATAGAACAACCGCTGATTGCCAGCGATTCAGCCGACTGCGTCGTTTCAAATTGCGTTCTGAACCTGGTACGACAGCAGGACCGTCATCAGCTATTCAGAGAAATTTTTCGCGTCCTCAAACGTGGCGGACGGGCAGTGATCAGCGATATTGTCAGCGACGAAATTGTCCCTGATCACATGCAGAAGGATGGGTATCTGTGGTCAGGGTGCCTGTCCGGAGCATTCCGGGAAGACCTGTTTCTTCAGGCGTTTGCCGATGCAGGCTTCCATGGCATCTCCATTGCGAAGCGCCAGACGGAACCCTGGCAAACCGTCGAAGGCATCGAATTCCGGTCCATCACTGTTGTCGCGTGGAAGGGTAAACAGGGGCCCTGTCTGGAACGCAACCAGGCGGTGATTTATAAGGGTCCGTTTCGTCGGGTGGAAGATGATGATGGCCATGTCTACGTGCGGGGCCAGCGAATGGCAGTTTGCGACAAAACATTCCAGCTGCTTCAGCGTGCTCCCTACAATGGACTCTTCGAACCCGTTGAACCACGAATCAGTATTCGCACAGAAGACGCAGCGCCGTACGACTGTAAACGCCAGAAACTCAGAACAGCATCCGAAACAAAAGGCGCAGACTATCGAGCAACCGTGGAATCAAATTCGAATTGCGACAACATGGATGAACCGTGCTGCTAAACACAATTTACGAGTTCCTTCAATTCCTTGAAAGCTTTTCACCCAGGACTTTGGACGTCAGCTCATCGCAAATCCAGCCAGAATTATCTTACCCCCGGACATGACCATGGCATCATTGACGCTGCTCAGACAAGGCCACCCACTGGCCGATGCGGCGAGACAGAGAGAAATCCTCGCAACTTGTCACTCGGACACTATCCCTGAATTTCAGTCAACACTTGAAATACACTCCGTCCCCGCTCTGCGTCGATCCACCTTAAGAACACTTCAGGTGAATGTGGGAAAACTGTGCAACCAAACTTGCCGACATTGCCATGTTGACGCCGGGCCGGATCGGCGAGAATTGATGAGCAAAGAAGTCTTTGAACACTGCCTTCGAGTTATCGATGAAGGTTCCATCGAGACTGTCGACCTGACTGGCGGTGCACCGGAAATGAATCCGCACTTCGAATGGTTTGTGAGCGAAGTGCGGAGCAGAAATTGCCGAGTGACTGATCGATGCAATCTGACCATCCTGACGGCCCCCGGATATACGCATCTTCCGGAATTCCTCGCTCAACACGAAGTTGAGGTTGTGGCATCACTGCCCTGTTACCTGGAGGAAAACTGCGATACGCAGCGTGGTGAAGGAGTCTTTCAGAAATCTGTTCAGGCTCTTCAGATTCTGAATCGTATGGGCTACGCAGCAGATCCAGGGAACCTGACACTGTCACTTGTCTATAATCCCGTTGGCGCGATTCTGCCGCCAGACCAGAGGAAGCTTGAACAAAGTTACCGGCAACAATTGAAAGATCGTTACGACATCAGATTCAATCATCTGTATGCCATTACAAATATGCCAATCAGCCGCTTCCTGGATGACCTGCTGACCAGCGGGCGTTATGAGCACTACATGCAGTTACTGGTCAATTCCTTCAACCCCGACGCTTTGGAGGAACTGATGTGTCGCACAACACTTTCAGTAGACTGGCAGGGATATCTCTTCGATTGCGACTTCAATCAGATGCTTGATCTCCCGATATCGACAGCATCAGGCATGCATATCCGTGAATACAAAGCCAACCTGCTGTCAGACCAGCCCATTTCGGTGGGTCGGCACTGTTACGGCTGCACTGCAGGAGCTGGTTCCAGCTGTCAGGGTGCGCTGTTGACGCTTCAGTAAACGCAGCCATTTTCCGGGACGTCATTTCCAGATCCACTGTCTTGTGTCAGTCGAAAACAGATCCGGACACGCAAATCAAAGTCGCGATTCCGCACTCCATGATGGAACGGAGCCGTGCAAAACGGCCTTCTTTTCTGAACAATGGTGACGGGAGTCCTTCATTTTACGGAGACACCGACTTCTCTGTCTCCCAACATGCGATTCGAGCATCGCTCATAAATTGTCCGGAACGAATTCCGCTTATCAGGCCTTTACATAATCTTTCGTTGCACCGATCAGGGCATCACATGGTGACGACTACCATCACAACCGGAATTTGGAACGCCCCGAGAACAGGGAGTGAACGTTTACGGCATGCCATTCACGATGACCAACAGTCGGAACCTCACCTCGCATCATGTGTGGCGTTCATTTCGAGATTATTCTTTTGCATCGTTGTATTGCTGCTTCATACAGAAACCGCGATTGGCGGCGAGCCTGGGGGGCATTTTGACAATGAGGTTGCCCCACTGCTCGTTCGGCGATGCCTGAATTGTCACAATAGCTCAACGAACGAAGGTGGGCTGAATCTGTCGCGTTCTGCCGATGCGATGGCCGGTGGTGAAAGCGGAGCGGCAATTCTTCCGGGAAATCCGCAGGGCAGACTGCTTTGGCAGCGCATCGATGCAGACGAGATGCCGCCAAAGGAACACTTGCCGAGCAGCGAAAAAGAGCTGTTGAGAAAATGGATCGCAGACGGGGCCAGGTGGGGATCTGATCCGATCGATCCGTTTCGTTTCTCGACCCAGGATCGTGGTGGCTATGACTGGTGGTCGCTGCAGCCAGTTACAAGTCCAGCCGTGCCAAACGTGAGCGATGCCAGCTGGCCCCGAAATGAGCTGGACCGATTCGTGCTTGCAGAACTGGAATCAAAACAGCTTGCCCCCTCGGAACAGGCTGACGGTCGAACATTGCTGCGGCGATTATATTTTGACCTGATTGGTTTGCCTCCGCTGCTGAAGGAGGAAAACGGCAAACTGAAGGAGGAGCTCTTCGATATTGAAATTGACCTGGCGACCTTTGGAGATCATCCCGAAGCATACACAGCAGTGGTGGATCGATTACTGCAGTCACCTCACTACGGTGAACGCTGGGCCAGGCACTGGCTAGACGTGATTCGCTTCGGTGAGAGTCAGGGCTTTGAACGGAATCGTATTCGCGAAAACGCATGGCGGTATCGCGACTGGGTCATCAATGCCTTGAATAACGATTTGCCATACGACGAGTTTGTGCGTCAACAAATTGCGGGCGATGTGCTGTATCCTGATGATCTTGACGCGCTGCTGGCGACGGGTTTTCTAGTCTGTGGCACCTGGGATCAGGTTGGGCACAACGAAGGTTCGCCCGAAATGCGAAAGGCCGTGCGACAGGATGACCTGGAAGATCTGGTTGCGGCGTTTGGACAGTCTTTCCTTGGCCTGACCACCAATTGCGCTCGCTGCCATGATCATAAGTTTGATCCCATTTCGCAGCGTGAATATTACCAACTGGCCGCGGCACTGGGCGGTGTTACACAACAGGAAAAAGAGCGACAGGGCATCACCGCGCGACCAGACAGTGAAGCCTATCGCCTATGGACAAACAGACGCGACACCCTCCGCCGTGAACTTACAATCCACGAAAAGCTCGTACGTGATAAGTACGGAGATTCCGGCGCAGGGAATCCGATCGAAGGGCTACAGATTCTGTACCTGCCGGACGAAACGATCGGACAGTCACTGCCCGATCAAAGCCGCGTGGATCCGCCGCTCAATCTTGTCAGTGGCGGCCAGCATGCGTTTGCCTCAACGGGACCAGCCACCCGATTAGTCACAGCGGCAAAGACAACAAACGAGTTTTCAATCGAAGTGTGGCTCACTCCGGCAAAGGACAAACAAAGCGGCCCGGCGAGAATCGTAACCCTGTCGAAAGATTCTGCCCGGCGAAACTTTACTTTTGGTCAGGATGGCAATCGTTTTGATCTGCGATTCCGCACCACAAAAACAGATCAGAACGGCCTGCCTTCGCTGACCACTCCCAACGGGACAGTGACGACACAGAAGACTCACGTTGTGTATACATTTGACTTGTCCGGAAATGTGAGTTGCTACGTCGATGGGAAACACGTTGCCGAACGACAGTTTGGTGGTGACCTTTCCAACTGGGACGATACTTTTCAACTGGCGCTCGGCGATGAGTTAACGGGCAATCGCCGTTGGGAAGGAAAACTGCATTTCATCGGGCTGTACAACAAAGCGTTGTCGGCAAACCAGGTCGCTCGCAACTTTGCATCAGGATCTCGTGACGTTCGTGCAGGCGAATCACTGGAAGAATTGTTCGTCCGCGCATCGGCCGGCGAGCGTTCACGGTTTCAACAACTGCGTCAGGAGCTTCAGCGTCTGGAAATGGCGGAGCCTGCTGTGCCGTTTGATGGCGTGGCCCATGTGATCATTCCGGTTCAGCCGCCCGTGTTTCATGTGCTGGCTCGAGGAGACTATCGGAATCCGGGCGATGTGGTTTCGCCCGCCGGTTTGGATTCGCTTTCACGTGCCGGCTTACCAGCAGAATTTGGCCTGAGCCCTGATGCACCGGAAGCCGATCGTCGGACGAAACTGGCCACGTGGGTCACCGACGCACGCAACCCACTGACTTCGCGCGTGCTGGTGAATCGGCTGTGGCATTATCATTTCGGTCAGGGCATCGTCGACACGCCCAGTGATTTCGGCTTTGCCGGCGGACGCCCCTCCCATCCGGAACTGCTTGACTGGCTGGCACAGAAGTTTGTTTCCGAAGGCTGGAAGATCAAACCTCTTCACCGTCTGATCGTTACATCGGCCACATGGCGACAGGCATCCAATGTGCGCAATCCGGCGGCTCAGGAAACAGACGCCGACAATCGGCTGTTGTGGCGAGCCAACGCACGGCGACTTGATGGGGAGTCGACGCGCGATGCCATGCTGGCGGTCAGCGGCGCGCTGAATCGCAAACAGGGCGGTCCAGGCTTTCGAGATGTGGCAGTAAAGCTTGGCAACAACCACGAATTCACCGATCCGACAGGTGAATTCAATGAGGAGGTCAATCGACGAACGATTTACCGACTCTGGGCGAGGAGCGGCAACAATCCCCTGCTGGAATCGCTCGACTGCCCCGATCCGTCCGTCATGCTTCCACGGCGACCGCAGACGATTACGCCGGTGCAGTCGCTGTCGCTGCTGAACAGCCGATTTGTGGAACAGTGTGCAGCGGAACTGGCAAAACAGACTCAGCGCGAAGCAGGCGGAAGGCTCGAACAACAGGTCGTTCGAATGTATCGAAGGACCTTCGGCAGAACACCTCAGCCTATGGAATTGGAACTGTCCGGGGATTTCGCCGAGAAACGCGGCCTGGACCAACTAGGTCTGGTGTTGCTGAATACCAATGAGTTTCTGTTTGTGGAGTGAACCCAATATGGCCTCGGCTGATTCAACGCGCAGAAACTTTCTGTCCCATGCTTCCCTCGGCGTCGCACGCATCGCGGCGGTCGATTTGTTCGTGCGAGACGGAACGGTACAGGGCGATTCGCCTGGCACGAAAGGGTTGCACCATCCGGCAAAGGCAAAACATGTCATTCATATCTTCCTGGGGGGCGGTTTGAGTCAGGTCGATTCGTTCGACTACAAGCCAAACCTCGAAAAGTATCATAACAAAGAGCTGCCCAGGGAATTCGGCACAGCAGACCCGTTCATGGGTAAAGCGGGCCGACTTCACAAGTCGCATTACCCCTTCAGGCAGCGGGGCGAAAGCGGCTTGTGGATGTCAGAACTGTTTCCGCAACTGAACGAGGTTGCCGATGAGCTGACTGTCATCAATTCCATGGTCGCGGAAACGGCGAACCATATTCCGGGTATCTTTCAGGCCAACACTGGCTTTCGACAAATGGGATTCCCGGCGATGGGCTCATGGCTATCCTATGGGCTGGGTAATCTGAGCGACAACCTGCCGAGTTTTGTCGTGTTGCCGGATGTCCGAGGCATTCCTAATGCGGCTGGCGGTTCATTCAACTGGAGCAGTGGCTTTCTGCCTGCCGAGCACCAGGGAGTTCCGTTCAATACCAGAGGTGGTCCCCCAATTCTCGATCTCCAGCCAGCCAGTGGACTGGACGCCGACGCACAGCGCGAGCGACTGGAGTTGCTGGCTCAGCTAAACACCCGGCACCTGGAACAGCACGTCCATCAGGATCTGCTGACCGCTCGTATTCGCAGCTACGAACTGGCAGCCAGAATGCAGGCAGAAATCCCCGAAGCCATGGACTTCAGTAGCGAACCGAAGCATATCCGAAAACTCTACGGACTTGACCGTAAAGAGTGCCGTGATACCGCCCGCAATTGCCTGGCAGCCAGACGCTTGATCGAACGTGGTGTACGAACCGTGCAGTTGTGGACCGGCGATGGCGTTTCGTGGGATGCTCACGGCGATATCACTGGAAACGGTTACAAGAGCCACACCGGAGAAGCCCTGCGGATTGATCGTCCCGTTGCCGGACTGATTCGAGATCTGCGTCAACGCAACCTGCTGGATTCCACGATCGTCATGATCACGACCGAGTTCGGTCGCACACCGTACGCTCAGGCGGCCAAAGGTACCCTTAGCAAAGGACGGGATCATCATCCCGAAGGATTCACAAACGTGCTTGCCGGTGGTGGACTGAAACCCGGATTCGCTTTCGGCGCGACGGATGAAATCGGCTACACGGCCATCGAAAACCCTGTCACGACTTACGACCTGCACGCCACTGTGCTGCATCTTCTTGGCATTGATCACGAGCGATTGACATTCTATCACAACGGAATTCAACGCCGCCTGACAAATGTGCACGGGCATGTCGTGAAAGAGATTCTTGTTTGAAGACAGTCAGGATGAAATCCCATGCGTTTTGATCGATTGCGTCTGCTGTTCATCTCTGTCTGCTTTCTTCTGATCCCGGTGGCCGCAACACAGTTGTCAGGCAGCGTAGCCGATGCCACCGAACCTCGGCTTCGACTGATCGTCGAAACAGATGCGGGAGGCGATCCGGATGACGAACAGTCACTTGTCCGACTGCTGCTCTACGCCAATCAATTCAACATCGAAGGCATCATTGCGAATCGTCCTAAGGCGAGAGAAGGTGAAAACAGGAATCCTGTACGTGATGGCCTCGGCATTGTCCGTGCCCACATCAATGCGTACGGAAAATGCTATCCAAACCTTTTGCGCCACGACGATGGATTCCCCGAACCGGATCTGCTGCTGAGTCGAACCGTTGCCGGGTATGACGACGTGGACCATGGCGTGCAGCTGATTATCCGGGCTGTCGATGCAGATGACCCGGAACCCGTCTGGTTTAGTAACTGGGGCACCGATAACGGAGCGGCGGAAAGTTGCCTGAAGCGGGCCCTGGATCGTGTGCTCCGTGAACGTGGCCGCGATGGCTATGAAAAATTCAAGAGCCGACTCAGACTTAGTTCTGCAGATAAGTTCGGTGAACATACGACGAATGTTGCACCGCCGTTTCCCTTCTGGCTCAACGCGTCTCACCCGCCCCGCGATGGCAAACGGTGGTACCATCGTTTTTCAGCTCTGACTGCCACAGCCGGTGGCTTCGATATCGAACGCGATGTGCGTCAGGACCATGGGCCACTGGGCCAACTCTATCCGGTTAATACCGGACTCAGGCAGAAGGAGGGAGACACCATGATGTTCCTGTATCTGCTGCCAACGGGAATGAATGATCCGCTGGAACCGACGTGGGGAAGCTGGGGCGGTCGCTACGGGCACAACGAAGGATTTCCGGGGAAAGACTATTACTGGGCCAACCAGACCGATAAATGGAATGGCACCACCAACCGAGACAACACCGTCCTGCGCTGGGCTGCCGCTTTGCAGAATGACTTTGCCGCTCGCATGGACTGGTGTGTCGCAGATTCATTCACAAAGGCAAACCATGCCCCGATGGCGACGCTCAATACCGATCAGTCGAAACGTATTCTTCAATTACACGCAAAGACTGGTGAAAGGGTTACGTTTTCTGCCGCCGGCTCAATTGACCCGGATGGAAATTCGATCTCTGTCCACTGGTATGTTTACCCGGAACCAGGCTCATTTCGCGGTCAGGTGGTCCTGAGTTCAGACAATGGGACGCAAACCAGTTTTATGGCGCCGTCCGTGGACAGCATGCAAACCATCCACATCGTCATGGAAGTGATCGACAACGGGATTCCGGCTCTTTCCAGCTACCGTCGCGCGGTGGTAACAGTTGCTCCCTGACATTGAATCCCGTTCCACGACCTAACGTTTATTCAAACAATTACCACGACTCAAATAGAGTCAGCACGCTTCCCACTTGCAGGCACAATAACAGCCTGGCACAACAGCATCCGATCACAACAACCGCTGGTGACTGAAAGCGGCCGCGAAACGGACTATGGGAAGATTTGCAGAATCAGCCGTTCAATGATCCAAAGCGTGCAATGGTCTGTGATCCTTCGGACACTTGCTCAGCGCGTCCAGCTGAGCCATTTCCGAAAGAGCAATTTGACAAAGGGAGTCAGGCGAGTTCGGCTGTACTGGTCGCCAAGTTTGCGAATAGCATCGGCCTGCGTGGGGTAGGGGTGGATCGTGTTGCCGATTTTTGCCAGCCCAAGGCCGTGAGTCATTGCGAGCGTGATCTCGGAAATCATGTCGCCGGCGTGCGAAGCAACAATCGTAGCCCCAACGATCTGATCTGTTCCTTTTCTTGCAAGTACTTTCACAAAGCCCTCGTCTTCGCCGTCCAGAACAGCTCGATCGACATCGCTGAACTTCTGAATGTAGACATCGATTTCAACATTCTGTTCTTTAGCCTGAAGTTCAGATAATCCGACATGAGCAATTTCGGGGCTGGTGTAAGTGCACCATGGGATGACCAGCGATGACAATTTCTTCCGCCCCCTGAACAATGCGTTCTGAATAACAATCCGAGCCATAAAGTCGGCGGCATGGGTGAATTGATACGACGAACATACGTCGCCCGCCGCGTAAATCATCGGGTTCGTTGTCTGCATTCGGTCGTTAACGACCACTCCTTTCTGGTGATGCTCGACACCAACGGCATCCAGATTCAGGTTTTCGATATTCGGTATTCGTCCTGCAGAGATCAGCAATTCATCCACCGAATGTGCGTATCTTGTGTGAACCGAATCGACGCTCAGGACTGGTCCGTTTTCATTGCGGATTCGCAGATCCTTTCCGCAACCAGCCAGTCGGATTCCATCTCGTCCCATCGACGCCTGCAAAATGCGGGTCGCGTCACGATCTTCACGCGGCATAATCCCATGTTCCGCGTGCACAAGAATGACATCGGAACCAAGGCGGGCAAAGGCCTGAGCCATCTCGCAACCGATGGGCCCGGCACCAATGACTCCCAGACGGTGTGGCAGTTCCGTCAGTGAAAACAGGGTTTCGTTCGTCAGATACCGGGTGGTCTCCAGACCGGGAATGGGCGGTATCGCGGCCCGGCCACCGGTGGCAATCACGGCTCGCTTGTAATTCAGATGAGTACCGTCAACCTCAACCGTGTCTGAGCTGACGAATCGAGTGTCGCCGAAGAACACATCGACCCCCAGATCGCGAAAACGCTGAGCCGAATCATGGGGACTGATTCCGGCCCGCAACCGTCGCATTCGCTGCATGGTGGACGCAAAATCGACAGGAACATCTTTCGGAACGTCAATTCCGAATTCACCGGCCCTGCGGACTGAGGCAGCAGCTCGAGCCGCACTCAGGATCGCTTTCGACGGCACACAGCCTGAATTCAGACAGTCACCACCCATCAGTCCGCGTTCGATCAACGCAACCCTGGCCCCCAACCCTGCCGCTCCGGCAGCCGTCACCAGTCCCGCCGTCCCTGCGCCGATAACCACAAGATGATAACGCCCCGAAGGTACTGGGTTCTTCCAGTCACGGGGACGCACATTCGCTTCCAGCTGCAGGTCAAATTCGTCGCGAGGCAACAAAGAGGCGGGCGATGTCACGACGGTGGCTTTCGAAGTTCTGAAACCATTACGGAAATACGAAACTTAGTTCTTACGGCCGAACGGCGGGCCGTGAAAATCTGCGGATCAGGAGTCGAACAAGAAGGGGAGATGTCCCCAGAAGGACCAATGCCATCAGGATTTGTGTCAACTGGCGGGGTGTGAAGATTGCTCTTAGACCCTGATCAGCCAGAGTTTGCAGCGCCGGAACGCTGGCTCCGGCATATACATAAACGGCCGTCCCCGGAAGCATCCCCAACTGACTGACCCACCAAAACGTGCGAGCTCGCAGCGATGTCAGCCCCATAACAGCATTGATTACGAAAAAGGGAACCGCCGGAATCAGTCGCAAAGTGAACAGATAAAACGGGCCCTCTTTTGTGAGCGATTCGTTGAAAGCTTTCAGCCGATCACCGAAACGCCGGGAAACAGCATCCCGAAGCAGGTAACGGCTGAGCAGAAAGGCAATCGTTGCACCGGCCGTGGATCCGAAACTGACAACCAGCATGCCGGGCCAAAACCCAAACAGCCACGCAAAAAAAAGTGTCATGGCCGAAGTGACGGGCAGAGACAGCCCGGCCACTGTTGCGTAGACAGAAAATGCCGCCACAAAAACCAAAGCCGGATGATTGGCCTGAAACTGTCGAAACTCCGCTTCACGCGACGCCAGCTTCTTCAGGGTTAGTTCCTCTCCCAGAAACCAGATGCCACTGACGATAGCGGTAACGACAAAGATCAATAACGGAATCTTCAATCGCCCGGTGTTCGCGCGAATCTTCGCGGTAGCCTTCCCGTCGCTTTCAGACGGCAATGAATTCGACTCCGAAGAATTCAGCATGGAAGGTTCACCCAGTTCCTTAGTCCCCCGTGGAAAACACACTCCAACAAACAGCAAACGATAAGCCCCTCGCAGAGAATCATGCGAGGGGCCCGAAAAACGCTGTGCGTTTCGCGAGAGGCATGAGGCATCGTACTGACCTGAAAATGAATCTTCAGCACATGAAGACTGTCATTTTTTTGCAGGCGTGACGCGCGTGAGTTTGTAGTGCCGCGAGACAGGCTGATTCGCTTCGTAGATCTTCGCTTCGATTTCTGCGGACGCCGCTTCTGCTGCGACAATGGCCGCCTCCAGACCGTCCACTTTCTCCCTGCTGGCAGCGACCTGCTTCGCCATTTGTTCATTACCAGGCTGCTTAGACAGTTCTCGTGATTGTCGTGCCCACGTCTGGAAACTTCGCCAGGCATCCCGGAGTTCTCGAACGGGACCTTCGTTTCGGGTCTTGTTCAGCATCGCCACGTTCATCGCCTGCTGGTACTGGGGTGTCTTGCTGTTCCCCTGAAGTTCAATCCCACCGGCCAGCTGGGCCTGTGAGTACTGGCCAACGACTGTTCCGTCGATGCTGAGTTCGTAGTTTCCAGCTGGCAGCAGAGGAACGATGAGCGCTTCTCGACTCGCTCGATGTCCAAGTTTCGTAAGATCGGCCCCCAGCTGGGCTTCGGCGGGAACAACCCATGGAAGCCCGTCAGCCAGCCAGTCAAACTCCACACCGGCGTCCGTAGCGACCGCATTACTGGCTTTGCCGCCCGTTCCGGCCACTCGCAGTTTTCCATTCGGTAAGTTCATGACGCGAATGCTGCTCAATCCTTTACGAAGCCCCAGATCCTCGATCATTGCGTAGGCCATGACCAGTTGTCCGGGGGCATCCGGATGAATCGCATCCCTGATGAGTGTGAAGTTACCGTCGACTTTTCGTTGTTCCATGGTCAATTTGTTCAGCAGACCGAACATGTCAACGAAGGAAAAACCCTGCTCAATCGCCTGATGCTGCAACCACTTTCCATAGTAGGCAAGCACAGCGTTGTACTGGGACAGCATCGCTTCATCCCAGCGATTCTTCAGGCGTCCGGTTCGGGCATCGAACATTGTTGGTGACATCAGGACTGGAATCGCTCCGCCCTCACGAAGTTTTGAAATCAACTCCAGCATGTCGGACTGATAAGTGTTGAAGATGTCGGTATTGAACGGCTGGTAACTTCCATCGTTCATCCCAAGCAGAACGGTGACGTAACGCGGCTTGTAGTCAAGCACGTCGCGACTGACTCTCTGAAGAGCATCCCAGGCTCTGGCGCCTCCAATCCCGGCGTTGTGAAAACGAATCCGCCGATGAGGAAAGCGAGTGTAAAAGAAATCTTCAACGTACTGCGTGTAGAGCCTTTGATGCGTAATGCTGTCTCCAAGAAAGACAAGCGTATCACCATCCTGAAGATCAATTGCCGCAGGAATCGTCGGGACAGACGCAGATTCGCTGTTCTGGGCGTGAACCGCGGAAACAGGAATCAGAACAATGGCCAGACTGGCCGCAATCGTGATCAGAA
>JAGQQE010000149.1 GCA_020426345.1 Planctomycetaceae bacterium
CGATTGACGGAAATCAAACGGTCACCATTTCTGCTTTTCCTGCCGGTCTGGCAACGCGGACGACGACGCTGACTGTCACTGATGCTTCGGTCCCTGTCATCCCCGGTGGAATCATCGATACCAATTCTACAATGCCCACGATTACCTGGAATGCGATGGACAACGCAACCCGGTACGCAGTATGGGCGAACTACGCTTCCGGGCCAACAAACGGAATCATTAACGTATCGAACATCTCCACGAACAGTTACACGCCGACAACGGAGCTTGGCATTGGCGTGTACTGGATCTGGGTGCGGGGTTTCACGAGTTCTAACGCGGCATCAGCGTGGAGCACTCCAAAAATGATGCGGGTCAAAACGCCGCCCAGCATTACCGGAGCTGCAAATCGAACAGTAACCGATCCTGACTTCTCGGTTTCGTGGGAGGCTCTGCCCGGGGCAGCATACTACGACGTCTGGGTTGATCAGCTCTCGACTTCGACGAGTGCGTATTTTCGCAACAGTCATGTCAACGGAACTTCCGTGGATCTGACAGGATTTGAACCTGGTAAATACGGCATCTGGGTCCGTGGGTTTACAGCACGTGGCGACGTTGGAAACTGGAGCCCTCGCACAACCATCACCGTTGCGCCGACAGCCCAAAACGTTAATGTCACCGCCGCGAGCGTGACATCAACTCCAACGCTCAACTGGGATGCCATTCCCGGAATGTCGACATATGCCGTCTGGGTCAATAACCTCTCAACGGGAACGGCTGCGGTTGTCAATCAGACGGGAATTGCCACAAACAGTCTCGAATTGTCTTCGCTTCCCGCCGGATCGTACGTCGCATGGATTCAGGGCATTGATGCTTCCAACAATAAATACGCATGGAGCTCGCCATATCGCTTCGAGATCGGGATCGCAGCAAAGATATTGACTCCGGCCAGTTCACAGTCTTCTGGAACTCCGTTGTTCTCGTGGACGCAGGTCGCAGGTGCAACACGATATGAACTTTGGGTCTCCAGTCTCAACGGTGCGGGGCGAGTGATACATGAGACAAACGTGACTGCGACGCAGTTTACTCCTGCCACTTCTCTAGGCAGTGGAAACTATCGAATGTGGGTTCGAGCGTTCGATTCATCGAATGCCAGCACAGGCTGGTCAGCTTCGTATGATTTCGACCTTGTTGATGCCGACAATGGCCAGATGAAAGATGCGCTGGAAAAGTGGACACTGGAAATGCTGGAAGCTCGGTTGGTATCACGGCTTTCAGAGGCTGCTGATGAAACTGTTGAACAGGTTTTTGCACAGCCGGATTTAATTGAGGCCATCAATCACTCCACAGGTCAGGAGCAGCGTCAGCAGGTCACCCAACTTCGAGGCATCGCCCCCGGGGCGTTTCGTGATCCATCGTCGTCAATTGTGGACTCACCTTCAGAAGACTTTCTGCTCGCCCAGGGCCTCGTGGCTGATCCCATCGTTAGATGAAGAAACTCCTGATCACCGGCACCGACACAAGCATCGGCAAAACTTACACCACGTGCCTGCTGGCTCGTCAAATGCGGCAGTCCGGACTGCGTACGGGAATTTACAAGCCCGTCTGTAGTGGTTCAGAACCTGGTCGTGATGGTGTGCGAACCTGGCCCGATCTGGACGCGATTCAGGCAGAACTTTCGGCGGATATTCCGCTGGATCTGATCTGTCCCCAACGTTTTCACGCTTCAATTGCTCCCTCTGAATCCGCGAAGGCTGAGGGGGAATTCGTAGACGAATCCGTGCTTGTGGAGGGATGCTCTGCGTGGCAGGCTTATGCCGATTTTCTGCTGATCGAAGGCGCTGGCGGGTTGTTGTGTCCTTTGACGGACAGCCTGTCCGTTGCCGGATTTGCCGAACGATGCCAATTGCCGATTGTCGTTGTTGCGTCAAACCGACTGGGCATGGTGAATCACACCCTGCTGACGATTGAAGCCGCCCGTTCCCGCGGATTGCAGATTCGTGCCGTAGTTCTGAATCAGGTCACGCAACCAAACACCGGCGAAGGCATATCGGCATCCGAGGATGGCATCGACTGGATTCAATCCACGGATATGACCACGCAATCGAGTATTCGGCTCCTCGTCCGATGGGCTGGCGATCTGCCAATATTCGGGTGCGGCTATCAAGGCCATGTACTGACGCCCGTTGCCAACGTGCCCCCGAACTGGCAATGGCATATGGCCTTCAGCTGACGGGGTGATCAGGAAACATGCGGAAGTTGCCCCGACGCGTTTTCGATACGGTTTTCCTGCGAATCGTCCGGCAATGCAGCACAAAAAAACTCACCACTGCGAAATAGTGGTGAGTTTCAGCATGCGTCAGTTTGTATGAGTTCCGAAGATCGGGCTACTCTTCGACGTTTAATAATTCCAGATCGAAAATCAACACTGAATGCGGCGGGATTGATGGGCGACCAGCGGGGCCGTAGGCAAGATCACTTGGGATGAACAGTCGATACTTTGCCCCGACCTTCATCAACTGCAGCGCTTCTGTCCATCCTTTGATAACGCCGGACACTGGAAATGTCGCTGGCTGGTCTGCGGCCGTTGGCGCGTCGCCTTCGTAAGAAGAATCGAACTTATTCCCATCGATAAACGTACCTCGATAATGCGTTGTGACGGTACTGGAGGCTTTGGGTGTTGCCCCTGTTCCTTCCTTTACCACAAGGTACTGCAGACCCGACTTTGTCGTTTTCACGCCTGGCTTTGCTTTGTTTTCGGCAAGAAATTTCTCGCCAGCCTCAAGCACGACTTTGGCTTTCTCTGCCTGTTTTGCCTCAACAATCTTCTGGATTTCTTCGAATGCCGCGCGGATTTCTTCCTGGGCCACCGGAGACTTCTCTCCGGCAAGCGAGGCTGCAATTCCAGCCGCAATCAGCTCAGGTTTGGCGACTTCGAGCCCCTGTCGTTTCAGATCATTGCCAATTTGCATTCCAATGTGAAAGCTGACTTTGTCAATTGAGGTATCCAGTTTCGGCGCCTTTTCCTGAGCATTAGCGAATGGTGCGGCTGCCAGAAGAATGGCTGCGAGCAAGTGTGATACGGTCTTTAATGTCATTTTGAAAAATCCTGTGAGTCTGACCATGCCACGATGCCCAGCGATCGTTCGCTGATAAACGACGATTCGTTACCACGGAAAGAACCAGTGAACAGAATGAACGATTCGAATTCGTAATTCAATCGCATCGACAGTTTGAGGCTACTATGGAGCTGGAGTTTCCTGGGCCACGGCCGTTGCACCTGGCTTATCGGGCACTCCGCGAACCTTCACAAGGCCGCTGATGGCTACGATGACAAACGAAAGCAACACAACGATCGCTGTCCATTTGGGAGCCTGATCGCGAAACTTCTGAGTTCCTTTCGATCGACCCACCAGCGCGGATGCTAGAAAGAAGATACCCAATGCAAGAATCATTTTCGTCCCCACAAGTGCGTGATAAGCCGCATCGCCCTTATGAGATGGAATTGCTTTCATGTAGTTGAAAAGTCCACTCGCGAGGAACAACGCGATGCCGCCGTGGACGAACCGTTTCCATCGATTTCGGACTCGGTCCATCAATGCGGTGTTTTGCTCCGGAGTTGATGAATCGAGCGCGGGGTGCAGGACATAACGTATGAAAAACGTGCCCCCGACCAGCAGAATAGCCGTTCCAACGTGAGCCCAGCGGGATATGACGGACAGAATATCAACGTCCATGGTTTCTTTTTCGCCTCAGCCATTAAGTCATGATTTATAGGGACAGTCCAACGATTTCTGCGGCTGGAAACTGTCAGATCCGTAATTGTAGGCAGTGAAAACAGTCTTTCACTTTGTCGGGTACGGAATGGGAAGGGTTCGAAGGATTCAAATTCAATTGGACTCGTCGTACAGCAGAATACGAGCGCGGCGATTCTGAAATTCGTTAAGGCCCCGTTTCCAGGTTGAAGTGACTGCTTCGAGCGATGCTCCATTCAGCACCGAAGTCAATACCTCCTGATTGCACAGCAGTCGGTTAAGATTCTTTGTTTCCCACGCTTCAGGGAACAGCGATCGCAGTGTTAGCATGATGCCAACGCCGGTCTCCACTGCCCGAAGTTGGCTTCGATTCGTGATAATCAAACTGACACCCTGACACAATTCGCCCTGATACTTGCTTGCCGTTGGAGTAAATGTCGTGGGAACGAAGCGAATTCCGGGAAGCCCCGAATTGTTCAGGTGAGCCGCCAGTTTTCTGCCGTCGATCCAGGGGGCTCCAATCACTTCAAACGGTGTGTCGGTTCCCCTGCCGACACTGATGTTCGTCATTTCCAGCAATCCAATACCGGGGTACAGCACGGCCTGATTCAGGTTTCGCATATTCGGCGATGGATTGATCCATGTGAGCCCGCATCGGTCGAAGAGTTCGCTCCGTCGCCATCCTTCGACTTTTATAACCTGTAGATCAACATCAATCTCTAATTCCGTCTTTAACAGCAATGCGTATTCGCCCAGCGTCATTCCGTGCTGAACGGGAATTGTGTGGTACCCCACAAACGACTCACTGCCTTTGTCAAGGAGCGGGCCATCCACAACGACTCCGCCCAAGGGATTGACTCGATCCAGAACAACAAACCGCAGCCCGTGCTCTGCGGCTGCCTTCATTGCATTGCCCATTGTGGACGGGTAGGTGTAGAACCGACATCCAATGTCCTGGATGTCAAAAACAAGAGTGTCGATTCCCTGAAGGCTTTGAGCGGTTGGTCGCCTGGAATCGCCATAAAGACTGAAGACTTTTAACCCCGTCGATTCATCAACGGCATCGGCGATGCTGGATACGTCCAGCTTTCCCTGCAGCCCATGCTCCGGACTGAACAAGGCCACCAGTGCCACGTTTTCGGCCGAGTGGAGCAGTTCAACGCTCGTCATGCCTTCCCGGTTGATTCCTGTTTGATTCGTGATCAGGCCGACTTTGCGTCCGCTCAATTGTTGAAAGCCATCTCGTTGAAGGACGTCGATTCCATTCAGTACATTCGAATGACTGGCATCACGAATCGGTGCGGTCGGGACGTTGGAAATCTGAAATATCGACGCGGCTGCGATTGTCCCCACACGACCAATCAACTGATTGACCGATCCCTTTCCGTTCGGGTGAACACGATTGCTGAGGAAGATCACGTACAGGTCACGCTCCGGGTCAATCCAGATACCCGTACCTGTGAAGCCACCATGGCCAAAAGCGCGATGCGACATCAGGTCGCCGCGGTTCGAAGAATACCCGGTTCGAATATCCCATCCCAGACCGCGAAAGCCGCCAGGGACCGGGTAGGCTCTGGTCATCTGATCGATCGTTTCCGGGTTCATTACTCGAACGCCATCCAACTCCCCGCCACGGAGCATCATGGTGGCGTACCGAGCGAGGTCAGAGGCTGTTGAGAAGAGCCCTGCGTGCCCTGCGATCCCGCCCAGCAAATGAGCTCGCGGATCGTGTACATCTCCCTGCATCCAGATGTCGTCCCGCTTTTCTGTGACCGCTGCGCGTGCACGCAGGGCTTCGCCCGGCAGGTAACCTGTCTCAACCATTCGCAGGGGCTGGAAGATGTTCTGTTGTGAGAATTCATGGACGTTCTGTCCTGTGAGTTTCTTCACCAACGCTCCCAACATAATGAAATTGACATCGCTGTAAATGAAACGTTCACCTGGCTCGGCAATCGGCTTCAGGGCATTGATTCGGCGAAACGCCTCGTCCGGCCCCATCGCGTAGTCGCCAATGGCATTATCCGGTATGAGCCCTGACTGATGCGTCAGCAACTGATGAACCGTAATCGACTCCTTGCCATTCTGCGCAAAGTCTGGTTCATAGGTGGCAACGGTTGCGTCAGGATCCACGATGCCACGCTGCATCAAGATTGCGACGCTGGTTGCAGTCGCAATCGGCTTTGTCAGCGATGCCAGATCAAAAACGGTATCGGGCAGCATCGGATTTTCGACGGGATCAATTTGACGATCGCCAAACGCTTGGTGATAAACAATCCCGTGGCTGCGACCAATCAGCACAACAGCCCCTGGCATTTTTTCCTGACGCAGACCCTCTTCGACGACTTCGGCGATGACATTCAGGCGTTCCGAATCCATCCCGGCGCGCTCCGGGGATAATCGCGGAAGGACGGCGATTAATTCTCCCGGCTTATCGGCTTGCACTGCGGAGGGAACAATGCCCGCCAGCAGCAAAATTGCTGCAACCATGCTTCGAAGATTCAATGAGGGGATGCAGTAGAAAATGTCGAATTTTACTGGCATGGTTGGGCATCCGGCAGGAGGTAATCGCATGATGACCCTGGCCATTCTGGCAGAGTCAACATCAGGCGCAGGTGTGGTCTAACAGTTCCGGCCTCGTCGTGCAAAAGCGTCACAGCAATCAGTCGGTGCAATTTCGGGACTGAATGTCTCGGACGCCTTGCGGATCATGTGTCTGCATTGTGATTCTCGGGCTTCAGCCATACCCAGCTTTTCCCCAGCCTGCCGCCGTAGTTGCCTGCCGTAATCTTCACGACACCGTCAACCGTCGATGCCGCTCGAATCGCAGCCTGAGTTGCTTCACTGACCGTCGCCAGATCTTTGCCATTGATGATGATTTCCATCACGGAGGCAGCATTTCGGGGCAGTTGAGACTGCACGCCTTCCCGGTCCATCAGTGTCGGGCAAAATGGGTCGTTCGTGCTGGCAAACAGAAACTTGTACCGACTTCCGGCTTTCGAACCGCTTGCGGCGACGCCTCCCGGGAATGGCGTAATGACACCGGGAACTGTCAGGCAGGCATCGACGGCAAGTTCGGCGGCACGAAGGGACGCGTCTTCAGATGTCGCAACGAACCAGAGGTTGCCGCCCATCACACCGTCGCGGTATGCGAAGCGACGATCGATACAGAATTCGCCCCCCATGGTTGGAACAACCCACATCCGGCGTCCGAATCGATCTTCCAACTGTTCAAACCCGTCGCCGAAGTAGGCCAGTTTGCGTCCCAGCCGATATGCCGGTGCATCCGAATCGGTGGAGAAGCATCGCGTCGTCGGGCACGTCAGGATATTTTGACTAACCCGAGCCAGCAGCGTTTTCTCAAGTGCCTCAACCCGGTCTTTCCGAAATCGAGGGACATGCAGCTGACAAATTGCGCCGGGGCGTCCATCCGGTGTCGCAACTGTCTGGTCTCCTCCCGGTCCAATGTAACGGTCGATTCCTGCTTCGCATTCGCACATAATCGAAGACGAACCGTGACCGGTCGCGGCGTTGATCGCATGATCCAGCCACTTGCGGTCGCGAGCGGTAATCATGAATTCCACAAAGAGGCTGCGAAACGCCTCTGCGTACGTGTCTTCAACTTCGACCGACATAAAAGTTGCCTGCTTCGAAAGCGAGGGAAAGGAGTTACGCAATTCCCGGGACGGTAGGAATTGTGAGAAGAGTTCTACTTCCTGCCCTTGCCCCGAATTACGCGGTCCTCTGTGATCACTGCATCCATGAATACGTCGTGCGCTGCCACAGGGATTTCTTCAAACAGCTGGCATTCAAAGGCCAGCGCGATCAGCGGCGTATCTGGACGAGCGTGCTCGAGGAGTTTGTCGTAGTATCCCTTGCCGTGTCCCATTCGAGCGCCGCGCTGATCGAACCCAACTCCCGGCACCATGATCAGATCAATCGCTTCGACGTTCACTTGTTTTTCGGGCAAATGTCGAAGGTCCTGACGTGGTTCCAGAATCTTGTACATGCCGACTTCGAGCTCATCCATACTCACCAGACGGAACAGTTCAAGCTCGCCTTCCGCATTGCACCATGGCACGACAATCGTCTTGCCTGACTGAAGCGCCAATTCCAGGTCATGGCGAGTCCGAACCTCGCTACGAACGTCAATGTAAAACATGACCGTATTGGCAACCGCATACTCGGGCAGAGACATGAATGCCCCGACGATACGTCGGCTCAGTTCATCCTTATTCTCCTGGGCATTGCGGTTCGCGTGAGCCTGCTTCCGCATTTCGTCCTTGAGTTGCTGGACAGAGATGTTGGTCGACATTTGAATTCTTTCGTGCGCCGCAGAAGAAGATGGTGCAAAACGGTCAGTTTGCTCCAGAAATGCAGTCAATAATCGTGCTTTTACTTCGCACTCACTGCCAGTTCAACCGGCTCACGCATTCGTTCCGTGGTTCTCAGGAATCGATCCGACTTCCGGAAGTTTCGACGGTTCCCGAAGTGAATCAAGCGCATCTCGTGAGGATTGCAAAACCGCGCCGTGCGAACAGGCTTACTGCGAAACAGGCAGGGCTGACTCAGAAAGATCTCGACTTCTGCGGTTCGTGAAGCCTGTTGGGCGAAAGGATCATTTTGATCGGCTTTTCGCAGTGGGGACAGTCGACCATGAATGTCGAGGTGACTCGAGTCACCGCACGTAAATTGGGGTTGCAGAGCGACATGTTGCCCAGACGATCAAAGGCGACCGCGGAAGTGCCTTCCGGTATTGCTGCGAGAACAGGCCCGGATTCATCTGCATGCATCGTGATTTCACGGATGACATCTCGACTTTGATCGAAAGACAGCACTGCGATCCTGCCTTCGGGCATGCGGTAGAGCCGAGACGATGCCGCGGGGGCGAAGCCCACAGTCTGCAGAACATCGTTGCTGGCAATTCGGACAACTCGTCCAGACTGCAGCAGGACATAAAACTGGTCTGCACCATTCAATGCCACATCCATCGCAGGTTCTGGCAACCCTGGTAGTTCCCGGAAGTCTCCGAGCGAGTCAAAGATACCCAGTCGGCAAGATGCTCCACCGACTACGGCAATTTTGCCCGTCGTGCTGCGGCAAAAGCCAACAGGGCGGAAGGGGATCGAATGGAGGGTCACGAACACGCCAGACCGTGTCAACTGCACGATGGTACCCCGGGTGTCTGCAGTCGCCTGCCTGTCTCGGGAATCCTGGGTGGCTGACGAAGGCTGTGCCGTCGCAGTCAGCGCAAGTGTGGTGCCAGCGTCGTCGATGGAAAGCCTGCACAGACCACTCAGGCCCGTTGCTGCCAGTTCAACCGTTCGGTCTGGGAGCATCCGAAAAACAGATTCGCTGTCAGAATCTGCAACGTAAATTGCCCCATCCGGGGCCACCTTGATATCGACAGGCCGGATCACCGAAATGGGTATGCGCTCGATGACGGGGCGGGACGGGACCAGAATCGGCTGATGATCGTGCTGCTCCAGTGCTCCAAACCCGCTCTCCGCAAACTCATCCGCAACCGTCCCTTGTGAGATGGCGGAAAGCAGGATTGCGACTTGAAGAGTGATGAATCTCAGCATGGACAGGCTTTAAGCAAATCTAATTCCAAACCTGGAAACCCCGCGAATTATCGATTGGTCAGCCCGTGACGTCAATCAAATCACGCAAAAATGAACAGTCTCATCAGGATTCAACACAAAAAGAAACCCCAGGGTCTGCAGCAGACCTGGGGCATCATTCGAACAGAGTCTCGCTATTTGTCCGAAACGTTGTTTGGGCGATTCTTACCGTCCTTGTGCTGAGGCTTTCTCCATATTTCGAACAAATTCATCCTGACGCATTGGGGCGATACGAATGCCTGCCTGTTCGAACATTGGTCGCAACCGCCGACTTTGCTCCCATTCATCCATGTCGATCAGGCCGTTCTGGTTGCGGTCCATCCGACTGAAGTAGCTTGCAGCCATGTCGCTTGAAGAACCGCCTGATCGTCCATCAGAACGAGAGGATCTGTCACTGCCGGAGCTTCTGGAACCTCGAGAATCAGACGAGCTGCCGGAACCGTTCACGATGATCAAACGATCCTTCTGGATCGAAGCGTACAGAAATTCCTCTTCCGATTGCGCCATCGCTGTTTCGTATTCATTCAGTTCGTCGGGGGTCAGAAACGCATCGGAATTCACGTCAATCTCCTCGAACCGGTCGATATCTTCACGCATGGAGGCGATCCACTCGTGAAAGGCTAATTGCCCATCGAAGTCGATGTCCAGCTCTGTGTATTTTGATGGGAGTTCAACGATCTGGAAATTATTCTTCTCGCTCTGTCTGTAGGGCGTCAGAGCTGGTTTTCGGGAAGAACTGCGCGGATCAGATCCTGAGGAGCTTGTCATGCCGCTGCGAAGATCGTTGATAGACGTGCCAGCCTTCAGATCAACACCCCTGGCTTTCATCATGTCTTTGACGAAAGACGGCATTCGGTCCAGCTCTTCCTGGTCGATCTTTCCATTTCCATTGCGGTCCATCATTGCTGCGAATCGGCTGGATCGATCCTCAGAAGTTCCACCAAACGATGGTGGGCCGCCAAAACCTGGTGGACCGCCAAACCCTGACGAGCCGCCGAAACTGGGAGGACCTCCCCCAAAACCACCGAAACTCGGAGGGCCACCGGAACCAAAACTCGGCCGCCCGCCGAACCCGGATGATCCCGAGCCAAACGACGGAGGACCACCAAACCCCGGCGGGCCTCCTCCAAATCCAGAGCTGCCGCCAAAGCTGGGCCGACCGGAATAGCTGCCCCGGTCTCCGCCTCGGTCACCGCGATCACGTCCACGATCACCTCTGTCCTGTGCGGAGAGTGGCTGTAGCTGGCAAAGCAGAATCGCCAGGCTTAGCGTAATCCCAAAGTTTCGGATCAGAAAGTAGCGCGACATCTGTCCATTCCCTCTGAAGCAATCGCTTCAATCGGATAACGGTGTGATCAAAAAAACAGTAATAGCGAAGATGGCAAATGACGCAAAATCACCTGCCAGAGGTTAGAACCCCGGCAGACTATCAAGGATCCGGCAACTTTTCAAAGTTTTAAGACTCCTGAAACTTCGGCAGGGGTTTCAGTCTTCGTTGGCCCCGCATCCACGACGGATGATTGGTGTAACCGGCAATTGCTGGACATCGTCGCCGGAGTTTGAGGTTTGTTGTTCCGCCTCGGGTGTGGGATAGGTCATAATTGACCGCCGGACCTCTCATCTGATGGTTATCTGAACATAAATTCAGGTCCAGACTTGTCTTCAACGACAAAATCGACTCGGAAGTGCACACATGACCCCTTACCGTCTTCTAACCGCTCTTGTGTTCCTCGCGACAGTCATCGCCGGGGCAGAATCATTTGCACAGCGGACACCGTCCGGGGAACTTGATTTGCTTCGCAACGACGAAGTGCGGCAGGAGCTGGGGCTTTCCGAATTGCAGGTCGAGAAACTGACCGAGATACAGAAGGGGGCAACTCCCGGTACCGAGTTCTTCGCTCCATACCTGGAACGCATGAAAGGCAAGCCTCCCGAGGAGGCGGCGAAAATCAGAGAAGAGCTGAATGCCGCGGTGGCGGTGGAACGCGTGAAGTTTCAGGAACGCGCTGCTGACGTGCTGACGGATCCACAGCGGAAAGCACTGAGGGCCGCCTATATCAGCCGCGCTGGAATACGGGCTCTGGGCGATTCGCGGGTTGCTCAGGATCTTGGTTTGAGCGACGAACAGAAAACGCAGATCACAACACTTCTTGAAGAACGCCGGGTGGCCTCTCGAAATTCGGGTTCGACCGACGAAGAGCGAGACAAGTTCGAGCAGGACTGGGCCACTAAAATTCTTGCAGGATTGACGCCGGAACAGAAAACCCAGTGGGAGAATCAGTCGAAGCCCTCGACGAATCTTGCTTCTGCGCCGGGCACGATGGCGCCGGGGGGTGGCGGAACCGGTGCTTCGGGCACGGTTGTCGGCGATGTACCTCCGGAGGGAGCTCAGGTGGTGTCGAGCTTTGGTGCCGATGTTGAAATGTCCGACGGGCGAACCGTTGTGGACAAATTCCGGTTCAATTTCGCTTACGCACCCTGGGAACAGGTACTGAAAGACTTTGCTGCTGCGGCCGGGTACACGCTCGATTTGAATGTGACTCCCCCTGGGACGCTCAGCCATCAGGACGACAACGTTTATTCGGCCAGAGAGACTCTGGATATCATGAACGGATACCTACTGCGTAAAGGATTCGCCCTCGTCCTGAAGGATGGTTTTCTGGTCTGTCTGGATGCAAGAAAAGGTGGCATTCCTCCGACGCTGGTTCCGGATGTGACGCTGGAAGAACTGGAAAAGGTTGGAGATCACGAGATCGTCAGGATTGAAGTACCTGTTTCCAACGTTGATGTCGGAGTCATGGCGCAGGAAGTGGAAACTTTGCTGGGGCCAATCGGCAAGATGTCCGCTTTCACTCAAACAGGCACGTTGTTCATTACAGATGCTGGCGACAACTTGCGTCGGATCACGCGTTTCATCCGGAATGCAATGGAGAAAGACCGGCCCGACGATGCCCTGTTCAAGGTGTATTCGCTGCGAAATCTGCCAGCGGAAGAAGCGGAGTTCATGTTACTGGCTCAGTTCGGGATGCGTCAGGGGGCCGTGAATGTCAGCGCTTCGAATGATGATCGAAGCCGCTCGCGCTCCTCGAGCACACCGGCCCCGACACTGGCTTTGCAGGTCTATTCCGACACGCGGACCAACAGTCTGATGGTGACCGGTACAGCAAAGCAGCAAAAGCTGGTGGAAGAAATTATCAAGGCGATCGACGTTCCGGAGAATCCGGAGATGGCCCAGTTCCGGTCATCGGGACCGTATCTTCGAGTCTACTCCGTGACGGGTGTTGATGCCCGAGAGATCACAAAGAGTCTGGATGCCATGATGCCGGGTGTGGTCGTGAACGAAGACGGTCGAGCGGGCCGCATTCACATTTGGGCCACCGCGAAGCAGCATGAACAGATTGAAGAGTGGATCCGACAATTCGATGGGGGTGGTGGTTCCGGATCGGTCGCTGTGATTCCGTTGTTGAAGATGGACCCATTGTCCGCGGCCGCGACGCTGCGATCATTGTTTCTCAGTGACGGAGCGGACGCTCCAACGATTGAAACCGACCTCTATACTCGCGTTTTGATTATTCGCGGTTCAGCAGAGCAGGTGACACAGATCAAAACTGTACTTGCTCAGCTTGGCGAAGACGGTACAGGTCAGCGGAATGCGGGCGACGGTGGACCGATCAGACGCTATAGCCTGATGGGACGTGATCCGAAGGAGTTTCTTGACTTCCTGCAGAATCAATGGAAGTCGTCGGAACCCAATACAATTCGTGTTGTGATCCCACGACAGTCAGGACCGATTCGGGAACTGAAAACTCCATCAGGCCCGCTCCCCGGCTCTGAACCGCCGGCAAACAACGCTGCTCCGGACGGGGATGCCACGACGATGCAGTCCCGGTCTCCACGTTCTGGCTGGGTAGCCACCGGACTGCAGCAGACGGATGCGGGACAGGTACAGAACAACGCAAGTGCGGGAGAAATTCAGCCGGAGACGACAAATCCATACGTTGGGGAAGACATCCGGATTCTGGTCAACGGTGACGAGTTGATTCTGATGTCCAACGATGAAGCGGCTCTGGATCGTGTGGAATCAATGATGGATATTCTGCAGCAGACACTCCCGTATCGAACCACCTGGACGGTGTTCTATTTGCAGGCTTCGGACGCAACAGAGACAGCAGCGATGCTGGAGCAACTCTTCCCGAACACGTCCGTCTCCAGCACATCATCCAGTTCCGGATTCAGCTTCGGAGCCATGTTTCAGCCGGTGACCGATGCCGTATCGAACATGACAGGGCTATCCGGGTTGAGCAATTCTCCCCAGGCACTGCGTATCATTCCTGATATCCGTTCCAACTCCCTTTTTGTTACGGGCCCCGAAATGGTCATTCAGGAAATGGAACAAGTGCTGCGAGTGCTTGATTCTAATGAAATTCCAGAGTCGCTTCGGGACATGCAGCCACGCTCAATCATCGTCCAGTACGCCGATATCGACGAAGTCGCAAAAATTGTAAATGACGTCTTCAAGACCTACACAGAGGCCCCGGCTGGTCGCCAGCAGCAGAACAATCCGTTTGCGGCGTTAATGGGTGGGGGCGGAGGTCGAGGCAATGAGGCTGCCGCACAAGTGCGAATGACCATCGGAGTTGATCGGCAAACGAGCACAT
>JAGQQE010000014.1 GCA_020426345.1 Planctomycetaceae bacterium
GATGCATATCCCGGAAGTCTCCATCGCGTCCAAAGCGGGCAGGCACGGTGATGCCCTCCGGTTTGCTGCAAAATCCGACACTGTGCTTTGCTACAAAGCTTCGGTCAATGGAATGCAGCCCACGGATCACTGGAGCGGAACCGTTTCTTTATGGCTTCGATTGTCACCAGATCCGGACCTTCCGGCTGGCTATTGCGATCCGTTGCAAATCACATCAAAGAAGTGGAATGACGCGGCATTCTTTGTCGATTTCGATCAGACCCTGCCCAGAGATTTCCGGTTGGGCGCGTTTTCAGATCACGATTTCTGGAACCCGTCTCAGATCAAATGGGATGACATCCCTGCGCAGGATCGCCCTATGATCGTGGTGAAACCGCCTTCATTTTCCAGGGAAAAGTGGACGCACGTGGCATTCACGTTTGAGAATCTGAATTCCACTCGCGGCGACGCTGCCTCCACCCATTTGTATATCGATGGAAAATTGCAGGGATCACTGCACAAGCCCATGCAGTTTACCTGGTCCGGCACAGACAGCAGCGAAGCGATCATGATGCTGGGCATCAATTACGTGGGCGACATGGACGAACTTGCCATTTACAAACGGGCTCTTTCTGCCGAACAGATTCACCAGCTTTTCATGCATCCCGAAGAATACGCAGGTCGCCGCCGCTGACTGGTGACATTGCCGGTAGTGCAAAGCTAAACTTCCGACCGGCGAGAGTTTTGACTGCCGGTCGCGGAACGGCGACCCGGAGATTCACTCGGTTCGAGATGCGAAAGGTTGCTCGAATGTCTGAAACCAGCATCGACACCATTGCGGAAATCGGAAGCGCTGCCGGAAAGATCTGGGCTTTCCTGAATGAAAACGGAGCCTGTTCACTATCGCGACTGATCAAAGAAACGGACGTGTCACGTGACTTGGTGCTTCAGGGCATCGGCTGGCTGGCACGGGAAGACAAACTGGTCTTCAATAAAGTTGGGCGAGGTCGAACCATCGCACTCAAACAACAAGAGAATTAGAAGGAATTGAGAGCCATGACAGTTGGATTTGGAATCGTTGGCACAGGGATGATTTCGCACTTTCATGCGAAAGCCATTCAACAAATTGAGGGAGCGTCCGTCGTTGGTTGCTTCAATCAGAGTCAGGAAAAGGCAGATGCGTTCGCCGCAGAGTACAATTGCCGGGCTTACACGACCCTAGAGGCAATGCTGGCAGATCCTGAGATCCGGATCATCAATATCTGCACACCAAGCGGTGCTCACCTGGACCCTGCGATAGCGTCGGCAAACGCAGGTAAACATGTGGTTGTTGAAAAGCCTCTTGAAATCACGCTCAGTCGCTGCGATCAGATCATCGATGCATGCCGAGCGAACAACGTGAAGTTGTGCACCATCTTTCCATCCCGATTCAGCCCCGCGAATATCGCTTTGAAAGAAGCGATTGAAGCAGGGCGTTTTGGTCGGCTGACCATTGGAGATACTTACGTCAAATGGTGGCGCACTCAGGAGTACTACGACGGCGGCGGGTGGCGAGGCACCTGGGCACTTGATGGAGGCGGGGCGTACATGAATCAGGCGATTCATAATGTCGATCTCCTGTACTGGCTGATGGGCGATGTCGCAGAAGTCTGCGGTTTCACCGGTACGCTCGCCCACGAAAGAATCGAAGTGGAAGACGCCGGCGTTGCCTGCATGAAGTTTGTGAACGGAGCAATCGGCGTGATGGAGGCCAGCACCGCTGCCTGGCCGGGCCTGTTGAAGAAGACGGAAATCCACGGAAATCAGGGCACTGTCATTGTGGAACAGGATTCCATCTTGAAATGGGAATTTGCCACGGAACTCCCATCGGACGCCGCACTGCGGGAACAGCTGGGAGCCAATTCGGCAACCTCCGGTGGAGCATCCGATCCGAAGGCGATTTCGTTTGTGGGCCATCAACTGCAACTTCAGGACTTCATCGAAGCCATCAATGAAGGTCGAGCACCACGAGTTGACGGCGCGGAAGGTCGCAAGAGTGTGGAAATCATCCTTGCCATTTATGAGGCCGCCAAAACAGGACAAACAGTCAAACTGCCGCTGGATGCATGATTGAGACGCTGCAGTACTAATCCGCTGAAGGCCGCAGTCACTCCACGGTTGCATGGCCAGCAGGCCGCGATGCGAGGCCGATAATCTGCCCCCGTCGCAGCACGTTGTCATTCGATCGAACAGCAGGCGATCAACAGGCCGTTGATTGTTGCCGTTTCACATCGTTGAATTCGCAACCGAATTCTCATTCGATGGCCTTCAGGTACTCGATCATTGGCTCATCGAACAATTCGACGATGTACCATTGGCCATCCAGCCGAATCGCAGAATCGATGATCTGCATGACCTGAACACTGTTGGCTTTGGACGCTAGCAGGGCCGCCAGTTCAACTCTTTGGCCCTTCACAATCCGCTCTTCTTTTGACTTGACCGATAGCCGGGTCTTTTCCAGCGGCAGCAGGCCTTCTTCAGCGAGCAGCTTGCGGAAAGTCGCCAGTCGCCCAAACGACTGCGCCTGCAAACGCGACATCTCGGCCGCTTCAGCCGCTGTCATCAGACCAAGTTTGACCGCTGGTTGATCGGGGAAAAACAAATCCTGAATGCTGTCGAATTGTTCCGAATCAATTGCCTTTGCAAGCTGCCGGAACAGTTCTTCAGTCGTAGCGATCCTGACGGACTTCTGAACCTGGGGAGCCACAGGGGCCCCATTGGGATCCAGGCCCCGTGCGACACGAAATCCGATCCATGCCTGTTCCCCGCGTGGCCGGCCTGTTCCGTTATCAAAATGCAGCGACGACTCACAGCCAACGGGTATCGAATGATAAGAGCCTCCTTTGACGACGTGCAAATGCAGATCACGCACATAACTACCCGAACGATAAATCGGGTCTGTCCCGTAGGCGCTCCAGGGCAGGAAGGCATCCAGGCAAAGCTCTGCTATGTTGCCGTGCATGTCATACAGCCCCCAGCGATTCGGCAGCTTCAGGCCCACTTCGTGCATTTGTCCAATCAGGCCGCGTGGTGATGGTGAGAACCAGGCGTATTTTCGCAACTCCTCAACCGAATCGCCGCAGCAGTAAAGCCCTTTGCTCGATCCCGCTCGACACGCCCACTCCCATTCCGCTTCCGTCGGAAGCCGATACACTTCGTCTGCTGGCAAACGCCCGGCTTCCTTCTCCGTCTGCGTCAGGCGTTGACAGAATTCGGTTGCCTCTTCCCACGACATCAGCGATGCCGGAAAACGTGATCCGTCCGGAACGTCGTCCCGCTCACGGTCCGACTTCTTCGCGTTCTTAATCTCCCAGATTCGATTTCCCATGACTGCCTGCCACTCGGCCTGCGTCACTTCGTACTGCCCAATCCAGAACCCGGTTGTCAGGGTTACCTTCTCACGGAATGGCCCGAGACCGGGCTTCTCTGGATGCTTTCCCGCCCACTCCCGGAAAAAACTGCCAGATTCGCAATAGACGAGGGGCATCCTGAGGGCATTGTCACGACGGGCCGTTCCGGACTCCGGCACTACCTGCGCGACAATGCACGGACAACAAATACACATAATGAGGAACAAACCAATCAATCGCATGGCTGACTCCCGATTGAAGAAACCCCGGAATTGCAAGGTTCGGCTCCGATAAGCCACCTCCGCAACCTCTGTAATTGCCCTTCCTGTAGTCCGGGTTCCATCTCCTGAGGAACGTTCAACGTTCCTTCATGTAGACGGAGAAGTCGATACGGCGGAGAGCGACGTCGACAAGCAGCAGCCAGGCCGCGGCTGTCAGAAGCCAGGGCCAGAGTGGCGTCGGACGCGTCGCTGTGGTGGTTGCGGGCTGATAGATGTCGGCGGCAGAGGGATTGAACCTGCCGCCTGAAACGTCCGCTATTTCACGAAGAAGCTGTTCGTCAGGCGGTCGAATCCGAAGTTCATCGCTGTACCCCCGTATCAGGCCCCGTGACTGACGATAGACCACCTGCCCATTTTGCTTCACGGCAACCTCCATATGATATGACCCGGACCGGGGCAGGGGGATATCGCTGGAATAGCGGCCCGGGGCCGTTTGCTGAAGTTGCGAAACGTGGCGCTGGAGACGAGGATCAATCACCGTCATTTCCACTTCAGCATTGTTCAGAAACTGCCCAACGTCATTGACCGCATCAACAGAAATGCCAGCCTGCTCACCGATTCGTTCTGTGTTGATCTGTATGCCCCGTGCGTCACTCTTCCGCATAACCTGGCGAATAACCTGAGTCCAGAATTTGCCATAGCCGGGCCACGTCATCCATTCGGCTGCCCAGCGAGATTTTGCATCGGATGTGAATGCTGCCGTCATACCAAGTCCATACCGCCACCACGCCAGCAACGGATCTCCCTTTTCGGTCGCAAGAATGACTTCGCTGGTAGGCTTGGGACGAGTCATGACATAGCCGAGCAGAAACGGTGCCGATTCCATATCGAGGTCTGCCAGGGCATGCGTCGCTCGAACAACGATGGGAATGAACGGCTGTTCGTCGATGGCCGATTTGCTCGCGGTGACCGTTTCTTTCGCGAAGATTTGCGGCACCTGAGCCGGGTCATCCGTAAAGTAATATCGCCCTTTGCCAATCCGGGCGATCTCTTCCAGCAGTGCCGCATCGGCACCTCCACCGGCAGCAACAGCAGACACTGTAATTTTGGCTGAGGCCATTTGCTGGGCCATGCCCTGAAAATCGCCCGGTGTGGACACTCCGTCTGTCAGAAGGATGACGTGCTTCAGTTTGGCTGAGGCGGTCATCAGCATTTCGAACGACATTTCCATGGCTGGATACATATTTGTGCCACCACCTGCTTCGATTCGAGCGATTTCGTCGCTGATTTTTGCGGCATTGCTGGCTGGCTGCATCTCACTGCTGACATAGGTGTCGCCATCGAACGCCAGCACTGCGACCTGATCACGTCGCCCCAGCAGCTCAACAGCAGATCTGGCAGCAGACTTGGCCATTTCTATCGGATCACCGTCCATCGAACCGGACTTATCGATGACAAGCACCATGGCCAGGGAAGGCTTTTCTTTTTCCTTTTCAAAATCACTGCGAACCGGAAGAATCTCCTCCAGCGTGCTCTTGTAGTAGCCCCCCAGCCCAAACGACTGCTCTCCGCCCAGCATGATGAACCCACCCCCCAGGTCCTGAACCCAGGTTCGAGCGACCTGCATCTGTTGCTGCGACAAGTCCGTCGCCGGGACGTTGGAAAGCATCAAACATTCGTAATTCTGAAGGTCGGCCAGTGAATCCGGCATGCCCTGCGGCGGCCGAACATCCACCTGAATTCCTTCATCCTCCAAAGCATAAGCGAGCTCGCGAATCAAATTCGGATCGCTCTCGATGATCAGCACGCGAGGTTTCCCGGCGGCATAAACAAGACCAGCGTCACTGTTGTTGTCGAGCAGCGTATCGTTCTTCACGCCGGAGATTCGAACGGTAAATGCCGCAAGGCGATCTCGTTCGATGGACTGCTGAAAACGGAATGCGTTCGATCCACTGCTGAGCTGCTTCTTCTCACTGATCACTTTGTGGTCGCCGCGAAACACTTCCACAAGACATTCATCATCGTGATTCGACTGGACCACCACGTCGACAAAGAACGGCTCTCCTTCACGGACCTCCGCAGGAACATTAACTTCGGCCACCTGGACCTCAGGCTCAGCCATGCCGACAAGTGGAACCACACTCACCGGAATCCGGCTCTGCGCGGCGGCAGCTACGGCATCATTCACTGTCTGATTACCGTCGCTCAATAAGACAATCTGTGGCACATAACCCGGAGGCATATATCCGGCAGCAGCTTCAACGGCTCCTGCCAGATCTGTTCCGTTGAGTTGTTTGTCCAGAGCCTCAAAACGGCTGATCGCTGCCGCCTCACTTGCATCTGGTTCAATCTTTACCGGGACGGTACCCGCAGGAACAGAATCCGGCGTGTCCGGCAATCCGCCGCCTGCAGGCCGCAGCTGATGTTCGACCCAATCTTCCAGTGATTGCACCTTCTCGGGCTTTGAGGCAAACGGGAGAACAACGGAGCGGTGGTCACGATGAACCTCAGCGGCTTCCTTCAGAAATTGCTGTGCCTGCGAATTTGCATCTTTACCAATGCTCAGACTGTTATCCTTCAGCAACACGATGAATTGCTGGTCGGTTTCCTGCAGCCATGTCAGGCCGGAAAGAGAAAGTACCAACAGCACCAGAATCCCATGTCGCGTAAGCATCGACACGACGCGCTGCGTTGCCGGGAAATCGCTGAGGCTTCTGCGAAAGAACCAAATGACAGCGGCGGACAACGGTATTGTCGACAGCAGGAGCCAGGGGCGAGTGAATTCGAAAGGCATCATTGGACAGCTCGGCTGCGACCGTGGGTGATGGAATCAGATGTTGGCCATAATCTCTTAACGGAAGCGGATCAGGTAATGAACCTGCGTTGATAAAGGAACCATTCGAGCACACAGAATACGCAGGCACAGACTGCCAGGTAGAACCACACAGGCCGTGTCAGCCACGATGAATTGAGAGGCGAAGATCCATCGTTTCCGCTTGTCACGGGACGAAGGTCTGATTCAGAACTGCTGGCCAGATTAACAGCAAACTGCTGCACCGGAATTATTCCTTCACCTCCGCGAATGATCCCTGTTTCGCCCGAATCCGTCCCGGATGGTGGACTCGAAGGCGGAATCGACACAGACCAGATACCCACCTCGTCCAACGGTCCGACCTGCTGGCTCGCCACGCGAAACTTCCGATCGGACGGAGAGATCAGGACAAGATCCGACGATGCCCCTGACTTTGTGACCAGGCTGTCAACATTATTTGTTTCCGGGCGTTCAGCAGGATTGTCCCTTCGCAGTCGAGCGCTTTGCCCGGCGGTGATCGCTGGTTGTAGTTCGCCGGTTTGCCCGGCAAACCAGCTTAATGCATTTGTGATCAAAATGGGAAAAGCCGTACGAAATGCCAGGTCGCTGCTTTCCAGATTTACATTCAGAACAAGCCCTTTCCTGCCGCCGGGTCGATTCAGTGCTGCATAGACAGGTTCGCCCGAAATGGTGGAAGCCAGCGCCTGCACCGGAAGTTTAAACTTCAGCTTCTTCGCGCTGGGCATCAGCACATTGTCCATTCGAATGTGCGTCATCAGCGGAGATTCGTCGTCCTGTTCGGTGACGACCGGGTTTTCAATCTCAGCTTCCAGCTCCCACAAATTGCAACTGGCATCGGGATCAATCACCATGACTGGACTGTTCGGCAATGTCGATGGCAAGAGTCGGTGAAAAACTAATATCGCATCATTTGGCCAGCTTTCGGGAAGCTCATCAACCACGGAAACATTGACCAGCGGGTTTGCCCGGAACACTCGTTCCAGAAAAAAACTTCCCGGAGAGACAATGACGACGTCCTGCACAATGCGCGGCGGAATCAGTGCCCAGGCGACGTCATCGGTCAACAGCGAGTTGACTGATGCGACCCGCTCGACTTTTTTCCGTTCATTGTTGTCGGATCCGGCCCCGTCTCCGACTGCAGTTAAGTTCCGTGCATCGGTGGCACTCTCTGACTGAACTCGGGTGAGTGCAGCCCTGAGTACTCCACCTTCCAGAGAGGTCTTCTCGATGGATTTCGACCAGCTCTCCTCCGCCGCCAGATTTAAAGGAATCACATCGACCGTAATCCCGTCCAGTTCCAGTTCAACCCGCGCCTTCACTGGGGCATCCGCGGCATTCGTGACAGTCACCAATACTTCGTATCCAATGGGATCCACCATACTGCGCCGTGCCTGAAACTGAGTGATTCCAATGTTGGCAGCTGGCGTCGCAAACGTGTGATAGACGACGACGGGGGGCATTCCCGGCTCTGTTTCGGATGATTTCTCCGGCTCTTCAGAGCTACCAACATCCTGATTTTGGGCATCCACCGAAGTCGATGACACCGAAGAATCGTTGGCAAGAAGATTTGTTAAGTCCGAAGACTGTACAGAGTTGTCGGGGCGCTGTGCGCAGGAATCGGTGAAGACAAGGATCTGCCCATTGGCGTGATCTCCGATCAGTTGCTTTGCCAGTTCAATTGCCTGATCGAGCGCAGCGACAGAATCAGACGGTTGCACAGAATCGATCGCGCGGCGAAGTGTGGGGACATGCCCCGCCATTCCCAGGATAACTTCGGGACGGCTGCCCGCCACGACCACGGCAGCTTCATCACGAAATCGCAATCCATCCAGCACATCCATGGCTGCAGATCGTGCTGCGTCGAATCGCGTTGGGCTGACATCGGTCGCTTTCATACTGGCTGATGCATCCAGCACAAACACAAGGCGACGCGCCTGCAGGGCCTGCCCGGATAAGTACGGATCAGCCACGGCAAGTACTAACAGCCCCAGCAGAAACAACTGACAAAACAGCGACAGGAGATGGCGAAGGTTCTGCCATAAGGATCGGGGGGGCTTGTCTTCGTAGACCTGTTTCCAGAACAAATTGGTCGAAACAGGGATTCTTCGCAGACGAACCTTCAGCACGTAGAACGCAATGATGGGAAGGGCAAGAGCAGTGAGAGCCAAAGCAGCCGGTGCAGCAAATGACATCTTCGCCAAACATTCTAGCCCGACAGCATCCGGCGGACTGCCGACCTGTCATTGCGTTGATTACGACATCATTTCCCCCATTGTCCGTAAGGAACGGGGCTCATGAATGCGTGATTTTCCAGCGGTGCGGCCCGACCCAATTCGCTGATCGTTGGAGTCAGGAATAAGAATAATACGTACAGAGCAAGAAGGGGAAAGGCTAACAGTCGTGCGATCCATCGAAAACCAAACCCGGCAGATTGTTCGCGTGATTGACTTCGATGAAAAGCCTTTGCAATGAGAATTCGTGACGGATAAATCGCAACAATAAAGACCGGAGTCAGCACAAGGAAGGCATCGGAGGGTAAGAGTCGAATCTTGGCAAGGTACAAAGGCAATGTCATTGCGTATAACACAACCGACGCAAATAACCATGCCACCGGAGAATTCCTGATCATGCTGCGTGCAATTCGCAGGCGGAAAATATCCATGAATCGGCCGCTGACGGCCTGCTGTACCTGCAGGGCCGGCAGCCACCCGGCAACCAGGACCAATAGTAACCCACCAAGGAATGAAAGCACGGCGAACCCGGGAGCAACTCGCCCTGGTGCCGAGTAGGCGACTAAGAGCGATGTCGGAATTGCCAGCCAGAGGAAAGCCCCCAACACGGCTTTCAGTCCCAGCATGAAGTGGTACGCCGGACGCAGAATTCCCCAAACCTCAACAATCCAGTGCTGTCGTTCACTGGCGAATGTGCGATCGACCAGTGCCTTTCCAATTCGCCGCACATTTCGAATCGGGCGAAGAAAACATCCAACGGTCCCTCCGTTCATAATTGCAAGAATCAGATGCATCGCAGTCACCGTCTTCAGGATGGTCAGACCCAGAAGCAATCCATCACTCGAAACATCCGTGCCACCACGAACAATTAACGCAGCGTTGCACATCGTCGACAGTAACCGTACAGGAATCAGAAACAACAGTGTAAAGATCGCGACAACGCCAAGGCGGGGTGCCAGCTTCATCAAAGGGAAGCCATCTCGTAATCTTCCGGACAGTGCAACTCGTCGCTGCCCATCAAGCATGTAACCAAGCGTCAGAAGATTCAGCCCCGGGATGGCGGCGAACACGGCAAGAATAAGAATCAGACATATCGCGCCGAAGCTGATGTGGACAAGCCACCACAGACTTCTGAAAGGCTTTCGAATACCGGGGAATGGACCGGGACCAGGCTCGGAAGTTCTCACCTGATCAGACACGGGCCGTGTTACCGGCAATTTCAGGAGATCAGGACCAGGCGGCTCAAGAATGCTCACTGTTGCAATCCGATCCCGATTTTCTCCCCCCGAATTCGCAGGCGTATTCGAGAAGATTTCGGCAGATGTTTGAAAGACGGAGTGGAGAACCGCATTTATGCCAGTCATCCGCACATGGAATCTGGTTGTCATCGTATCAGGTCCATCCGTAAGCAGCCCGTTGAAAAGAAACCCGACGCGTCAGCGAGGGAATGCCGACCCTGAAAGGCCTGTGAAAATCGTCCTCGTCAACGCATTGGGTTGCACTTTGTTTCGTTTTCAACGGCCAATAAGCCTGCTTAACTGTCCGTTGAAAAACCGGGAAAGGCACGCAGGACGACTGGAAACCGTCGTGTTTTAAGGTCTCCTGAGCGAGCCAGTCCCGTTTTTCAACACAACGGCCAGTAAGCTTTCCGAACATTCTGCACGTGGTCGTAATACAAAGACGGTCATGAGTCGGCATCCATCGTTTTCCTGAGAGTGTAATACGTCGAATGCACAAAATTATTCGGCAGGAAGATTTTTCAGGATCGCACGCCAATCATTCTGAACGAAATACGAACAGCCATAACGCCAAAAGTTATACTCTGTTGTCATTCTGAGAAACGCACGTTCATGACTCGAAGTTGGTAGTGGCATCACCCGGTGTGGCCTGTGGATCGGGAACTGGAGAAAACGGATGAGGGGTCTTGTCGCTGTCGTTTCTGTCGGTATCTGCTCGGCCGTCATCTGGCTCGTGAATTCCGCCGGGCGTATTGAACTGCACACGAATCAGATCCCTGTGCAGATCAATCAACATTCGCAGGAATTATCATCCTCCGCAGATCGGTTGAATGCATGGCTCAGGCGGCGCTGGCAGGCTGAACAACTGGCGTTGCCTCAGCCAGCCAGTGATCTCACCATTCTTCGGCGATTGTCCCTGGCCCTGCACGGCACCATTCCTTCGCTGGAAGAGATCCGCGCTTTCGAAAGCGACGATCAACCTCAGCGGATGGAACGCTGGGTCGACAAACTGCTGCGAGACAATCGATACGCAAACTACTTCAGCGAAAGACTGGCCAGAAGTCTGGTGGGAGTCGAGGGTGGGCCATTCATAGTCTTTCGCCGCGATCAGCTGACCGACTGGCTGGGCAGGCATCTTCAGGCCGACACACCATGGCCCGATTTATCCCGACAGATGATTGCTGCCGAAGGACTATGGACTGATCGCCCGCAGACAAACTTTATCACGGTTGCCCGAATTGAAGACGAAGGCCTGGATGTCAACAAGCTCGCAGGACGAACCGTACGTACGTTCCTTGGACAGCGAATCGACTGCGCCCAGTGTCACGACCATCCATTCGACGAACGCTGGTCACAAAGTGACTTTGAAGGGTTGGCGGCATGGTTCGCCAGCGCGCGATTGACGCTGGGTGGAGTGACGGATTCGCCACCGGCAGACAGTGAACCGCTGGTCTATCGAATTCCTGAACCCGGACAGCCAGAAGAAGAAGGCCGAATTGTTGAGCCCGTGGTGCCGTTTCACGAGGAATGGCTTCCGGATGAAGGATCGCCAAGAGAACGGCTTGCCGCGTGGGTTACAGATCCCGGAAACCGGCGATTCGAACGTGCCATTGCGAATCGGATCTGGGGATTGATGTTTGGAAAGCCCTGGCATGATCCCGTAGATGACTTGCCACATCCGTCAGATGAACATGCAGACGGCTCGGCCATTGATGCGGATCTTCTGGATGTCCTGGGGCAGGAGTTCCGAAAGAATGGGGGTACAATCGGGAACCTCATCCGTATCATCGCGTTGTCGGATGCATTTCGCGCCTCATCGGCAAGCAATGCAGATTCGCCAGCGGCTTACGACCACGAAGTTGAACAATGGGCCGTCTTCCCACTGATCCGACTACGGCCAGAACAGGTCATTGGCTCACTGTTTCAGGCAAATAGCGTGAGTACAGTGGACCAGAATTCGCACGTCTTCATTCGACTGATCCGTTTCGCCAATGAGAACGACTTTATCAAGGAATATGGCGACCTGGGAGATGACGAACTGCTCCAGCAGGTCGGGACAATTCCGCAGTCTCTGCTCAGAATGAATGGGCGATTCACGCGTGAATTTACAAAGGCTGACGGATTCAGCTCCGCTGCACAGGTCATTCGATTTTCGAAGGATGACCAGGCGATCATTGAGAACTGTTTTCTGACTTGCCTGACACGACGTCCCACGGAAGAGGAAGCAGCCTACTTCGTCGAAAAATCCGGACTGAATCTTGCGGAGTTACCTGAATCCGCGGCCCGGGATTCAAATGACAAGGATAATCGGCAGGACGAGCCAGCCGACCAAGAGTCAATCGACAGGCAGGATGAAAGCCAACGGACGCAGCAACGCCACGAAACCATTGGTGATCTGTTCTGGATACTGTTCAACAGCCCTGAGTTTTCATGGAATCACTAATCCGCTTCCTGCGGATCACTGCAACATATCTCCAGATGAAAGCGCCGAAAATGATTACCCGTCGCAACCTGCTTTCGATGCTCGCCGGCATGGGTCTCAGCCTCAGACTGCCAGCGATGTCCGCGCGTGCTGCGGCCGCTCGCCGCACGGAGCGACCTAAATCCATCATTACACTCTGGATGGGCGGCGGCATGAGCCAGCTGGAAACATGGGATCCGCACCCTGGCACAAAAAGCGGGGGCGAGGTAACTGCAATCAGCACAACAGCGAAGGACATTCTGATTAGCAACCTCCTTCCCCGGGTGGCCGAACAGATGCACCTTGCGACGTTGATTCGATCGCTGACCAGCAAAGAAGGAGACCACGAACGAGGTACGAAGTTCGTCAAGACGGGTTACCGCCCGGAACCAACGCTCAAGTATCCCTCACTTGGTGCAATCGCTGCCCTCGAACTGCAGGACCCCTCCATTGAAATCCCGCAGCACATCGCCCTTTGTGCCGACCAGCCGTTTTCTCACGGGGGCTATCTGGGGAATCAATGGGATGCTTTTCGAGTTTTCAATCCGGGGCAGGGGATCAACAACCTGGAGAACCTGGTGTCGAACGAACGGAGTGCCAAAAGGATGAAAGGGCTGGAGGTCGTCAGTCAATCCTTCGGAAACAAACATCGGTTTGGCCTGCCCGGCACGCTACACCAGGAGACCATGGAAAAGGCCCTGACCATGATGTCTTCGGAACAATTAAAGGCATTCCGACTGGATGAAGAATCGGAAAGCGTCAAGGCTTCATACGGCGACACACGATTTGGTCGAGGGTGCCTTGTCGCACGCAGACTGGTGGAAGTAGGGGTCCGTGCCGTCGAAGTCACTCTTTCGGGATTCGATACTCATGCATCGAATCACGAAGGTCATGTCACGCAATGTGAAATACTCGACCCGGCACTAGCCACTCTTTTAAGAGAACTCTCGGATCGAGATTTACTGGAGTCAACAATCGTCCTCTGCATCAGTGAATTCGGCCGGACGCCTTCGATCAATCCGGCAGGCGGACGAGATCACTGGCCAAACTGGTTTTCGTGTCTGGTCGCCGGTGGTGGATTTCGTCAGGGCGCACTGGTTGGTTCAACCCCGGCAGAGATTCCGACCTCAAAAGACGCATCTCCGACAGAAGCGATCACGATTCCCACTCTCTATTCGACGATCATGCGCGTCATGGGGATCGATTTTTCAAAAGAAGTTCTGACTCCCATAGGCCGGCCCATCAGATTCTCAGATGCTGAACCGGCCGACTGGTTGTTGTCATGAATTGCTCACAGAATCGATTTGCCGGGCCGCCACAAGCCCTCTATGATCCGCCGCATGATTACAGCAAAGCGACTCGAATTTGAATCCAGCGTCGTCGTCATAGGTGTTGGCCTGATTGGCGGTTCAATTGCCGCCGCTATTCGGCAGCGATTCCCGACTTGCAGGATCATGGGTATTGGACGAAGTCGTGATCGATTAGTCGCAGCTCAGGCGGCTGGGCTGATTGATCATTTTGATGTCCGTATCGCCGCCGAATCATTTCCGTCCGGCAGCCTGTCAGTGGTTTGTTTACCGGTAGACCGTATCGCTGCTTCGGTACGAGAGATTCTGTGTCTTGCTGACGACCAGTCAGTGGTCACCGATGCCGGGAGTGTCAAACAGCTGATCTATGATCAGTTGCATGAAGTCCCCGCAGCATCCGACAGATTCGTAGGATCGCATCCAATTGCCGGCGCAGAACAATCGGGTTTTGAGCATGCCCAGCCCAACTTATTCGACGATCGCATGTGCGTTGTGACTCCGGAATCAGGCCCCGATAAGGTCGTCGAACGAGTCTGTCGGTTCTGGAGAATGCTCGGTTGTAACGTGGCGAAAATGTCCGCAACCGTACACGATCAGATACTGGCACACACCAGTCATCTGCCGCATTTGCTGGCGGCAGTCAGCGCTTCGGCGGTGACAGCCGAAGAACTGAAATACACGGGGACTGGCTTCAGGGACACGACAAGAGTTGCTGCAGGATCATCTGAACTCTGGACAACCATACTTCTCGGAAATCGCGGCAGCGTTCTGGACTCGATCAGAACAGCATCGAAAATCCTGATTGAATTTGAAAATGCCATCGAAAAGAACGATTCGGATGCGCTGCGCACGTTGCTGTCAGACGCAGCAAAGCTCCGTCAGATGCTGCATGAGACAAAATAATGATCAGAGTTCGCGGATTTCGAATCGATCAAGTCCGAAGGAATGAAGCAACTCAATCAGCCGCGAAACACGCTGGTCGACGCAACGGCCTTTCTGGACAGCTTCAGCAATAATGCCGGCAGTCAACGTCGCGACTTGACAAACACTCATTGGCAGTTCGTAGGGCTGCAGATCCGCAAAGAACTCGTCTTCGCTGCAGACTTCACCAAATTTATCGCCGCGGTAGAGGAATTCCACCCCATAGAGGTCGTTACTCCACTGATATGCAAAGGGTCCGAACTGGCGTCCCCGGAATGTGACCCAGAACTGATCGTCATTCAGCAAAATCTGATTGTCAGGTGAAACAGCCACAAGAACGCATCTCGTGTTAACGATTGAGAGAAAAGCACCAGCACAAAAATCTGAAAGTGCCATCGGGACACTTCAGTAGGATGACTTCAAATCCGAAAACAGGACAGACTATTTCTCGAAGTCGCAATGGCAGGTTTTCTGCCGCTCGATCTAAACCGCGGGGTTGACAAGAGATTCATTGTCTGATTATCAAACGCGTCGCTAGACGTTCCAGGTTACCCAAACCATTAAAGATGCAGGACTTACGCGAGGTTGCACGTCATGGTAATGACACTTGAAACTGCCGAAACGCTGTCTGACGAGGCATTCGCGTCGGCCGACATGATGATTTCGACTCTGGAAAAAGTAATCAGTCCCGTCATGAAAGACGACGACGATGACTTCGATGCCGACTTCGAAGAAGACGAAGTGGATGACGAGGAGGAAGATGAAGACTTCGACGACGATGTCGACGACGATTTTGATGACTTCGAAGACGATGATGAAGATGATTTCGACGACGATGACGACGATGATTTCGACGACGATGACGACATCGACGGCTTCGAAGATGATGATGACGATTTCTAAAACTTCGCCGCGAAGACTCAGGGGTACTGCGGCGTGACCACGCGCAGTGTCCCGGGTATCGCAGTGGTCCTGCAGCGCTCACGCGACAGCTTTCAGGTGCCGTTGGGTGTCAGGTTTGCCCCGTTGCTGAAGAATCGATGACAGACGGACAAGGCGTGCTTCGCCATGCGGGGCACGCCTTTTTCATGCTCGATCGCTAACGCTTGCCTACGGAACAATGAAATGCTCGAACTGTTTGAACAGATTGAATCATCCCGGAAATGGATTCAGGAACGCTGGCCGCATAGTGCAAAGGCCGGACTAATACTCGGAACCGGCCTTGGCGATCTGGCCCGAAAAATCGAGGTCGAGGCCACGCTTCCCTACGAGGACATTCCACACTTTCCAAAATCAACCGCTCCAACTCACGCAGGACAGCTTATCTGTGGCAGGTTGGAAGGAATTCCTTTAGTCGTCATGGAAGGAAGAATTCACTACTACGAGGGCTACTCACTGCAACAGGTGACATTTCCTGTTCGCGTCATGAAGGCAATGGGGGCAGATACGCTCGTTGTCACGAATGCTGTTGGAGGCATGAACCCGCAGTATGAACTGGCTGACATCGTAATTCTGGAAGACCACATCAATCTGATCCCGGATAATCCACTGCGTGGAATTAACGATGATCGACTTGGTTGTCGCTTTCCGGACATGAGCCAGCCATATCACAAAGGAATTGTTCAGGCCGCAAAACGAATCGCCCTTCAACTCGCAATCCCGGCCCACTCAGGCGTTCTGGTCGCCGTGCCGGGGCCCAATCTTGAAACCAGGGCCGAATACCGCATGCTCAGAGCAATCGGGGCTGATGTGGTCGGTATGTCGACAGTGCCCGAAGTTATCGTTGCAGCCCATGCTTCAATGCGAGCCGTCGCTTTTTCGATCGTAACAGATATGTGCCTTCCGGACGCTCTGGAACCAGCCGACATCAGCAAGATTATTGCCGTTGCAGGTGAAGGAGGAGAGCGACTCGAGAAACTGCTTCTTCAGCTGTTCCGGTCAGATGAGTTCAAAGCTTCAACTTAAAACTGGCACTTTCGCCAGATGACGCTCAGAGTTGACTGACCAGCGATGGACCAGATCACAGCATCGCCGAAGTTCTGAAAAGTCTCCACAGCAGCTGAATTTGATCAACCTCGGGCCATAACGCGAAGCGAAAAAAGGGTGACTGCTCGCCTCGAACAGTCACCCCTTTGCGTGGTATCAGATTCGTCAATTGCCCTTAGTTTGAAGGGCTTGCATCATTGTTGCCGTTGTTGTCAGCAATCGCATAACCAACACCGCCGGCAATTGCCGCTCCCAACAGCGTGCCGAGGCCACCGCCTCCTCCAAGCCCGCCGCCAGCGCCACCGCCCAGTCCGCCCCCACCCAGGCCCCCCGGCGCTGCTCCACCCGGAAAAGCTCCTGGTGTCATAGCCGTCGGGTCACCCGTTGGTGATTCAGGATTGGTCGGTGCATCAATAATGAAATTCAGTGGGTCCACTGCGGCACCTGCCAGGTCGAGCGTTTGCGAAACAAAAGCGGGTTTGTATTCCGAATCATTCGCAGCTGGTCCAAGTACATCTACACCAACGGCCAGCACGCCATCGTCCCCAACACCAACAACGGAGTAGAATCCTGGTGTGAGGCCGACCAGACGAAAACTGCCGTCCGCGTTGACAGCAGTCGAGCCGATGATGGTGTTGTCCATCACGAAGTAGACCGTGATATCGCGAACTGGCCTCAGATAGCCATCTGTCGTTTCCAGGAGGTTAACTTCGCCCACCAGATCGCCGTTGCTGCGGAGCTGGACCTGATGCCCATTCAGCGGGGTCGATTCCGGGCCGGAGCCGAATGAGTGATCTGCCCCGGGAACTGTCGGCACTCGAGAGGCGATGACCGATTCTCGGGCGGCGGTGTTCGCGTATCGCCGTTCGATGAGATCACGGACAGTCGGGAAATCCCTCGGGAGAACCGAAACCGTATTGATTTGAAGGTCAAGTGACACAGGCGAGGCTGCATTATCTGCAACGGCATCCCCCGGTTCCGGACCTGCAACCGCTCGGAAAGAGTACAGTGCGTAACCAGTTGTGCCAGTGGCAATCAGCCCATAAACGCCGGGCTCCAGCCCCTGAACAGAAAATACGCCTGCATCATCACTGAGTGCAGAGGTGACCCTGCGGCCATCTTTTACGAGGGTAACGGTACACCCTTGTGCAGCAATCAACTGTCCATCCACTGGCGAGAACCGACTGAGCCTGCCAACAACCCGGCCCTCTGAATGCAGGACAACATCATGCGATCGATCATGCAGGACCTCCTGGGGCGCAGGCGATGCACTTTCCGCCAGCACAGGGACCGCATCCTGACTTGCTGCTGACTGCACGGTGGCAAACATGGATCCGGCTGTAAGTGTTGACGCCACTGACAATGTGATGGCCGATTTCGCCGCTCGAACGAATTTCATGACATCCCTACCTGTAAACGATATCTTGGAGAATATTGAGGGAAACATCCTTCATCAGCCAGCCTGGCCCCACGCGGCTGGAAATGATTCAAACTTCCGTACCGCCGTGTACGGACGCAGCAGATTCCTCCACTGCCCGGATTATCCAGCCCTCCAGGAAGGCAACGCAACTCGAAACGTCATAAAATGAAGAAAACCCAGAATCTTCCTGTCCCACCCAGAACTCCAAAGCGTTTCCACTGCGATCTCCGGCGGGCGTAAGACTATTGCTGAAAAGATATTATGCGAATTACAACATGGAACGTTAACGGCCTCAGAGCCGCCATCAAAAAAGGATTCATGCAACATCTTGATGTGATCTGCCCTGACATTCTCTTGCTGCAGGAGATCCGATGTCATCCGGAGCAACTACCGAAAGAATTCCAGGACCCTGAAGGATGGTGCGTCCATTGGCACCCGGCTCAGCGCCCAGGGTACTCCGGAACCGCGATCTGGTCCAGGACACCCGTGGACGACGTCGTGCGTGGCATCGAGGGCAATGCCGACGAGGAGGGGAGGGTGATTGCTGGCAGCGTAAAGGGAGTCCGACTTGCCAGTATCTATCTTCCGTCTGGTTCCTCCGGAGACGCTCGGCAAAAGATCAAGGAGGACTGGCTGGGCTTTTTTGGTGAATGGGGTGAAGCTCAGGTCGATTCTGCTCCGCTGATTCTTGGTGGCGATTTCAATATTGCCCACACCGAACGGGACATTTTTCACGCCAAATCGAACCAGAAAACATCTGGTTTTCTGCCGCACGAAAGACAATGGTTCAGCGACTTTCTTGATTGCGGCTGGGATGATTTGGTCCGACGCCACTTCGGCAATGTGAACGGTCCTTATTCCTGGTGGTCAAACCGGGGAAAAGCAAGAGAACTGGACCGCGGATGGCGAATTGATTACCTGCTGGCGAATCGTAATGCATCCACGATGTTTCGGTCGGCGTCGATTCACCGCGACGGAGGACTCGAAGTAAGCGATCATGCCCCGGTGACAATCGAAATTGACGAAACCATGCTCCGAAGAGACTAAATCCCCAGGTTTGCCAGTCCATCAGTGATGCGTTCCAGCAAACCTCCAATGATGGGATGGTGCACTTCAAAATCAACGACCGCCTCCTGAAGCCTGTCCTTAATCGTGGCGGCATCTTCCGGTGCGCTGCCATTCGCGAGTGCAAGCTCGATGTCGGCGGTCAACGCCTGCAACTGCACACGCGTATCGTCAGTAAGATCCGGAGAATTCTGCAACTCCTCGCGGATCCTTGAAAGTGCGATCAACATTTCATCATGGTTCATAGTCAGGCTCCCGGAGCTTTGGTTGAAGACTTGCCAGTATCGTTCTCAGCGAGCATGATTGCCAGCCGATACGATTTCTGCCTTCACGTATTTCTCCAAGTCACAATCAAAACGGATTGTTTCAATGACTCAAAGTTCTTTCCGCAGTCGGCTGTTGAACAAAGAATGCCTTATCGGGACGATGGTCACCCTGCCCACGGCATCCACTGCCGAGATTCTTGCCGACGCTGGATTTGACTGGTTGTTCATTGACGCAGAACACGGCCCTCTGGAGATTTCCAGTATCCTGAGCATTCTTCAGTCCGTTGGTCATCGGATTCCCTGTCTCATCCGTATTGCTTCATGCGATGAAATCGCCATCAAGAAAGTCCTCGACCTGGGAGCAACCGGAATTATTGTTCCGCAAACGAATTCACTGGCACAGGTGAAAGACTCAGTCCGCTTCGCCAAATATCCTCCGGAAGGCTCACGCGGAGTAGGCCTTGCCAGAGCACATGGATACGGATTTCGTTTCAACGAATACATCGAATCAGCAAATCGCGAAACCGTCGTCGTGGTTCAGGCAGAACACAAGAGTGCCGTCGAATGTATTGAAGAGACTGTCCGGGTCCCTGGTATAGACGGCGTTCTGCTGGGACCATACGATCTGTCCGCCAGCATGGACAGAATGGGACAAATCAACCACCCCGATGTCGTGGCGGCGATCGATCGTGTAACGGATGCTTGCCGATCGTCGCGTGTTCCGTTGGGCTACTTCGGGGTCACAGCGGAAGCTGTTTCTCCCTACATTGAAAAAGGCTATTCACTGATCGTGGCAGGCGTTGATGTTCTCTTTCTGGGACAAAGCGCCCGGAAAATGGCTGCCGAGCTTAAACAATGAGACTCAACCAGAGCATCGTCAAAAACAGTCAATGGTGGACTGAAATCAATAACTCAGAAGGTCGAGTGTACTATGGATGCCATTGATATTCTCGGGGGACTACTCAGAAAACGGTCTGGTTCTTCTGGCCTCGGAGGTCAGATTCTGAAGAACATTCTCACGGGCAGCCGGTCTTCAGCGCCAGCACCCGGAAGTCAAACGATTCCCCAGCGTCCCGCAGGCGCGCCTGTGATACGCGATGCCCCAACGCCGACTTCCACACACCGAACACCCCGGGATGAACAGCTGGATCACTTCGAAGATATGCTGCGACAGGCACACGGTCGCGGTGAACAGCAGAATCGCTCGGGACAGCGAGACCCGGCCCCCGGCACTTCTCGCTATGGCGAAGCAGAACAGTCGAGTCGATTGAGTGACAAGTCCGAATTGATCGTGCGTGCAATGATCAACGCAGCAAAAGCAGATGGCAGAATTGATCAGGCAGAGCAGGACGCCATTGTGAGACAACTGGGCAATCCAACTCAGGCCGATATCGAGTTCCTTCGCAGAGAGTTTGCTGCACCTCTGGATATCAGGGAATTCGTCTGGTCAATTCCTCTGGGAATGGAGAACGAGATCTACGCCATCTCTCTGATGGCAGTCAACCTCGATTCCAGTGCAGAAGAAAGATACCTCATTGACCTGGCCCACGGGCTGAGAATTCTGCCAGCTGTTCGAGATCAGATTCACCAACGATTTGGCGTGACATCTCTGCCCTGAAACAAAGGTTTTTGGGGACTCGAATCGTATTTCTGTTCCAGTTTTTCCGCCCCACTGCCGTCAGATGATGTGCTGAGCCGCTGTTTCCGCTCACTGTTGCCATCGTGACGATTCCTTTGTGACCATGCGTTGAAATCTGTTTCTTTCGGGGAGTTGCCATGTCGCCGGATATCAGCGTACTCGAGCTCTTCACGATCGGTATCGGGCCGAGCTCCTCGCATACTGTCGGGCCGATGCGTGCTGCCAGACTTTTCGTTCAGCGACTCATAGAAGCGGGCGAAATCGGGAGCACAGATCGCATCGAAGTTTGTCTGTACGCGTCCCTGGCGTTTACCGGCAAAGGACACGGCACGGACAAAGCAGTGCTACTGGGACTCGAAGGCGAAAGTCCGGAAGAAATCGACGTCGACAGCATTCAAAGTCAACTCGATCGAATCCGTACAACCCACAAGTTGCAGCTGACTCCGGAGCGAAGTATCACTTTTATCGAAGATCGTGACCTGATCTTCCGTCGCAAAGAATCGCTTCCTGCCCATCCGAATGGATTACGATTTACCGCATTCAATCCTGACAACACGATACTCCTGACAAAGACATACTACAGCATCGGTGGTGGCTTCGTTGTTGGAGAGAAATCGGCCGAATCAGACCAACTCACAAGATCTCAGGTAGATCGACCATTCCCCTACCGATCCGGTGCTGATCTCCTGAGACTTGCGGCAGACAACGACCTGAGTATCAGCGAAATGACGCTCCGAAACGAAGCTTGCTGGCGTCCGGAGGAACAGACTCGGGAAGGGCTGATAAAGGTCTGGAAGGCCATGCAAAGTTGTGTTGAGCGTGGTTGTCGCGAAGAAGGCATTCTGCCCGGTGGGCTTAAGATCGAACGACGAGCCGCAACGCTGTTTCGAAAGTTGAGCGCGGGTAGTCCGGCTGCGATTACAGATCCGCTGATTCCACTCGATTGGGTCAGCCTTTGGGCACTGGCGGTCAATGAGGAGAACGCAGCGGGCGGCCGAGTTGTCACCGCACCAACCAACGGCGCTGCAGGCATCATTCCAGCAGTCCTTCACTATTACGTTCAGTTCCACAATGCCAGCCACGAAGATCGTATCGTTCGCTTCCTTCTGACGGCAGGAGCGATTGGCACACTCTACAAATTGAACGCATCAATCTCCGGTGCAGAAGTCGGTTGCCAGGGTGAAGTGGGCGTCGCCTGCTCAATGGCCGCTGCTGCACTTTGCGAAGGACTTGGTGGCACCGCTGCCCAGGTTGAAAACGCCGCTGAAATCGGGATGGAACATAATCTTGGCCTGACCTGCGATCCCATCGGCGGTCTCGTTCAGGTACCTTGTATCGAACGCAACGCCATGGGGGCGGTGAAGGCAATCAATGCCGCTCGCCTCGCACTGGGTGGAAACGGCAAGCATTATGTATCACTTGACCGAGTCATCTGCACCATGCGCCGAACGGGGGCGGACATGAGCTCAAAATACAAGGAAACGTCTCGCGGCGGACTGGCGGTCAATGTCACGGAATGCTGAACATTCATCGGCCGAAGAAAGAAACAGACAGAAATCCAACTAACATATCTCTGCATCGGATCATAGCCGCCACCAGTCCCGCTACTCTTCGAGTTGCATACGATATTCCCGGAACGGGAGCATGCGATCAATGGGTGGGTTGCGATGCGGAAGAGAGTTTGCCAGCATCGGCCAGCAGCAGCCGGGCTGTTTCAAGACTGCTCCTGCGGAATTCAAATTTCAGCTCTGATTCGAGCCTGGAAGGTGAGATGACCCACCGATACCTGATGAAATACCACAGGCCGGAGGGAAATCGATACAGGGGCAGTCGCAGAGCCCACCAGCAATTCGTAAAAGCACGACAAACAACCAACGGGACAGAAACACAAACCCGATTGCTCAGGCGAGCCAGATCTCTCAGGGTCAGCCAATCGCCTGGCGCGACATTAAACGGCCCCTGACCATTCTGTTCCAGAATCGTGACAGTCGCTTCTGAAACATCTTCGAGATGGACGAACTGCATTTCTGTGTTATTGCCGCCCGGCAGAACAATAATCGGGCCATGTTTGATGAAGTCCGTCAGATAGTTGGAAATCTCAGGACCGTAAATGATGCAGGGGCGTGTCCAGCTGACTGCAATTTCCCGGTGAGATTCGGCAAAATCCTCCAGAAGCGCTTCCACCAGGACTTTGTCTTCGGCATAACGGTATTCAGTTCGAGCCCTCAACTGCCAGCCCTCGGCCATTGGCAGGGGATTATCCGGCCAGCCTCCATACGCCGTTGCACTGGAAGAAACCAACAGCCTCGCGGGTACGATTTCAGAAACGGCCTGAAGCAGATTTCGCGTACCTTCTACGTTGATCCGATGCATTCGGGACTCGTCGCGCATGGGATTGACGACAAAGGCCAGGTGGATCACCGTGTCGGGACCAAATGTCGTCAGGTGCTGACGAAGCTGCTCGCTCAATACGTCGCACTGGACGAACTCATCTGGTTCATCCGTAAGCGGCGGCGTAATGTCAAGTCCCAGAATGGTCGCCTCCGGAAATCGCCTTCGGATCGCCTGAACCACACCGCGCCCGTAGAATCCTGAACTTCCAGTGATAGCGATGCGCTTCAGGGTCATGGAGACGTGCGCTCCCTTTCGGCTATGTTTGCGATCAGCGCCCGGTCAGGCCACCGTGAATTGTGCTGGTCTGCTCAGAGTAGACGCAATCAGAATCTATCCGGATTCCGGGATTGGGAACAAGTGCGAATTGCCCCAAGGCCAACGTGTTCAATGCGGCTGCTGCCGACACAATGCTCCTGAAACGACCTGTGGGCTGTGAGCAGCGATCTGCAACCACGGTCACAATCCATCCTCGTGCGATAAACCCGTGCGTCGAAGCAGCCTGAAATTACGGATTCATGAAATGTCAAAAAAAGTCATATTCTTCGACATCGATGGCACAATGCTCAGCACGGGAGGGGCAGGGCAGAAGGCGATGGAGCTTGCATTGATCGAAGACTTCGCAATTGACTTCCCGTTCGAAGGAGTCTTAACCGCTGGCAGGACAGATGCGGGAATCGAAGATGAGATCTTCGCACGCTATGGGCTAAACGACACGCGATCAGAGCGGGACCGTTTTCGTCGCAGTTACCTCGATCGCCTCCCGGATTGCCTTCGCGAATTGCAGGGAGCCCTTCTGCCCGGAGTCCGAGAGCTGCTGGAACAACTGGTGGCAGACAACCAGTTTCATTTAAGCCTCCTGACGGGCAACTATGTCGAGGGTGCGCAAGTCAAACTTCGCCATTTTCAACTGCATGAATTCTTCAGGGGATGTGGTGGATTCGGAGACTACCATCCGCAGAGAAATGACGTCGCCCGAGTTGCCCTCGACAGCGTCCGAATGCATCTGAGCCACAACGTGCCCGGCGAACACACCTGTGTCATTGGAGATACTCCAGCCGATATCAAATGTGCTCGGGCCATCAATGCGAGTGTTATCGCGGTCGCTACTGGAGTCTACAGTGCTGAACAATTGCAACCTCACAGTCCAGACCATCTGTTCCCGGACTTGCATTCCACGGAAACCGTGTTAGATGCACTTCGGAATTTTTGAACGTATCTCGTCCCACGGGAAGCTCAACAAGATCAGGATCGGACGATCGTATGAATGAAGAGAACTCAGAACAGACCTCCGATCCACAGGCCGTGCTGAATTGCAATTGGCTTTGGAGTCTCGTTCGAATTCCCGTGTGGCTGTTGTGTCGATGCTGGATCCGACTTGAAGTCACTGGCCAGCAGAATCTCGACCCGACGCGTGGCGGCCTGTTGCTGATCAATCACCAAAGCTACCTTGACCCACTATTGGTTGGCGTTTTTCTATCGCGACCCGTGGCTTATCTGGCGCGGGACAGCTTGTTTCGAGTGCCCTTGCTTGGCTGGCTCCTGCGAAACACATACGTCATTCCCATAAGTCGTGAATCTGTTCGCGGCGGCAGTATTCGAACGGCAATGGAACGCGTTGAAGAAGGCTTTCTGGTTGGGATCTACCCGGAAGGTACACGATCATCAGGGGACGATGTGAAACGGTTTCGGCCTGGCTTTCTGGCCCTGGTGCGGCGAACAAGCCAGCCGGTCTATCCTGTCGCTATCGCCGGCGCAGACAAAGTGTTTCCCAAAGGTGCCTGGTTCATTCGACCTCGCCGCATCCGACTGATCTACGGCAAACCACTGTCCGAGCAGGATCGCCAGCTCCTGCAGAATGGTTCTGATGACCACGCCCTGGCAGAACTTGCCAGAGAACGCGTCGCAGAATGCCATTCGGAAGCATTAGACTGGCTGCATACAGGCAAACAGCCACTTGTCGCCGCGAAATAATGATCAGCGAACCGTAACAACCTTGATGCGGTTCTCGATTTTCTGCCCAGGATACATTCTTCGCGCTGCCGACGTTGCAACCTGTTTTGCGTACCAGGACATAGCCCGGCCGGTCAATACAACACATTCCAGTTCGGCCGTCAGATGAAAATCATGGATGACCGCATTGCCGAGTTGGCGGATCAAGTCCATACACCGGTCTGTTTCAGGGCTGGTTCGGGGTTGAATTTGCATCGAAATCCTCCGTGATGCCTGAACTCAAGGGACCAAAGATACATTCCTTCGCAACGTATCCTCGCAACAGGAACAGGGAACAGGTTACCCTTCGTTTCACCAATTGTGCAGACCAGAAATCATGAAATGTCGATTCACCTGACAGGAAACGACACTTCCCGAATCACGTTGGAGAGGATGGGCTAAGTGAAGAATCAGGAAGCATGTCTGGATGTTCATCCACTCGTGGAGGAACTCCCAATTTCTCCAATGGCATCGACGTTGCGTAGTTTCAGGCGTTCCCGAAATGCGAAGGCCGCCCACAGCCATAACAGTCCTGCTACCCACCCGGCAAAAACGTCAGTTGGATAATGCACGCCCAGAAACACACGGGTGACTCCAATCAGAATCGCAAGCGCGAGAGGTCCAACCCGGACAAACGTCTGAACAGGACGAAGTACACTTAGCCGTGACATCAGCAGTCCGGCTGCCGGATACACGATGATGGACATCATAGCATGTGAGCTGGGGAAGCTGCTTGATGATACGTGGGCCAGGTGCGGGACGACATCCGGTCGTGTTCGACCAACAACGAATTTCATCAACATCGAACAGCCGTACCCGCCAAGCACCGTCAGCAGGTAGAATCGCTGATGTGAAGGTGCGACACGACGGAGAACGAATGAAACAGCTGCCGTCACGCCAATCAACACTGCGTATCCTCCAAGCCCGGTCATGTCGCGCATCGCTTCACCCAAAAATCGCGGACCGGCTACGCGTGAAAGATCATCATTGCTGCGAAGAAACTGAAGGACTCGAACATCAAGGCTGTGTTGGTTATTGCCGCCAGCCAGCGAAGTCAGCTCAAATGCTCCCCAGGTGACAGAGATAACAAACAGCCACCGTATCAACAGTTGATTTTGTGTAGTGGCGTCCTGCATCGGTTCATCAATCTGGACATTGAAAAGGCAATTCCCGGATCGGGGTTTCATTCAGAGTCTGTGGTTCGACGCTTCCGGAACTCTTCCAGTCTTTGACGAAAGACAGCTTCGCGGCCCCGTGGCACAGGTTTGTAATACGATTTGGTGACGCCCAGATAATCCTGGGGAAGCCAGCCCTCGGTTGAATCATGCGGATACTGATACCCCTGACCATGTCCAAGCTTCTCGGCCCCTTTGTAGTGGCCATCTCGCAGATGCATCGGAACGGGAAGTATCGATTGAGTTCGTACATCGTGCAGGGCCGCATCGATTCCGGCGTAGGCGGCATTCGACTTTTCAGCGCATGCCAGATAGGTGGCAGCCTGTGCAAGATTGATTCGACATTCGGGCATTCCGATCGTTTCGGTCGCCTGAAATGCGGCTGTCGCGACCATGATGGCGACGGGGTCGGCATTTCCGATGTCCTCCGAAGCAGCAATGACCAGCCGCCTGGCAATGAATCGTGGATCCTCGCCCGATTCGAGCATCCTGGCCAGCCAATACAAGGCAGCATCGGGGTCACTGCCCCGGATACTTTTGATAAACGCGCTGGCGACGTCGTAGTGATCATCCCCGGACGAGTCGTATCGGACGACACGTTTCTGCATAGACTCCTGAGCGACCTCGACATCAACATGTTGTGTCGACGCAGAGACACTCAGGACGGCAATTTCCAGGGCCGTCAGGGCACGACGCGCGTCTCCGTCGGATAATTGCGCAATGAGTTGTAAGGCGTCCGGTGTCACGACGGTTTTGTGCCCCGCCAGTCCAAAGTGATAGTCGGACATGGCACGCTTCATCACTGCGATGAGGTCTTCGGCCTGAAGCTCACGAAACTCGAACACCTGGCTGCGACTGATCAGTGGAGGGACAAGCGAGAAGAAGGGATTTGCTGTTGTCGCCCCAATCAGCGAGATCGTTCCACTTTCGACATCGGGCAACAGGATATCCTGCTGGCTTCGGCTGAATCGGTGCAACTCGTCGATAAACACAACGGTCTGCTGTCCTCGAACCGACAATCGCTGTTCTGCAGCACTCAGCAGTTCCCGAACTTCTTTCACCCCGGCAGTCGTGGCATTCAGGCGTTCGAATCGGCGCTGAGTGTGCTTTGCAATCAATTCGGCCAGCGACGTCTTGCCCGCCCCAGGGGGACCGTAAAAAATGACGGAGCCGATCCTGTCAGCATCGAGCATACGACGAAGTAATTTGCCTTCGCCAAGAATATGTTGCTGTCCGACAAACTCGGAAAGCTGCTTCGGGCGCATGCGGGCGGCAAGCGGCCTCGCTCGCTCTCGGTTTTTCTTTTCTTCGCCGTCAAAAAGACTCATCGAAATCGCTGCCGAAGTGTGAAAGCTCGAGGTTCCTCCAGCCAGATTCCAGCAACTCAGTACCTGGGGGTACCGTCTTTTCGAAGATGTTGCGTCACATGGGGCTCATTCAGACAACGCTCACATGGGCCCGGCCCGGACCAAAGCGGCGTCACGCCAGGTATCAGGAACGGTGACCGGCAGGCGGCAAATACCGTTTTGCTGCAACCTGCGGACTTCGCTAGTTCACAGAGTTAACCTGGCCTCGGACTGGAACGGTCAGGGGTTGCTCCCGATTCGCGATCTTCACAAGCAGGTTCTCTGTAAACTTGCCTGTGCGTTCCGGTGCAACAAATCTGACCTTCAGGATGTGAAGTCGTTCAGCCCCTGCAGGAACGTCTGCGCTGAAACAGCCATCCATCGCAGCACAGTCTATTTCCTGAATCACAAAGGCCTCTTTCCCCTTAATTACGAGCTGGACTGTTGTTTCCTGGCCGGGTGAAAGGGGACGGATATTGACTGTTTCAGGGGCCACAGTGATATCTGCAATCACGGTACCTTCCAGCATGAGCGGAACGTAAGGATTGGCCGCATCGTCGGTCACCAGCGTGATCAGGTCCCGAATACGCTGTGGAGCGGCATTCGGGCTGAGCTTCACCGTCAATGCATAATCGACTCTTCCACCGGATCGCTGGATTTCTTTCAGAGATGCAGTGACATCACTGTGTCCGATTTTGACATCATTGATTTTCCAGTCGGAACGGCCCGCGTAAGCCACCTTCACAGTGACCTCAGAACCCGCACCAAAATCCACAGAGCCAAAACGAACCATGCCCGGATCGAAAACAACATCCGTTCGGATGTAACCGGAGACTGGTATTGTCACTGAAGAATACTGCGGACTGTCAAAATGGATCGTCAGCGACGTATCACGTTTCTTGCTGAATTGAACAGTGTTCAGTTTCAAATCGAATGTAACAGCCTCGCCGGGCTGAAGAAGATTCGTTGAGAGTTTACCAGCCTGAATGCAGGTACAGGCCGTTGTAACGGCGCTGATGTGCACCGCGGTACCGGTCGTGTTGTTGACGGTAATCTGTCTGACCGCTTCTGATCCCGTTGCGACAACACCATAGTCGATACGCTGGGTATCCACCAATTGTGATGCCCAGTCGCTCTGTGCTGCAGCACTCTCAAGCGCGCAACAGATCACGACCAGCCCCAGCCCAAATCGTCCCATCGTCCTCAACATGGCAAACACCTTGTCCTAATCCTGCGGAGTTGAAGTGCGTGGACTTCCGTCCCATCGATGCCAGATCTTGAATTGCACCTGTTCCCCAACAGATGCAGTGATCTTCGACAGTAGCCTCCTGAGCGGAACTGCCTGTAACCTATCACGGGTCATCGCAGTAACCCGCAAATCCCCGATTAAGCTAATCTACGCAGACCGCCAGCCTTCTTCGGGAAATCGTCGAAGCTGACCGCCTAACATTAGAAGCAGCACCACAATCTGTCAATCGGCGAAATCTGCTGCCTTATTTTCCCTATCTTCCAGAATGGGAGGGTTGTCAGGGCATGGACACGATGGAGGCGCTCAGACCGCCGGCCGCTGGTACGTAGGAATGTTCCGCATAGTCCATGACCATACGATCTGCGTTGAAACGCCACCCCAAAGTTCGAATAGCTCGCTTCATTCGGGTGATCCACGCCAATGGAAGGTCGTCGCGATCGCGTTCGAAATACAGCGGAATCACCTCTTCCGTCAGCACACGATACAGGTCCTGGCCGTCGCGAGCATCCTGAATCTCCTGATTGCTGTGTGTGCGCCCGGTACCGATGGCAAAGCCGTTTTGTCCGTCATAAGCTTCCGCCCACCACCCATCCAGAACAGAACAGTTCAGCCCGCCATTCAGGACAACTTTTTGTCCGCTGGTTCCGGAAGCTTCCAGTGGCCGCCGGGGATTATTCAGCCATACATCGACCCCCTGCACCAGTTGTCGCCCCATGTCGATATTGTAATTTTCCAGAATCAGCACCCGGCCGCGGAAAGGAGCTTCCCGAGTGAGCTTGAAGATTTGCTGCAGGATTTGCTTTCCATGCTCATCCGCCGGATGTGCTTTGCCGGCAAAAATGAACTGCACCGGGCGGTCGACGTCTTCGATCAGGTTCGCGAGAAAATCGAGGTCCTTCAGAATCAAATCGGCCCGCTTGTAGGGAGCAAATCGGCGTGCAAATCCGATCGTCAAAGCGCGAGGATCAAAAAGGGACTCCATATCCAGAACAACAGACGGGCTTTCACCACGGCGTTTGGCCTGCTCCACAGCCTCTCGTCGAGCGTAGTTGATCAAACGGTTTTTCAGCGCAGAGTGAACCTCCCAGAGTTCGCCTGGCGTAATTGACTCAAAACTTCTCCACACATCCGGCTCACCTGTCCTCTTGTACCAGTCGACTGGCAGAACCCGGTCATAAAGGACCCGCATCTGCGCTGCCAGCCACGTTGGCACGTGGACGCCATTCGTGATGTGCCCAATCGGAACTTCCTCGACACTTCGCCACGGCCAGAGGGCAGCCCACATTTCCCGGCTCACTACGCCGTGCAGATTTGAGACACCGTTTGCAATGCGACACATCTTCAGAGCCAGCACCGTCATGCAGAATGTTTCGCTGGAGTTCTGGGGATCGACGCGTCCGAGCCCCATGATCCCGTAGGTACCAAGCCCCAGCGCATCGGAAATCGGACCAAGGTGTTCGTCGATGAGGCCTTCATCAAAGCGGTCATGCCCGGCAGGAACCGGCGTGTGTGTTGTGAAGACACAACGCGAGGCGGTCTCTCGCATTGCACGTTCGAACGGTAATCCATCGTCCTGCATGCGCTGACGAATGACCTCCAATGGTGCAAAGGCAGAATGCCCCTCGTTCATATGAATCACGTTCGGAAGTATACCGATAGCTTTTAGAGCCCGAACACCGCCAACGCCCAGAAGTAATTCCTGACGAATACGCGTTCGATGATCGCCACCATAAAGGCGGCTGGTCAACTCGCGGTTCTCCTGTGTGTTCTGCGCGATGTTGGTATCCAGCAGATAGAGATCAATTCTTCCGACTGCGAGGTGCAGAATATGGGCGTAGATGGGCCCCGTCCGTGTTTCGACAGAGACGACAATCGGGCCGCGAGCGTCGCGCTGTACGGTCAGAGGCAAAGACGTCGCAGAGAGCGGAGGATAGGCTTCCTGCTGCCATCCCTCCTTATTGATTGCCTGCGCAAAATATCCTTCGCTGTAAAACAATCCCACACCGACCAGCGGCAACCCCAGATCCGAAGCACTTTTCAGATGATCTCCGGCAAGGACACCCAAACCGCCCGAATAAATTGGCAGCGATTCATGAAGACCGAATTCCGCAGAGAAGTATGCCACGGGCCCCTGACCGAGAATATTGGCATGTGTCGAACCCCAGGTTGTGTTCGATTCCACATATTCACGAAATCGACGGTACGCCCAGTGAATGCGGGAATGCAGTACACCTTCGCGGGCTCTCTCTTCCAGTTTCTCCGGAGTGTACTCCTGCAGTAACAAAACCGGATTATGATTGCAGCGATCAAATAATTCCCGATCGATTAAACGGAAGAGTTCAGTGACTTCCGGATCCCAGCTCCACCAAAGATTGGATGCCAGCTTAACCAGCTTTTGATGAATCGATAACTGCGTTGGCTTCTCGACCATGAACTTCACTTTCTTCCACCAGTGATTTCCCGATGGACGATGCCGTCAGGAGTCTTGTATCGTCACTTGTCGTCACTGTCAGCTTCGCTGTATTCACCGGAATTAGCTGGCCATGACTCAGGTTGAGTTCTCCCACAGCTTCCGCATCCGATGCGAGCAGGAGTATAGTCGGAAGCCTCGCTGCGTCGAGTTGACCGGAAAACCGGATCGGAATCGTTTTCCAGCCCCCGTGGAATGCAAAAACGCCCGTCAACTGACGGGCGTTTGAAATTCACTGCAGCCATCAAGTGTTCTCGATGAACGAGAGAAGACCTGACTAGCGGGACAACTTCACGTGGGCTCGCTTTTGTTTGCGAGCCTTGGAGCTGGCTGGTCGCGCACCATGATTTGCTTTGTTCAACTTCCGATTTGTCTTCGCCATTTTCACTACTCCCACAAAAACGCTGTTAATCTTTGACTTCTTGCGGGACAGGTCCACCGCAAGCTTCTTATTTCAAACCGGCCTTTGCAGACCAGAATCGACCGGACATCGCATGATTCCGCAGCCAGAACTGCTGGAATCGGGTGCGTAAGGTAACAACGGTCGGGTTTCGTGGGAAATCACGATTTTCAAATTCCCGAGAATATCTGCTGGTCGCGAACAATCGATCCGGTCGGAATTTCTGTCTCCCCCACAGGAAGACCTCAATTGCCTCTCCGGATGGCAGTGAGGTGAGAATTGACGTATTCTCACGATTGTTTTCATCTCACACCGCCAGGCCAACTCGTTCTCGCTCTGGCGGAACTTCAGGAATGGATGCTCATGCCGCCAGCCACCTCCCCGGAGATTGATTCCGATGTCCCCGAGTTTCTTCGAGGGCTGAACATTCAGCAACGCGCCGCCGTCCTGCATGGTGAATCCCCGCTTCTGATCATTGCCGGAGCCGGTACGGGCAAGACAACAACGCTGGCGAACCGCGTTGCCTGGCAGATCGTTTCCGGCATTGACCCGGGGCAAATTGTACTGCTGACATTCACCCGTCGCGCGGCTGCGGAAATGATGCGACGTGTGGAAGCCATCCTGATGGGACTCGATGCCGCAGAACTCGGGGATCCCGGTATCACTCAACGGTCGCGTATTCGACGGATCCGTGGCGGAACATTCCATTCTGTCGCCACCACGTTATTGCGGCGACATGGCCAGATCATCGGTCTGTATCCGGACTTTACAATCCTGGATCGCGGTGACGCCGAAGACCTGCTGAATGTCGTTCGGTCGAAACTGAATCTACCCAAATCGGGTAACCGGTTTCCGCTGAAAGGCACATGTATGGATATCTACAGCCGTTGCGTGAATACCCAGAAACCCCTCGAGGTCATTCTGAAAAAATATTTCCCATGGGTCATGGAACATCAGGACAAGCTGGGAGAACTTTTCAATCTCTATGTGAATATCAAAGAGCAGCAGCGAGTCCTTGATTTTGACGATCTGCTGCTGTTCTGGAATGCGCTCGCAGAGCATCCGGACGGCAGTGTGATTCTCCAACAGCAGTTCCAGCGAATTCTTGTGGACGAGTATCAGGATACAAACACCCTACAGGCACAGATCCTGAAGAACATGTGTCCCGAAGGGAAAGGCCTGACAGCAGTTGGTGATGATGCACAATCAATCTACTCCTTCCGTGCAGCAACAGTCCGAAACATTCTGGACCTGCCCAAAGAGTTTCCCGGCACCGAAGTGATTCCGCTGGAACAGAACTACCGCAGCACCCAATCCATTCTGGATGTCACAAATAAAGTTATCGCGGAGGCGACCGAACGACATCACAAGAATCTCTGGTCTGATCGCGGCCCGGGCGCAAAGCCTGTCCTGGTCACCTGCAGTGACGAGGATACACAGAACGAATATGCGATCGACCGCATTCTCGAGCGACGCGAACACGGCGTACCACTCAAACAGCAAGCTGTGCTGTTTCGAGCATCCCATCACAGCATGGCTCTGGAAGCAGAGCTGGGACGGCGCAACATCCCGTTTCAGAAGTACGGCGGGCTCCGGTTTCTGGAAACAGCCCATGTCAAAGATTTGATGTCGTTTCTGAGACTGATCGAAAACCCGATGGATGGCGTCGCGGGGTTCCGTGTGCTGATGCTGTTACCAGGAATAGGCAACAGCAAAGCCGAATCACTTATGGAATCGCTCCGTGAAGCCGGTGGGCACTTCGAAGCATGGTTATCCTGGACACCTCCCAAAGCAACACGGGAATCCTGGCCGCAATTTGTCAGGATGCTGAAAACCCTTGAACAACGCGGACGAGACGACGAAGGCGGTGTTGCATCGGATATTAATGCCATTCGGATGTTCTACACACCACTGCTGGAGAGCCGTTACGATAACGTAAAGGCTCGCAGCAACGATCTTGAACAACTGGAGGTCATGGCAACGCGCTACCAGACCCGCAATGAATTTCTCTCTGAAATGGCGCTGGATCCGCCAACATCAACACAGGAACTTCCCGCGGACCCATGGCTGGATGAAGACTACCTGATCCTGAGTACGATCCATTCTGCAAAAGGACTGGAATGGGATTCTGTATTCGTCATTCACGCAGCGGATGGCAACATTCCATCCGATATGGCGACTGGAAGCGAAGAAGAAATCGAGGAAGAGCGACGTTTGTTTTACGTCGCAATGACGCGGGCAAAGAACAATCTTTATGTCATGCGTCCCGAACGCTACTACTTTCATCATCGACGTCGCAGTGATCAGCATTCACTGAGCAAGATAACGCGGTTTCTGCCTCCGGACATTCAGGCAACGATGGAACGTGTCAGCCACGGCGATGTATTCGGAAACCCGTGGGAACGCCATCCTGGAAGTGGCAACCGCATTCAGGGGGACACCAGCGAAATCCGCAGGAAAATTTCGAAGCTCTGGGGATAGGCTATTCTGGAGTTTTCTGGCGAGCGGCACGTGGAGCACACCTTCTGCAGATACCTCCTGCCAGTTGGCAAGTGACGCAATGACTTCCAACAGCGCGCGAGGGAACGGCGTACAAAATGAATGCAGAAACAAATCGACGACTGGTCGCTGAAGGCAGCCGATCAGGCTGATTCGCCGCTCGGGTTGACAGTTTGTACCATGAAAACTCCACGAATCAGGAAAACGCCATCTGGCCTGCACGAAACACCGTCGGCTCTGGTCACAGCAATAATCAGGAATTGAGACTTATGCAAAATCATGCTTACGTAGAACGATTTGTCAGTTTGCTGGATCCGGAAGCAAACACGATTTTCAACATGTCGGTGGATGACGCAGTCGCACTGGTCGGAACCGGTGACGCAGAAAAGGTTCGGCAGATCGACGGCCAGTTCGCTCTGGTCTATCGGAATGGAAACATTGTTCGCATGGCACGATCGATCGGTCGGCCAATGCGATACTTTCTTGCGAAGCAGGTCGCAGGCCCCTGTCTGGTCGTCGCCGAACGTATGGATCAGATTGTTGAATGGCTGGAAGCCGAAGGACTGCATGGGCAGTTCCATCCTTCCTACACTCGCATGGTTCCGGCGCACTACGTGATCGAGATCGCTCTGTTGGGATGTCCGGACCCCAATCCGACCTACACCCGATTCTTTACACCGGAACGCAATCGACTTTCAACGGATCTGAACGACATTGGCCGTCAGTATATCGGAACCATGCAGAATGAAGTCCATAAGTGGCTCGATACGATTCCCGAACAAGAACCGATCGGAGTCCTGTTCAGCGGCGGTATCGACAGCGGAGCCGTTTTCCTTGCGACGTATGACGCGTTGCTCAAGCGAGGTCAGTCACCTCAACGACTGAAGGCCTTCACACTTTGCGTCGAAGGGCAGGGCGAAGACGCCAGACAAGCGCACGACTTTCTCACACAAATGGATCTTGGATTGTTCCTGGAAGTGCTGGACGTACCAAAGTCTGCTATTGACTACCGTGAAGCCATTCGAGTGATTGAAGACTACAAACCGCTGGATGTTCAGGCCGCCGCAATGGGACTGGCCCTGTGCAAAGCCATCCGCCAGCGATATCCGGACTGGAAGTACCTGATCGACGGCGATGGCGGTGACGAGAACCTGAAGGATTACCCTATCGAAGAAAACAGCGAACTGACAATTCGCAGCGTGTTGAACAATCTCATGCTTTATCACGAAGGCTGGGGAGTCGATGCAGTCAAGCATTCACTGACGTACACCGGTGGTCAGAGTCGTGGACACGTGCGCAGCTGGGCTCCCGCGTCGACACTGGGATTTCGCGGCTTCAGCCCGTTTGCACTCCCCAATGTCATTGAAGTCAGCGAAGGCATTCCCTTTATTGAGCTCACGGACTGGAGCCACGAAAAACTCTATTCGCTCAAGGGGGAAATCGTTCGACGGGGGATCGAGCAACTTACCGGGCAAACGATGCCCATTTACGAAAAACGAAGATTCCAGCGAGGTGCTGTTCCGAACGAAACATTCGAAGCTCTGTTCCCGCACAACGAGCAACCGTACCGGCAAGCCTTCGCTGAGATCTTCCGGAATTAATGGTCGTGCCCCAGGCAACTTCAATCACGTCAACTTCAGTCACTCGGACAACCTCATCGCCGGTTTAAGATTGTTTTGGTCCGGTTTCCCCGTTCACTCGTTGCACGGCACGCATCGGACAGCACTTGTTGGACAGGGATTCAGCTGTACGAGCGTTTGGACATCGCAGGCAGGGCCGTTTGGCACATGGCTTGCATCGACTGCTACAATCTGACGGAACTGCCTTTGAGGCAGTAATTCAACGACAAGGGACAAAGCCATGATGTACTTCGACATGAAATATATTCTGATGGTGATGATTCCGGGACTCGTAATGTCCGGGTTAGCCAGCATGCTGGTGAAGTCATCATTCGCAAAATGGTCTCAGATCGGTACGCGTCGCGGATTCACCGGGGCTCAGGCTGCCAAAACGCTGCTGGACGGAGCGGGAATTCACGACGTTCAGATCGTCCCCACCAACGGATTCCTGAGCGACCACTACAATCCCTCAACCAGGACTCTGGCGCTGTCTGAGTCTGTCTACGCCAGCCGAAGCGTTGCCGCCGTGGGCGTTGCCTGCCATGAAGCCGGTCATGCCATTCAGCATGCTAATTCTTACGCCCCGCTCTGGGCCAGATCTGCGCTGGTGCCGGCCATGGGAATAGGATCCAGCGTCGGCCCCTGGGTAATTTTTATCGGTTTGGCCATGCACATGCAGGGACTCGCTGTCATTGGCTGTCTGCTGTTCGGTGCTGTCGTGCTGTTCCAGATAGTGACACTACCGGTTGAATTCGATGCGAGTGCCAGAGCAAAGCGGCTTGTTGTGGAAGCCGGTATTCTTGATGCCGATGAGCAAACCGGCGTCAATCGCGTTTTGAACGCCGCTGCGTTGACCTATGTCGCCGCCGCAGCATCCAGCATCCTGACGTTGCTTTACTTCATGATGCGGGCAGGCCTGCTGGGGGGCCGACGCGATGACTGAACAACTTCCGGTGTCGTCAGCATCCATCCAGGAGTTGCTGTTGAGGAATGACGGAAGGAGCTTCTGATCACCGGAGTCAGCCCTCTGCCGGAATTCTGTTCGACCGACCACGGCCTATGAATTTTTCGGAACGTTCCGGAAACAAAACTGAAAAGCAATTGATCCAGACCACAATTTGATTTCGTTTCTTCGACGGCTGAGACTTCGGTATGATGTTTCAGCCGTTCGTTTTCTGTCGCTCAGGAAACCAGGTCCCGATCTGCGGGTTGCGACAGCCGAAAATCATCCGCTTGCAAAGTCAGGACGAATCCCCATGACCGACCCGTCTCATTCAAATCAGCCAGACTCCACTCAGACAAACTCAACACAGGCAAACTCAACACAGGCAAACTCAACTCAGGCGCAGGCAAGTCAGTCAGCAGCTCCGGATCCGACCGGCGCAGCGGGTTCGATTTCCGACAGCATTCGTGAAGTCATCGAATCGGGAAAAGACGTCGCTCAAAACGTTCAGGCCCTGGTCGTCAACTTGCTCCAGCAACAATCCGGCCCCATCGAAGCCGCCAGGTCCTCTGTCACTGAGATGTTGAAGACAGCGGAAGATGTGGTCCAGAGATCTGCCCCCGATTCTGCCGAAAGCGTCCTGCGGAAAGTCATC
>JAGQQE010000150.1 GCA_020426345.1 Planctomycetaceae bacterium
GAAGCGGTGCGCATTCCGGATACGTTTGACTACGACTCCATCAAACAACTGCGTACGGAAGCCAGGCAGAAACTGGCCCGCCTTCGTCCGACAACAGTCGGGCAGGCAAGCCGCGTTTCCGGAATTACACCCGCCGATATTGCCGTGCTGATGTTCTATCTGTCCTGATGCGGTTGCCTCGATAACTTTCTTTGACGGCGGGCTCGGTACGACTGGACAGAACCATTGCCGGGAAACCTGCCTGCATGTCCGACAGGGCTGCATGTCCGACGGGGCTGCAAACATTCGTTTCCCGGCCTTCAACTGGTCGTTATTCAACAGTCCAGTAATCGAACACCATGACGTCGTCGATTTTTCCGCCAATCAATTCTACAAACTGCTTATGTGCAGGATGTGGCAGGTAGGCCGCTCGATCTTCTTCTGTGGCAAACGTCACGGTGTAGGCATGCGTGAATCCTTTGTCGAGCCCTTCGGGACTGTTGTTCGTTCCTCGTTCGAAGTCTTTGATTTCTGAGATTTTGTGTTTCAGCTCGTGGAACGCCAGGTTGATTTCATCAATCTGCCTCGGTGTCACTTCGGGCTTAAACTTAAAGATCACGATGTGCCTGAGCGCCCGGGATGGGGCGGCAATTTCTCCAACAGCTTCCAGCATTCGAACTGCAACAAAGCGATTCCCTTCATTGTTCAGATGAACGCCGTCGGTCGTCAGAATTCCTTTGGATTCGCGGGCAATGTTGTAGGCTTTCAGGTGGTTCACGAAAGCAGCCCGCAAATCCAGCAGGGTGGTGCTGGTCTCTGCCGCTACCTTCCGACTGACAGCTGAATAGTCTTCCAGCATACTGTCAAGATCGTTGGAACCATCGGCCTTTTCGCCGATGACACTGGGCGTTGCCAGAATCACCCGAGCGCCAGCGTCGTTACACCGTTTGATGAGGCTTTTGAGACCACTTTCATACTTCCCAATCTCTGTTCCCTGCCCTCGTGTTGAATGCCAGACATCGTTGATACCGATGTAGATCACGACGACGTTGGGTTTGTGTGCCAGAACGTCGCGGTCGAGACGTTCTTCAAGGTTGGGCACTTTATGGCCGCCGATACCGGCACCGATCACTTTGATGCCGCTGTCGGGGCGATTCTTCTCGATCGCTTTGCGAAACAGAGTGACATATCCGTTTTCGCCAGCGCCCTGCTGCGTGATGGAATCGCCGAGAAAAACGATAGTTTCTCCGTCGTTCAGCTGGGCCATGCAGGTGGCCGAAGCCGCGGCAGCGGTCGTCATTGCGATTGTCATCGAAAGCAGTGTCCTTGTGATTGTCATCTAATACGGGCTCCCGAAATGTGAATGGTTCTTCAGGCAGATACGAAACTCTGCAGGGGAATGTTCGCCAAATTTGCCTTCGCCGACAAACGAATCCGGACCGGACGACGCAATCTGCTGAGTGTCACAGTGAAGTGCAATGGTGCCGTGCGTTTTGTAAAGTACTCAGGCATGCGGTTCGGTGTCGCGACCCAAATGAAAAGTTTACGAAGCAAACCGCGCAATGCTGAGCAGGTGATGTGGCGATGGTTGCCGCAACGTCAGGGTGGTATGTATGCCTGCTCCCGGTGTACTGCCTTTCCAGCATGGACACGAAGGACAACGTATGGTTTTCAGGAACAAAGTGAGAGAATCAATGACGAAAGATCGATGGAATTTGTCCCTCCGAAGAACAGTTTCTTTTGCCCTTGCCGCGATCATTATAAACACGGTGGTCGTAAACACGATCGTGTCTGTCCACGCTCAGGATCGGGATGCTGCAGACCTGAAGCTCAAACGCGTGTCCGACCGAAGGCCAATGAACGTGGTCTACATTCTTTCGGACGATCATCGGTACGATGTGATGAGTTTTCTTGGTCACCCCTGGGTCGAAACTCCGGCAATGGATGCGATGGCCAAAGAGGGTGTGTACTTTAAGAACGCGATGGTAACGACGTCGTTATGTTCTCCCAGTCGTGCATCGGTGCTGACCGGTCAGTACATGCACAAACACGGTGTTGTAGACAACAATGTTCTGGCGAATGAAGGCTCCGTCTTCTTCCCACAGTATCTGCAGGCTGCGGGATATCAAACAGGTTTTTTCGGAAAGTGGCACATGGGTGGGCATTCTGATCAGCCGCAACCGGGCTTTGATCGATGGGTCTCCTTCCGCGGCCAGGGCCACTACTATCCACCCGAAAATCAGCCTCAGTGGTCTTTGAATGTTGACGGAAAATCTGTGCCTCAAAAAGGCTATATCACCGACGAATTAACCGACTACGCAATCAACTGGCTGAACGAATCCGTCAAGCCGGATAAAAAGCCATTCTTTATGTATCTGAGTCACAAGGGGGTTCACGGAATGTTTCACCCCGCAGAGCGACATGCGGGACGGTACAAAGATAAGCCGCTGCCGATTCCGTCAACCATGTCCAACACAGAAGAGAATTACGTCGGCAAACCGATGTGGCTGAAGAATCAACGAAACAGCTGGCACGGAGTCGAATTCGCCTACCACGAAGACACCAATATTGAAGAACACTATCGCCTGTACTGCGAAGCGCTGTTGAGTGTTGACGAATCGATTGCCCGAGTTCGGCAATGGCTGGCAGACAACGGGCTGGCCGAAAACACGATTGTCATGTACATGGGTGACAATGGTTTTCAGTGGGGTGAACATGGTTTGATCGACAAACGCACTGCCTACGAAGCTTCGATCCGGGTTCCCCTGTTGGGTGTCTGTCCGAAGCTTTGGAAACCCGGAACCGTTGTCGACGAAGTTGTCGCCGGAATCGACATCGGCCCCACGGTCCTGGCAGCCGCAGGACTCGAAACACCTCCGCAGATGGATGGGCAGAGCTTTCTGAAGCTGGCTGCCGGACAAACTCCCGAATCCGGCTGGCGCAAGAACATGCTTTATGAGTACTACTGGGAGTACAACTTCCCGCACACTCCAACAACATTTGCGCTGCGTACTGATCGATACAAATTCATTCAGTATCACGGGATCTGGGACCTGGACGAACTGTACGATCTGAAAAACGACCCGAATGAAACCAACAATCTGATCTTCAGTGAAGAACACCAGCCGCTGATTCGCAAGATGCGGACAGACCTCCACAACATCCTGGCCGAATCCAATGCCGCTCAGGTGCCGTTTAGCCACAAACGCAGCATGGGGGCCAATCTGAGGCTGGAAAGCGGGTCAAAGGCCGCTGAATTTCCGCCGCAATTGCTGCGAGAAAAATCGGGGCCATAAACAGGTCGTCGGTTGAGGAATCAAAAATCAACTCGAAGCGTTGGCGAGGGACGTGTATACGGGCTTTTACAGGCCATCGATCCCTCGCTGAAGCATCGGAGCTTTTCGTCGAGGCTGCTGCTGAGGAACACCGACGCAGCAGCACGCTTCACTGAGTCCTCGACAGAGTCATGACCGTGTGCCTTCGGCTGCAGCATTCAAACCTGAGACCAACACGAATCGTCTTCGGGACCCTGTTTCTGTTGACCGAAGATATGCCCCATCCTGCTTAAAGCTGCTGCCGACCGTCCGATTCTTCTTTGGCCAGTCGCCCACGACCGATTCCATGCCAGGGGCGAATATCGATTTCATACGGACCATGCTCGTCATCGAAACCAAGGTCCGAATGAAATTCCGCAAGCCGCTGAAGTTTTTGCTCCACGGTCAACTCGCCCGGATGCCGTGTGTTGGGAGCCCGGCCCCAGAGGATGTGTGATCCGCCAACCGTTTCGAGCTGATATTCCAGCGAATCGGCGCTGTCGGCCAGCGCAACGCGGCGAGGCACAAGGATGGACTTCACTTCCAGCTGCTTCCACCAGGATGGCTGATCCCCTTCCTGCTTATTCAGTACCGCGGCAAGTTGGGCCGCTCCTTCAACAACAGGGTCACCCCACGGTTCCCCTAGTTTGCCCATCGGCACACTGGCGACTCGTTCGATGACAGGATAACGCTCAATATCAGCGATGCTGAAATCCGCTGGCGGAAGCAGGATGCCATTCCGATCGATCGGATAATAGCCATCAACGCCTTTCACCATCGCAACGGGCTCTCGATAGACCAGCTCCACGGTCAGATGAGCCGGAAACGACTTTCGGACGGTCCGGACGTTCTCGATCCACGGATGGGTGTAGAATGCTGCGGCAATACGCTCGCTCAGAGTTTCGTCCAGCAGAGATTCCGAATCTCCAAACTCCGCTCGCTCGAAGACCTGCGCCACCAGATCCGGAGGAATCCAGCGGGGTGGAGGATTAATCGTAATCTGTCCCGGTGAGACTCGATATTCCGGCCGAGCGTCCAGCTTTGGCAATTGCCGCACAATGACCGGTGCCAGAATCCAGACCGACGCAATTGCCGCAGTCAGCATCAGTGTGCCCGGACGAAAGAACCAACGAAGCAAAGAGGGAGAGGAGGGTTGAGGGAGGACAGGAGTGACTTCAGCATCCTTCTTTCTGGACGGCCTTGGCTTGCGACTTGTTGATTTCGCCATCGTTACTCACTCACTTTGAAATTGAGAAAGAGCGACACATCAAGTGCCGTCTACCCCATCCAGGCTCAAACACACTGCAGGTTACGGACTGAATTCGATAATCCGTCAGATCGATATTCGAGATGAGCACTCCCGGACACCACATTGTTCGGCAGGAATTGCCGATCCTGGCAAAATGCGACGCTGATCGTATCGACCAGCCAGGCTGCACAAACTTTTCGGGACGACGATCCGAAATTCAAGTCTGCTGGGAATGACGACCTGCGGGGACCAGCCGCGTCGCGATCTATACAATGCATCTCCGGATCAGACCAACTATCACGCGGAATGCGGCGCGTTCGCGGAGAGATGCTCTGCGGAGAGACTTACGAATTGCGGGGACAATGTCGTAGATACCTTCTGTGGGATTTTCGCTGCCGAATGGAGATTCCAACAGGCGGATGGTCCCCAAAAGCGCTGGGCCGGTGGCTGTCCCGTTTGATGCAGTGTGTCTGGTCGCAGGAAGTTGTGCTTCCAGACGATGAACGTCGCTTCATCAGTGAGCTGGGAAACTGGGGCGCGCACTGTTTCGTGGAATGTTCAAGTTTCGTGAGATTGTCGGGGCACGAAGCGTGGTCGACAAGGTATGGCGTTTGAGCCGACCGGTTAGGGCCGAAGCGACGGCACTGAAACGCAGGAGCCCACTGGTCAGTTGAAGTAACCCTTTACCCGATGCGAAATCCATGCGGCACACTCAATGAAAGATCGTCTGACACGCTCAGATACGATACAATCCACGCCCTGCGTGGCCCCTGATCACGCGTTTTCGAAATTAGATTTCTTACGGCGGCCCCCTTACCTTCGTCGTTCTGTGAATACCGAAACATGGCCAAAACAAACCACCGGATCCCACGAAGAGATTTGCTTACATCAGCTGCGGCGTGCATGATTGCATTGCCTATTCTCGGGTGCAATCATGACGAGACCACCCCGACGTCCGCTGTTGAATCCGTCCCCGACACGAGCACTTCCAACGAAAAACGCTACACAGGAGACAAAGAAACCATGCGAGTTCATTACCTTGAAATCGTAACGAAGAATGTAGATGCTGCATGCGATATCTACGCGGGAATTCACAGCGTGACGTTCGGTGATGCCGACCAGAGCCTGGGCGGTGCTCGAACTGCCAGGATGTCCGACGGAGCAACGATGGGAATTCGCGCTCCAATGCATGATGGTGAAAAACCGGTAACTCGGGCCTACATGCTGGTTGACGACATCGAGGCGTCGGTCGCAGCGGCAAAGTATTCCGGGGCCGAGATAGCTGTTCCGCCGATGGAAATTCCCGGCCATGGTAAGTGCGCCATCTATATTCAGGGCGGGATTGAGGCAGGACTTTGGCAACTCTGAATAGGAAACGAAGCGTCATATGGCGATGGGTTGAATGTGTGTTCGCGAGCTCATCAGAATTACTCAACACATAAACCCACTTACCGCACTAATTCGTCCATTATCTGGTGCCGCAGGAGTCACAGGAATCGTTGTTGCTGAGAATAGCTTCTCGGCTGATACCGCCTGTGTTTCTCTGGCAGTTGCGAGTCACTCGCGAAGACGTGCCATTGTGCAGGAATCGAATCTCTGCGGAATGGGATTGCTGCAATCTGCGGGCGGAGGGGATTCGCTCGATCGTCGGTCGAGCCATGGGCTGATCCAGCGGGACCGCTAGTTGTTCGTCGATATGATCGCGATTGCCGTCGAGACGCCATTTGTTTGTCGAGATTTCCGGAGCTCCCGTGAACTCGAAAACGAATTACAACCTGGACTTCTCTTGAGTCGCTTCACACATGTAGAAGTCTGACCGTGTCTTGGCTGCTCGTCACACTGTCCATGCACGCAAGCCGCCAAATAACAAGCGGTCAACCTGAACCGTCGTCCAACCATTTTCACAAGACAACCGGCGCACTCCAGCTTCGTTACCCGTGGCATTCGCATCGAAAAAGTGTTCGTCGACTTACATGAATGAGAAAGATTCCTCATTCTTGTTTCTTTCGATGTTTGATGACCTGAGCAGTCTCTGCCCCATTCGCGATTGCGGTTCGAGAGTTGAGCGTATTCTCGGCGTGTTTGCTTCAGAAATTTGCTGCAGGCCCCTCGAATGACCCGGTGGTGAGCATTGGCTGAACAATCCGAGGGAACATCCAATGCGGTTGAGTTTGTGAATGGCCCGCTCTGTCGTCGCGATTCTGATCTCTAACGTGATTGTTTTCTGTTTGTTCGGATCAGACGAATGAGGGCGGTGTCCGTTGTGGGAATGCGCCGATTGACTGCCGTGGCCGATTCGCTGGTGTCGGGTTCCACGATCCCGGTCAGCCTCATCGTTTGTTCAAAGTGCCCCGGAAGAACCCGCCGCATGCGCATCGCCCAGATATCGCCGGCGCGTGTTCGCTTCAGATCCAGAGTATTCAAAGGAATTGCAAGTTCAATACGCCATGTATTGCTGTCGCTTTCTACTGCGGCAAACCATTGAGGATCCCAGTCGGTCAGCAGATCACAACGTTCACTTGTCTGACCAGTTTGATCAATACTGAACACGAATGCGGTTGAATAATCGCGATCGAGGTCAAGTTCCAGTTCGAATCGATCACGAGCTGCATGCTTTGCATCATGTTGGCGATTCAGAACAACGCGCTGCGGTTCAGGACCACCCTTCTGGTGTTCGAAGCGCCCAGCCACATAAAGAAAATCGTCATCCCACGACATCATCACTAAAGCACCTGCCGAACGACTCAGCATTGGATTCTTTCCGTCAGACAATGGCATTTCGTCCGATTCCTGCCAGCACTCATCAGCCAGTGACGCATCAAGCCATGGTCGGTGCAGGGCCTTGCGAATGTTGATCACAGGTAGAGACGGCAATGCAGCATTTCGTCCTGCCTGCGATTCTGCCTGAGCGTAGCGTTGCCAGTCATCGTTGCGTGAGGCCACTTCTGCCAGCAGCGCGCTCTGATCCCCGGATCGACCAGCAATTCGAAAGTTGGCCGCCTGTCGAAGCAATGATTCAGATGTGAGGTCCGATTGGAGCCGCGTGGACAGGATCTGCAGAGCTCTGGCCGCCTGGCGATCCCACGATTCGAGCAAAGTTTGCTCATGATCACTCGCTGCCGTTCCGAACGTCACTGCGCTGGCCTGTTGAACTCTGGGTGTCATCAGAACACCTTCCGCAGGGACCAGTGGTGTTGGCAATGGGCCTGCAGGAGTTGAATCGAACGGCAAACGCTGTTGTGGGAAGGTTCCGTCGGTTGGCTCCTGTCCGGGTGCAGAAACACCACTTGCGTCGAGCACAGGGCCGCCTGCAAGCTTCTGAAATCTGGCCTGTTCCAAAGCATTTTCGGCTGCATTCACAGGTGCTCGGCGTCGATTTTTCTCCGCCGAATGTTCGTGCATCTGAACAATACGGTGCTTGCGAATTTCAGACGACGAGTAGTATCTGAAGAGAAAAGTGGCTGCTTGAAGTGCATCATCCGAATCGGGAAATCGACGAATGATCTCCTGTTGGGTTGAAATCCAACCATCCAGATTACCGGTTTCATAGTTCAGCGTGGCCACGTCAACCAGTTGCTGCAGCGCAAGCGAAGGCGGAAGTCGTTTTCCGATACTCTGCAGCTCCGCCTCAAATGCGCCGGTCAGGCCAATGGATCTGATGTTGCCTGCCAGTGCTGCACTTTCCATCCGGCACGCGGTGGCAATGAGCCGCAGTTGCTTCAGGTGTTCCGAATCCATTGGCAGAGTCTGACGTCGGGCATCAGAGAATATCCGGGCAGTCAACCCGTGCAGCAGACTGGTGGGGGTCTCTACTTCACTGTTTGCAGGATCGCCGTTGTCAACATGACGAACTTCATAGCACGAGAACGGTTGCACATCACGACGAGTTCCGGAGAGTGCTGTGAACTCGGCCGTTGCCGATCGCACAAGCAATCCGGACTGTGTCCCGGCAGATGTCAGAAGCGTGTCGCGTTCGAACCTGAGCGGAGACGAGGCATCGCTGCGACAACGAACAACCACGCGGCTCACGGTCCACGGTTCCAGGTGAATGGCGGAAAGTGTGTCAGCGACCGGATCCGCTCCTGGAACCGCACGCGCGATCTGCAGGGCTCGAGGCATCACTTCGACCATCAGCTGAGCAACACTGTCTGCGTCCGAGAGCGGTTCAACAGCAATAACGGTCGGTTTCCACATGCGAATCTGTCTTGCGAGTCGCAACGGAAGCAGATCCCTCAATTCTCCGTCTGTTTGGCGATTCCATTCGGCAATGAGCTGGTCCGCGGACAGAAAATGTTCGGGCTGATTGCGTGGAAACATCCACTCGCTGTCAAACGTTGCAGCTCCCAGGATGTTCAAGGCGTGTTGCGCGGCCACGGTTGTTTCCGTTGGGCTGAGCTTCGCTATTGCAGAGGCGCCCGCAGCGGAGGAGACTCCCCGAGCATTCCCGGAAACCGGGCGAGTTTCGTCGGCCGACATCTGAAGCACAACAGCTCTCAGGCCCGAGTTTGCTGTCACATCAGCAAGCAGATCGAAAGAGGCCGATTCTGCTTCGGTCACCAGATTCAGCAGCCCGGATCGATATCCCGGTGACCTGACAACGGTCCATGTCAGACCGGCGTCGATTGACCTGGCGATGGCCCCGAATGCTCCAATCGCGAGCAATTCGTCGGGGCCAACAAACAGTAGTTGCCGAATCTGACCATTCAACGGGCTTCGTGATGTGTGCCATGTTTGTCCTCCATCTTCCGACCGAATGATGCATGAAGAAGGCGATCCCGCCATAACCACTGAAGAACCCTGATGAGCCACAGCCCGGAGATCGACGATTTGTCGGAAGCGCGAAAGTAAGCCTGTGTCAACCGCCTTCCAGGTAATTCCGGCGTTTGTACTTGCCAGAAGAAACATGCCGTCACCAACCATCCAGGCCGTCCCGTCGACGCTGGCCGAGATGGCTCGAACCTGCCGCAACGTTTGTGACGGTTGCCCAATGGTGACCGCATTCTCCGAGACGAGTGTGGCATGAGCTTGTTGTTCGCCGGCGATCAGCCCCTCCGACAGGCTGGAAAACGCCCCGACGGTCCATCGAGCCGCCGGTTGATCGCAGTTCACAACAGACCATGTGGCACCGCCATCTCTTGTTCGGAAGAGTGTCGGTCGCGAATGACGTCCATCCGATACCGCCGAAATGGCGGCATCAGAGGTCGGTAACGTCACAGCCAGAGCGTCGCTCAGCCCAAAGAACTGAAGATGCAGTATCCCGGGGATTCTGGTGACCGGCGTATTGATCGATCGCGTGAGTCCGGCGGTTGCTTTTTGAGATCTCTCTGATTCTGCAGCGATATCTCGCCAGGTCTGTCCGCCGTCTCGGGTCTGCAGCAACACGGCGGTTCTGCGGGAGGCGTTGTTGTCGCTCAGACGCGTTCCGGCAACCCAGCCGATCTGGTCCGTCAGGAAACAAACGCAGTGCAGACTGCATTCGAACGGAAGCAACTGCTGTTGCCAGGTTGTTCCGCGGTCTTTGGAGAAGCAGATGACGCCTCTCTCGCCGACCGCCCAGCATCGGTCTCCCACTGAGCAAAGCTGATTCAGCTGTGCGTCTTCGGCAATTGCGGCGGTTCGTGGAATGGGACCGCTGTAAAACGGTTCCGGCACCGGATCGGTATCAACCAGCTGCCAGATAACCGGTTCGACTATGGTACCTGCAACAGGAGTCTTCCCCTGATCACGAACTGTGACCTCTGGCTTCGGGCCGACGGGTGCCTGTTCATCCATGACGATCGTTGGCATCGAATTACCAAGAACGACAGTCAGCAAGGCAATTTTCTGGAGGACGAACATCCCGTGTTCTCCTGTGGATTCCGTTCGAAAGTGGGACTGCTGGGCGAGGGAAACTTGAATCAGACCCCTGAATTTTCCGGGGAGCTCCGCCATTCGCCGACGCGAGGTTTAGCAGAAAACGGCATTTTGCTGCGAGGCGGATTGCCTGAGCGGCAGATTTCACCGTAACACAATCCCTGCGGGACAAATTCCATCTCTCTCGCGGTGAAAACAGTCGAGGTTTTATTCCACTCATATTGACCTGAAACCTGAGGTCTGCGAAAACCCACGACCTTCGCAGATTTGGTCGTCCTGGTCACCCCGCGGGTGGTACCAGGTCGGGAAATCAGACGGATTGAATGAAGACAAGCCGAACCACACTGTTGACGGGTTCGGTCGTTGAGATTTTCAGTGCGAATCTGCCCCACGGAAACGGGGCTTTCAATTGGCAAAGGAGTGCCCTTACCGTGAAGAAAACCGTGTTTTCATTGTTGGCAGCGCTGGTGTTTTCCGTCGCGACGCCCGTGATGGCCCAAAGCGGAGCTGCACCAACCAGCGAGCCTTCTCGTGTTGGATTAATTGACATGGCCCAGGTGTTTCAGGGCTACAAGAAGTTCGAAGACCTCCGCAACTCGCTGCAGGCAGAAATCGAATCGAACGATGCTCAGGCCAAGGGCATGCTGGAGCGACTCCAGAAACTTCAGGCTGAAATCAACGAGAAGAAGTTTACTCCTGGAAGCCCACAGTTCGAGCAGGCCGAAAAGCAACTGCTTCAGGGTAAGTCTGACTTCGAAGCATTCCGTGAGCAGGTTCAGCGAAAGCTGGCTCGCAAGGAATCTGAGATGTTCAAAGAAATCTATGGGGATACGACCAACGCCGTTGCCCTCTACGCTCAGTACGCCAAGTACACCATGGTTCTGCGTTTCGACAGCAAGAACATTGATGACAACACGGCTCCTTCAGAAGCTGTGCAGCGAATGAACAAGCAGGTGGTGTTCCATAATCCCAACGATGACATCACAAAGACTGTTCTGGACTATCTGAACAAGCAGTACGACAAGTCACGCGGTGCTGGTGGTCAGCAGAACGCTGTCCGACCTGTCAGCAACACACAGCCCCGATAACCATCGGGCGAAAGCACAGTGAATGCTCGTGGCCGAATTGGTCACGATCAACCTGCACTCCACCGGTAGCAGAACTCTGGTCTCTGCTGCCGGTTTGTGCGTACGTGAAATCTGCTTTGACTTGGGGGAAGTCATATGAATCAGACTCAATCAGCATTTCAGGACTCTGATTGCCTGCGACCGTCTTCGTTTCAACGCACACTGACAAGGTCGGCGACCATCACAGGGCCTGGTTTATTCCACGGCGTAGATTGCAAACTGGTTCTTCATCCTGCAGGCGAAAACACGGGAATTCGCTTCTGCCGAGTAGATCTGCCAGGAAAGCCCACCGTTGCAGCCCGCGTGGAAAACGTCACCTCTGCCACGCGCCGCACCGTATTGTCGGCAAACGGCGCTACTGTTGAAACAACCGAGCATCTGATGGCTGCACTCGCCGGGCTTCAGGTTGATAACTGTCTGATTGAACTGAACGCGCCGGAGGTTCCTGCTGTTGACGGATCCTGCCTGCCCTTCTGCGAAGTGATACTGGACGCCGGAATCTCTGATCAATCCGTGGCAAGGGCCCTGTATCAGGTTCCTGAAGCTCATGCCGCGGCCGGTGAGGGTGGTGAACGGCTTGAGATTACACCTCTGTTCGGAAACGAACTGGCCATCTGTTACCAACTCGACTACGGATGCGATTCTGTTGTTCCAGGTGGCGCATTTTCGCTGACAGTCACACCAGAAGCGTTCCTGAACGAAATAGCCGCTGCTCGCACTTTCGTACTGGAAAAGGAAGTAGAAGCGCTTCGCCAGATGGGTTTTGGTCGTCATCTGACCGAAGCCGATATCGTTGTGTTCGCAGGGGACGGCACCATTCCGGGAAACAGTCTGCGTTGGCCGGATGAACCGGTCCGGCACAAGATTCTGGATTGCATTGGCGATCTTGCACTCTGCGGGTTTCCGTTTGCCGGGCAAATTATTGCGCGGAGGAGTGGTCATAAACTCAATCATGTCATGGCATCGATTGTGTCGATGATGTCGGGTAGAGGGATTTTGCGGCGAGCGGCCTAGTCGCTGCGGCCTCCTTTTTGAAAATGGGGCATTTTGGCTGTTTGGATTAGACTCGAATTGATCAGTGGACTCCTGGGTTGGTCCATTGCACACGAATACCAGGCTGGCCTAAACTGCTGCGATCCGGCGGAGCTGGATGGCGTCTCCCGGGGTGTTATTCCTCTGTGGCGGGATTATTGAACGGATTCTCAGAAGATCAGGATGATCACATGACGCAGATCTCTCCACTCTCTCAGGTTGACCCCAAAGCCCGGATTGGTCAGGACGTCCATATCGGCCCGTTCTGTGTTGTAGGACCCGACGTCACCATTGGTGATGGGTGCACTCTTCAAAGCAACGTGGTGCTCTACGGTCATACCACGATCGGGCAGAATAATCGATTCTGGCCTGGCTGTGTTATTGGCGGAGAGCCTCAGGACGTCAGCTACCACAATTCGACAACAGAGATTCATATTGGTGACAACAATCTGTTTCGCGAAGGTGTCACTGTAAATCGCGGCGCAGACAAGGAAGATGGCGTCACAAGAATCGGCAATAACAACATGTTCATGGCGAACAGCCATATCGCCCACAATTGTCGCATCTTCAACAATGTTATTCTGGTGAACGGTGTTTTGCTGGGCGGACATGTTCATGTGCACGACGGAGCGATCGTATCCGGGAACAGCGTTGTTCATCACTTTTCGACGGTGGGCCGGCTGAGCTTTGTCAGCGGTGGTTGCCGAGTGCCGCACGATATTCCGCCGTTCATGCTGGCGGCAGGAAGCGACAATCCGACGCTGAAAACCATCAATGTCGTTGGAATGCGACGCGCTGGCATCTCTGAAAAAGCCATCGAGACCGTCCGTGAAGCATTTCGCCTGATCTACAAAAAGCATCGGCCCCTGACTGAAGTCAGAGAGTATTTCGATAACACTCTGCAGGAAACCATTCCGATTGAGCTATCGACTTTGCTGACATTCATCGAAAACCAGCGCAAGGGTAAACTCGGACGAGCTCGGGAAGCATTTCGAAATGCACCGTCTCAGGCAAACGAATCCCACAGAAATTCAGAAGAACGCGAAGCCGCATGAGCAAACTACGGATAGCCGTCATTGGTGTTGGCGCACTAGGTCAGCATCACGCACGAATTCTTTCTGCGTTCGACGATGTTCAGTTGACCGCAGTCGTGGATGCCAATCAGCAACAGGGTGAGAAGGTTGCATCCGAAAGAAATACGCAATGGTATCCGGACGCGACGTCTATCCTGGAAGAAGTTGATGCAGCCGTACTGGCTGTTCCAACAGTGCTTCACCACGGCCTTGCCACTCAGTTCCTTCAGGCCGGTGTCCCCCTCTTGATAGAAAAACCGCTGGCTGCATCGCTGGAAGAAGCCGAACGCATTCACCGGATTGCCACATTCCGCCGTGTGACGTGCCAGGTTGGACACGTTGAACGCTTCAATCCCGCCTTTCAGGTGCTGCAAC
>JAGQQE010000151.1 GCA_020426345.1 Planctomycetaceae bacterium
CGCTTAATGACCAGCACTCAGGCTCGTGAAGCTTTTGATCTGTCTCAGGAGCCCGCCAGCGTGCGAGACCGTTATGGAATGAATCGCTTTGGCCAGTGCTGCCTGCTGGCTCGGCGACTCATTGAATCCGGTGTGCGATTTGTCACCGTCAACACCTTCCTCACGGTCTTCGATGAGATCACCTGGGATATCCATGGTTCAAAGCCGTTCACCTCGATTGAAGGAATGAGAGACATTGTGGCTCCGATGTACGATCAGGGCTACTCAGCGTTGATCGAGGATCTTTACCAGCGAGGAATGCTGGACAATACGATGGTCTGCAACCTTGCCGAATTTGGCCGAACGCCAAAAGTAAATCCTGCTGGCGGTCGAGACCACTGGCCTCAGTGTTTCACAGTTTACTTTGCCGGCGGTGGCGTTAAGGGCGGACAGGTCGTTGGGGCAAGCGATCCGATCGGTGGTGTCCCCGCGGATCGGCCAGTGCTGCCGGGCGATGCGGTTGCAACAATTTTTCACAGTCTCGGCCTGGACCTGAATGCGCATCTACCGGGACCTGCTGGCCGACCATTTCCACTCGTCGACATTGGCCGCCGCGAGATTCACGAACTGTTTTGACGAAGCGCATTCAACCCCGTCCAGTGATTCGCAGACCTTTCAGTGAATGGTGGTCTGCTCTGGATTCAGAACCGGCGACGTCAGGTTTCATTCATGAATATTACCTTCTGCTCCACCATCCCAATCCTTCGCATCTTTGATGTGGAGAAAGCGAAGAGTTTCTACGTTGACTTTCTGGGGTTTCGGGTGGACTGGGAGCATCGGCACAATGAGAGATCACCGGGTTATATTCAGATTTCACGGGATGGACTTCTGCTCCACTTAACTGAGCACCACGGAGACTGCACACCGGGCTCAAAAGTCTTTGTCTGGATGCAGGGGATCGATGCATTCCACGAAAATATCACTTCGCGCGGCTACGAATACATGCGGCCAGCTCTGGAACCAACTTCTTACGGGTCAAGATGCGTCGAAGTGACGGATCCATTTGGAAACCGAATCAGCTTCAATGAAAAGACACCCATTGAGGACTCGTCGTCAGCAGGATGACGGGAAACATTGCCAACTGGTGTGCACGGCACATACGGGGTGCACGGCGCATACCGGGTGCACATGACAGCTGATTGCGCATGAAAAAACCGACGGGGACGTCGGTTCCGTGAATCACATCGCCCTGCACCAGGTGTCTGCAGAAAGAAATGCAGGGACTTTGTAAGTGGTGAAGCGGAGAGAGAGGGATTCGAACCCTCGGACCCCATTTCTGGAGTCACATCATTAGCAATGATGCGCATTCGGCCACTCTGCCATCTCTCCGTCGCGGAACGAGGTCTCGGGACCGCAGTTCGGCAGACACACTATAATCGGTTTACACAATCAGGCAAGTTCAGCTGAGATCCGGATTTCCGTCGAATTGAACATTCTCGCGTTTTCGCATGTCAAAAACAGGACCCGGCTGGAATTACCCGGCTTTCGGCGTATTTTCATGTGCGAACACGACACCTCCTGCGTTGCTCCGAGTTTCTTCAACTGTTGCACGAAACTCAGGCGCCGAAGCCAGGAATCAGGTGCTCCTGACGAACAGGCGATTAAGCGACAAAGCAAACGCCCCCCAAACTTTCCCGAACAAATCGCACGCCTCAGATTGACCATTCCATGACAGCAAACTTTACCCCCCAATCAAACGTTCGCCACCCTGCGTCTATGGCATGTCGCCCCGCATACGGACGGATCTCTCAAGCCTGCTACGCGACAAGCTGGGTAGCCGCTGCAATCTTGTTGTTCGGGCACGTTTGTGCCCCTACTTGTGTGGCAGCGGAACCAGCCGTCGCACAGGATGAAGAAGGCTTTACATTGCTTCAGGAAGGGACCCGCCCACTGGCGACAATCACCTTTGCAAGTGTTGAACGTCTGCTAACCGAAGGGGAGTACATCTTTGATGCCGCGGGGCAACCCGATGCGTTTGCAACAATCGCAAAAGGCGCCAACGAGTTTCTTGATCAACTGCCCGGACTCGACAAATCCAAACCTGCAGGATTGATGATTTACCTGCCTGCCATTATCCCCCCCATTCCCGAGGTCTTCTTGTTCCTGCCGACTGCCGACTTCGAGGACGTGACCCGATTTACAGAAAAAGTCCTTGAGCGTGCTCCTGTGGTGGGGGGAAAGCAGGCTGAAGAAGGACGTTACGAAGTTGTCGGACCACGCCGAACGTGGTATGTCAAGATGCAGGGGAATTATGCCATTATCCCGGTGGGCCCCAATGCAACTCCTGAAATGCTGGACCGCGAAATTCCAGCTCCCGACGCTCTGCTTGCGACTCAGGCCCAGCTTTATGATGTGTCCATCACACTGGACCTCGCTTCCATCCCACCTTTGACCCGCACCCTGCTCACAACTGTACTTACAGCGGGGATTTCCTCGCAAATGCAGCAACGCGATGAAGAACCGGACAGTGCTTATCAAATCCGACGAGCAGAAGGTGATCGAGCACTGGCTGCATTGCAGCAGATACTGGATGAATGCGACCGCATGATCTTCGCATTGAACGTCGATGCTGAAGAACACGCTGTGAACATGGATATGGTCATTGATGCGAAGAAGGGTACGAAGTTCTTTGACGAAATCCTTGAGTCAACCACAAAGCCCAGCTACTTCATTCCGCTGCTGGATGATTCGGCGGCGGCCTCGTTTTCGATGTCGTCGATCATCAACGAACGGGACCGCAACGCCTACATCAGGATGCTGGAGGGTGTTAAAGGTGAGGTAGTCCGAGTGATCTCTGAAAACGATCTCGGACCGGTCCCCGATGAAAATGGTCCGATCGGGCAGGCACTGAGCGGGTTACAGGCGACGCTTGACGCCGCCCATGTCGATGCCTTCGGACAGTTTTATTCCGATTCTGAAGACAAGCTGGCGATTGTCGGAGCATTGAGGCTTGAGCAGGGTGACGCCATTGCACTCGGATTAACCGACTTGCTCGGACGACTGCAGGATGTTGCTGAAGTCACTGAGAAATTCGAAATCACCTCGGCATACGGTCAGCATCAGGGCATCGTTTTTCACCGACTCGTTCCAAAGCAGATTCCTCCGATGTTATCGGAACTGTTTGGCAGGAACCCAGGATTAACTTTCGGCGCGGGGGACAGAACACTTTGGCTGGCTCTTGGTGGTGAACCATCATACGACACAGTCACGGGGGTCATGGATCAGCTTCAGCACGCCCTTGAAAATCCTCAGGACCGTACTTCCCCGGCAAACTTCCGGGTGATCGTGAACGTCAATCAGTTGATTGAAATGCAGAAACGTGTCGCCGGAGCGATGTCGAGTGACAACGGAACAACAGATGACACACCGGACCAGGTTGTCGAGACGAGCCGCGAAGACAAGCCCGTCCTGACGAACCCGAGTAATACCTCCGGTGAGACACCGGCCCGAAGCAGGAGCAACAGCCGCCGAAGCCAGCGACGGGCAATCGCGGGAAGGATTTTCACAGAAACGATGGCTGAAGGTGACGACCGAATTGAAATTGATTTTCAGCCAACAGATTCCGGCGGCCGGATGCGAATTCGTCTCGAAGAAGGCTTCGTGCGAGTCTTCGGGCGTTTGATCGCGAATGCCGTCAATCCACAGGAATGATCTCCTGCAAATGACTTGCGTTTCCCGGTCCGCTATTGAATGCCCATCAGGACATGACGAGCGGAGATGGCCATTTCCCGAGCGGCTTGCGCTGATTCGGCTGTGACGGTCAAATGGCCCATCTTGCGACCTGTGCGCGTTTCGGCTTTGCCATACATGTGCACATGAACTCCCGGTCGATGAAGAAGAGAGTTCCAGCGATCGGGTGTTGCCGTCATCAGGTGATCGCCCAGCAGATTGATCATCGCCGCAGGTTGGGCCTGAAAGACGTTCCCCGAAGGCATTCCGCAAATTGCGCGTACCTGTTGTTCAAACTGGCATGAACAACAGGCATCAATTGTCAGGTGCCCGCTGTTGTGCGGACGGGGAGCAATTTCATTGACCAGAAGCCGACCTTCTGCCGTCACAAAGAACTCCACACATAAGACGCCCACCGCATCAAAATGTTCCAGTACTGCCCTGGCAATCTCGGCAGCTTCCTTTGTCGTCGATTCATTTAACAGTTCGGAGGGACTAACTGAGACATCAAGGATGTGATTGACGTGTTGGTTCACTGACGGCTGAAAACAGGTGACGTCCCCATTGGTGAATCGTGCGGCAACGATTGAAATTTCATGTGAAAAATGAATCTCCTCCTCCAGAATGGCTTCATCCGTCTTCAGCGTCTGCCACGCTTCTGCCGCGTCATCCGGGCACTCAATACGCACCTGGCCTTTGCCATCATATCCCATCCGAGTTGTCTTCAGAATTCCTCGCCCGTCGAACGCCGGCAGGACGGAAGCCAGCTCGGTTTCACTGCGAATGGGGGCAAAGTTTGCGGTTGGTATCCCTATTGATCGCAATGCGGTCTTTTCGGAAATGCGGTGCTGTGAAGCTTTCAGCAGATCCACCCCCGGACGCACAGGTACCAGGGGCATCAGGAATTCCACCGTTTCGACTGGTATGTTTTCCTGTTCGTAACTGACGACATCCACCAGTTCAGCAAATTCTTTCAGTCGTTCAAAATCTGTAAACGAAGCGTCCCAGGATCGATCGCACACCTGACCTGCAGGAGAGTCCGATGGATCTCCGAACATCAGGACTCGGTAACCCATGCGTCTCGCGGCAATCGCAAACATTCGGCCCAACTGGCCACCACCCAGCATTCCCAGTGTCGCGCCTGGGGCAATGTGTTTAACGGAATGCTTGTTTGAATTTGTCACCATGATCTTAAACTATCTGCAGAATGGATACATAAAGCGAACTGGGCAACGCTGTCGGCCGTCACGACTTCAGATCATCAAGCGAAAGCACCGAATCATCCATCACTGATGCCGTCTGCTGCTCCTGAAAACTGAGCAGCTGTTGCCGAATACGCTCGTCGTGCAGGCTGAGAATTCGCACGGCCAGCAGTCCTGCGTTCTTAGCCCCGGCTGTTCCGATCGCCATCGTTCCCACCGGAATTCCACCAGGCATCTGCACAATGGAAAGCAACGAATCCATCCCATTCAAAGCCTTGCTTTGAATCGGAACGCCAAGAACCGGCAGGATGGTTTGTGAGGCTATCATCCCTGGCAAGTGTGCGGCGCCGCCAGCCCCTGCAATGATCAGATGCAGTCCTCTTCGCTGAGCGGATTCGGCATACTCCGCCATCCACTGGGGAGTGCGATGTGCCGAAACGACACGAGCTTCATATCGGATACAAAACTGTTCAAGGATTTCAGCTGCAGCAGCCATCGTCGGCCAGTCGGACCGACTGCCCATGACAACCCCGACTCGAATTACTTCGTTCGACATGATTCGCCCGGATACAGAAACAGAATGCTGTCATTCAACCAGTGACAGCCGCAAGGGACCGTCTGGATCCCATGGAACTTACCAGAAACACTCGGTCCTCGCAGTTGCCAACAATCGCTTTCTCACCAGCAATTCTCTCGTTCAGACCGTTCCGATTGGCATTGAACATCCCGCTGAAAGAAGAACCAGCCGCGCCAGCAGGGGATCGCTGGCAGATGGAAACCTGTGAAGAGGTCCCCTGCAAACGCATTCGGTAACCTGCACACGGTTCTTTCGGAGCTGCTCACAAGACCGAGGAAAGCCGGACCTCTTACCACTGAGGGGCAATTGTCAGCCGGGCAAATCTTCCAGCCATTTCCTTCGTGTCACCGGCGATCAATTCAATAGAGGCTGGACTCCCGGAACGGACAATGATCGGGTTGTTGCGTCCGGTGGAACTCCAAACGCTGTCGTTCGGCTGGCTTGAAAACCAGACAGCCGTCATGACTGTCGAGGTCAGCAGAAGATGTGAAGTCACGGCATTTGCCTGGGCATCCTCACTGTTTCTGGTCACGGTCTCTGAGCCTTGTCGGGAAGGAAGTTCAGCGAAGACTGTGACGCTGATCTTCGCGGGGACCGTCATCCGAAATGACTGCCGGGACTGCTGCTTTTGCTGTGCCGGCAACACCTGATGAAATGTACTGAACGCGATGATCAGGAGAAGCACCAGGCGGGGATACATTGGCAAAGCCATTCACGAAGCTCAAGCTGCATCCGTCGAACCCATCGACGGTCCGGAGCATTCCATGGCAAAGGTCGCGCCAAACTTCGCCAACGGACAGGTCCCCCCAGTCGCCAGGAGCACCGCAACTTCACTGCCTGTTTCGCGAATGGCGAAAAATGCAGGTTCTTCCCCATCAGCAATTTGACCTACTCAATTTCAGGGATAGGTTTCCATTGGCTTCTGCATCAAACCAATGCACGCAAAGAGTTTACGAAAAACAACGGGTGTTGCATCAGCACAACATCTCCTGATCAGAGCGGTCAGGAACAGCAACGTAAAGATTGCGGTTTGTAGCGATTGCGGAAAATGTGCCGGTCTTGACTTATTCGGAGGCGGGGGGTTTTCCGAATACACAACAGGTGGCTTGGCGTGGAAACACGTCAATCCGGGGAGTAACACACATGAAGACGAGCAACTTTGGATTGGTAAAGGTTTTCTCTTTCGCGTTGGTCGCAACTGTTTGCCAGCTGGCGGTCGGTCAAACGACTGATACACAGACATTCACAGTCACAGTTCCATCTGCACTTTCGATTGTGGCTCCCGCGGATCGACAGTTGAATCACGATACAACAAATAACAATCAAGTCTTTGTCCCAGGTGCTGATGTTGCCAATCACTGGGCCGTGATGTGTAACTCTGGTGCGGGAGCGACGGTCAACCTCACAACATCAACGCCATTTACCCATACAACAAACAGCAACTTCAAACGCGATGCCAGACTCGACCTTGCCATCAGTTCTTCCGACAACGATGGCACCGGCTCCGCTGTCTGGACCGTTTCAACAGCGACTGATACGACGGACTACGCCGGTGCTGACGCGGACGCATCCGTTCAGGCCACTTCCGCAGCTCCTGGCAAAGCAACGCTCGGACTCACTGTAACCTTTATTACTGATACCTATTCAACATTGTTGCAGGGTGACTACGAGATTGATGTCGTTGGCACGATCGCTGCCAACTAGTGACATTGCAGCAACAATGAAAAAGACGTGAGGCATGGACGCATTACGATCACACACGAAAACCAGAATGCCGTCCCGACTTTTCGGGACGGCATCTGCCGTTTGGTTGGCATTGCTCCTTTGCACGCGGAGCGAGTCAGCCCACGGACAGGCATTTGGCCTGCGCAGCCGCGACGGCCATCAATCGGCGACACACGATCTGACATCACAGCAATTCCCATTCGATGAAGTTCGCTGGGACGTGATCAACGCTCAGGAACGGGGAGTTGTCGCTGTCTGGGAGTTGACCACATTTGAAGTGACCGCGGGAAGGAAATCGCTGAATTCCGATGCCGCTGTGTCGGTGAGACTTCTGGATTCCAGTTCACGAAAAGGCTGGCAGGTCGTCAAGGCCAGCGACGCCACCCAATTGGACCGCGGTCGACAGAAGGCCACTGTGTCTGTCAGCAGCTCACGGAATGGGCAAGCGTCTTTCGGTTTGACAGTTTCCATGCTCAGCCGGACACCGGCAAGTCTGCCCGCCGGGCAGTATCGAGCCCAGCTTGTCGGAACCATCTCACCACTCTGATCGTGCAGGAGCCAATATCGCCGCCGAAGAATCCCGACGTACTCAAGACTCTGCATCTTTGAATGACACAACTCGAATAGCCATCCTTCCAATGCGACACCGATCGAACAACCAGCGACGCAACCACCGTTTAAAAGACGGCCATGTTGCATGGATTATCGGGCGAGTGTTAACGGCGTTGGTCTGTCTGCTGATCGCATCCGGTTGTCGGATTTATCCCGAGCACAAAAAGAAATCAATCAACGAACTGTATTTCGAAGCGCTCGCAGCCTCACAAAAAACTCCCGAAAACACATTGGGATTGAACCCTGCGGCTGGTCCGGCCCAGGCAGGATTGAAAACATTTCCAGCCAGTCACGAATTGCTTACGCCGACTCCAGGTACGCCCGATACGGTGCCGCCTGTTCCCCGACCGGAGAGTTTTCAGGCAGTACCAGAATTCAGTGAACGACAAAGTCCTGTCACTGTTGATCCACAAGTTCTGAAGTCGCTTCCGGAAATTCCTGCATCGCAGGTGCCAAATGCCGGCTGGCGACGAGCGGGTGCCTCAATTGCGGAGGGGTCCGTACGGACTGTTTCCCATAAGGCCCGTTCGACAACGGTCACAGAAATCTTTGAAGATACAGATGTGCGTCAGGCGCTGCAGTCGCTGGCACAGCAGGCGGATGTTGATCTGATCCTCGATGAGCGGGTCAATGGCGTAGCATCCGCGGTCATCGAGGATGAGCCCTTTGAATCTGCCCTTCGAAAAGTGCTTCTGCCACTGGGACTTGTCTATCGAAGGACCGACAAAGGCGAATACATTGTGGCCTCCCCTGATCCCGATTCTCCTTTGTTCCCACTGATTGCAGAACGATTTGAGTACCGGCCCACTCACCTTGGGCCCGAAGAACTCCTCCGTCTGGTACCGGACCGGGAGAGTCAGTACCTGACTGTCATTGAAAAACGAAACCTGATTGTGGTTGAGGCACCACGAGAAATGGCTTCGCCAATCCTTCAGAGACTGCAGGATTCGGATACACCCATTCCGCAGGTCGAACTCGAAGCAATCGTGTGTGTCATCGCACCAGAACGTGGTTTCCGTTCAGGTCTCGACTGGGGGCACGCTGTAACCTTGAATGGTTCGGATATGTTTCGAATTGGCATGACGGGCCTGGCATTCTCCGGTGTCGGTTCGGGAACAGGACTGGGGGATTCATTTTCCAGCTTTGCCGTGACGTCGACGTTTGTAAAGCTGCTGGCGGAAGAAGGCTATCTTTCCATCCGGGCAGCTCCGCGTGTCACAGCGCGAGATGGTGAACAGGCCAGCATCTCAATTACTCGTCAATCTTTTTTCAGTACGCAACCTGTCAACGCGAATCAGTTCTTTCGTCAGGAGATCGAGCAGGTTGAAGCGGGTATTCAGCTGGAGATTACGCCTGTGATACGAGGCAACAATATCACCGTTCGTATCGAGAAGGCCGAGGTAAGTGAAGATATTCGGACAGCGGATGTGAATTCGCAGATTGCCAACAATCCATTTCCTTTGATCAACCGCCGAACAGTTTCAACAACCGTCCACGTGAAGGATGGCGAAACCATTGTGATCGGCGGCCTTGTGCAACGTCAGGTCGTGGATCGTCTGGCTCGTATTCCTGTGCTTGGAAGCATTCCCGGCATCGGCCGAATGTTTCAGACGGTTGAACAAACTGAACATGATGCTGAGGTCGTGATCTTCATTTCACCGCGCATCGTTGGAGACACACCCGCATGCGGAGTTTGTGAGCCGGGTTTACAGACCAGCATGGCCGTCGATGAGACCGGACTCATGTCACCTGTCCCCACATCACCTGTCCGGGGCGACTCGTTTCAGTTGCAGTAAAGATGTGCATCATGATGAATTCAACCATAAGCTCCATCCGCGCGAGCATTCAATTTTTCACCCGATGCGCGATTCTGTTCACGGCGACGCTCACCATAGCACAAGACAACGTTGAGCTGCGACCAAATCTGCGTGATGGCAAGCCAACCCCGGAGCTGCGTGCTGTTCGAGTTCAGGAAGATGTAAAGCCCGCCTTCCTGATCTCGCCTCTTGTACACCGTCTGCAGGCCCGGCGCGGGCAGCTGATTCGTTTCGAATTCGAAGTGGAATCAAACAAGCGCGCGTCAAGGCTGGAAATCAGACCCGTGTCCATGACGCAGCAGGATAATGGCGTCATCATGCCGGATGACGCCGCTCCGGCGCCGCAAATGATTCAACTGCTCAGTCCATCCAGTATTGACTTAACCGAATCGGAAAAACACGTCATCACTGCCCAGATGCGAGTACCTGTCACCAATGCGCCATTTTTGTCGTACGGAATCCTTGCGAAAGAGATTCCGCTGGACGGACCCGCTTCTGGCACTGAGGATGAGAAGGCTCGTGTTGGCATCCGATTCGTAACACAGTATCTGCTTCGCGTAGATGTGGACGTTCTTGGAGTCAGAGGAGACTCGGTTGCCGCACTGGAACTGTATGACGGCCAGTTGATAGCGGAGAAGGGTCTATCTCTCACCCGGATCTTTGCTCATAATCCGACCGAAACAGCTATGGAGTTTGGCGTTGAATGTCAGCTGTTAACGAGAGGCGAGCAATCTGTTGGCAAACCATTTGGCCTGGTTGTGCCTGTTCGAGCCGGGCAGGATCCCCCCGAACGCTTCAACTGCCGCATCCTTCCGGGGGCTCGATTGCGACTCGAAGAATTTCTGCCACATCCCGTCTTCTCCGGCGACTACAGTCTGAGCGCCAGACTGACACACCAGGGCAGGACCATTCGGACAGTGCAGTTTCCTGTCACAATTCATGATGGGCAATTTCCCGCTCAGGACGCGGCCATTGTTCGCGTTGCCCGGGACATTTCCGTAGAACCGGCCAGCGTCGAACTCTCACTGCAGAGAGGTGGTAACCGGATATCGTCTTTGAGCATCACCAATCAAAGTCTGCAACGAGTCATTGTTGAATCTCAGGCCATCCCGATGCAGGGCTTCCTGCATGAATCATTGCGAATCAAGCCCTCAACTTTTCAACTGGAACCAAATCGCACGCGTAAAGTGCTGGTCATGCTCGAAGGTGGCTCGTCTTTCGATGAACACAGCTACGCTTTTGCTGAGATTACGGTTCGTCCCGAAATCGGTGAAGCGATCGGATCGCACCGAGTGCCCGTTTGCGTCCTGACCGACAGCAAATCACAGCCACAAATTTCTCCCGGTGAGCTAGTCTGGAAAGCCACGCCAGCCTCCGCAGGTTTCGCCATCCCCGTCACGAACCGTGGCCTGCGGCATGTGCCGCTTGAAGGGCGACTTTCGCTGGTTGATGGATTTGGCCGTGGATTGGTGACCGAAGCGGGCTACGGAAAATGGCTGCTGCCGGGAGAATCGAGTGAACTCTTCTTTGGATTCAGGCAGCCCCCGCCTCCCGGGACGTACACGGTTCGGGCCGAAATCAGTCAGGGAGAATCACTGCCTCCGCTACAGATGCAGCAGACTCTCCAGCTTTCCACCATGCTTCAGGAAAGCATGTCAACCAGCAAAGCCACTCCGAAGACCAACGTGGAATAGACCGCATTCCGTCCGATCTGTTCGTTTTCAGTGATGAGACACACAGGCAACGGTCGAACTACTCGACGCAGTTCAGCGATTTTCCCGAACCTCTTGGTTGCCCACAGCAAGGATCTTTTCTAGACTGCGTGGCGACCTTGTCGGCGTCGGTTCATGGCCTGACAGGTTGATAAAGTGCTGTTCGCGCAAGTGGCGAAATCGGCAGACGCGCTAGCTTCAGGAGCTAGTGGGGTAACACCCGTGGAGGTTCAAGTCCTCTCTTGCGCACTTTAGGGTTCTGAAAAAGAACAAGAGAACACTGAGGCCCGGCTTTTGAAAGCCGGGCCTTTTCTTTTGATTCATGGTTCATTCTCCGGGGTTTTACCGGGGATAATCGCCTTTCAGCGATCGGAGAAGGCATGTTGGAGATCGGACGGTTTTCATTTGGTGTCGGTGATCGATTTGCCCATCAGGCCGGCGCCCAATTGCGGGCTTTTCAAATGCTGGCCGATAAGGGCATCGAAGTCGTACCTGTCTGGAATAAATCCAATCGTGAACATACGTTCGTTGGATCTGAACCACAGTGTGTGTTCGATGCTGCTCAGGCTGCGGTCAACGCTCTGGGATGGAATCGCCCATGGCACGTTGACGCCGACCACATTAATCTGAAAACAGTCGATCGCTTTCTTCCGTGTTCAGACTTCTTCACGCTGGATGTTGCCGATTCCATTGGTCACCCCGCTTCAGAATCAGAAGTCTGTGCATTCGTCGATCGGCACCCGGAACTGGTTGGAACCGTCACGATTCAGGGAATTGAACAACCTTTCACCACATCAAGACAGGACGTTGAAAGTACGGCAGCGAAGTACCTGAAGGCGGTTCATGATGCCGGTGCCATCTACCGACACATTGCTGCGGCAAAAGGCGAAGAAAACTTTATAGCCGAAGTTTCAATGGACGAAACAGACGCTCCTCAATCTCCATCGGAGCTGCTGGTGATCCTGGCGGCACTGGCGGACCAAAAAGTGCGTGTGCAGACGATCGCTCCCAAGTTCACGGGCAGATTCAACAAAGGGGTCGACTATGTCGGAAATCTTGTGCAGTTCGAAAAGGAATTCAGCGAGGATCTCGCTGTTATCGCTCACGCTGTCGCTCAGTATGGATTGCCGTCGAATCTGAAGCTCAGCGTTCACAGCGGAAGCGATAAGTTCAGCATCTACCCGATCATTCGACGATGCCTTGCTGCCACAGGTGCAGGCTTACATTTGAAGACCGCTGGAACGACATGGCTTGAAGAACTCATCGGACTTGCCGAAGCCGGTGGAGACGGGCTTGAACTGGCAAAAGAAATCTACGCATACGCGCTCGAACACGTGGATGAGCTCTGCTCGCCTTATGCCAGTGTGATCGACATTGATAAGTCTAAACTCCCCACAGCAGAAACAGTGAATCGCTGGGGTGGCAGCCAGATGGCGAGCGTTCTTCGTCACATCCCCGGACATCCGGAATTCAATGCTCATGTGCGGCAGTTGCTGCATGTCTCGTTCAAGATTGCGGCCAGGGCAGGCAGTCAATACACCGATCTACTGAAATTCAACGAAGAAATCGTCGGGCAACAAGTGACAGAAAACATCTTCGATCGCCACATGAAGCCGCTGTTTCTGGAGTAATTCACCAGCAATTGACAGAAAACTCCAGTGGATTGCGACCTGAGTTCTTCCTCCGACTCTGATTTCGCAGATCGCTTTGACTTTCCGCAGAACAAGGGATCGCAGCCCGTTGCAATTGAAAACCCGACGCTTCAGCGAAGAATCGATGGCAAGTCGTCGTTCGTGAAGAGTTGCTTTGATGACAACCGGTTGAAGACAGAACCCGATACGCCTGCGAGGGATCGTCATCCCGCCAACGCTTCGGGTTCCCTTTCCTGTGGTTCTTCAACTGCCTGCTGAGCTGACGCTTCAGGCTGCTTTTCGCATGTTCTTTTTCCACGGACAGCGAAGCGAACGACTGATGCTCAATTCGTCACTGCGGTTTCGTACTTGACCCCATCCGGAACGTTCACGGGCACGGCAACCGTTGTACCAAAGTCACCTTCCGTGACTGTAAGCGAATCGACCGCAACAAATGCCGTGAAACTGCTCATCAGGTTGTAATTAAGCGCTGTCTGGATAACCTCCTGCCTGAATTCAACGGCTTCATGTGGACGTTGCGATGCCGCCATCATCAGGTCGGCAATCTTCATCCGCGCCCAGACCGCAGCAATTCCTGGATGTTCATCGGAACGGTCTTCACCAGCAAGATCGACTGAAAATGTCTGGGGCGCCAAGTCGATTCGGCCACCGACGGTCACTGTCGAGGGCTCTCCGTTGAAGCGTCCTGTGACAACAATGGGGCGACCGACAATCAGGTCCGGAATTCGTTTTGGAAAGACTTCTATCACATCCATGTCGCCAAAATCGATGGTCAGATCCGTCATGGCCGGATGGCTGATCCTTTGCTGAAAACGATCCATAATATCGACAGCGTTGTCATTGAGACTCAAATAGGTCACGGCGCCCTGCCCCAGAAGGGCCATGCGATCCATCAGATAACGATTAGGGGACGAGCCCACACCAAAGCTGAAAATACGCGAAGCTCCCAGCTTT
>JAGQQE010000152.1 GCA_020426345.1 Planctomycetaceae bacterium
TCTGCAGCCCGCTAAAAACCATGCAGGAGTTTACCCGACGTGGCAGTGGGGACCGTTTTCACGATCCCCCGCCGACACGTCGGGTTTTTTTTTCAGCGGACTGTTCGCTGAATTTCGTGGCCTGTAATTTGGGCGGTGCGAAGGCTTTCCCGGGATGATGTTTGGCTCTGGTTCACGGGACGCAAGCAAAACAGGCTCCGAAGGGCAGAGTGCCTTTCGGAGCCTGTTGAGAATTGCGGCTTTGGATCCCCGGGGGATCACGTCAATTCGAGATTTTCGATATCGACGTCGATATCCACCATTGGATTGGCTTCATCGTGAATCGGCAACGCATCATCGGCGATGTCTACAAAGCCTTTCAGATGAATCGCCCGCGTATGGTGTTGAAGTTTCTTCAACGCTTTACTTTCGATTTGACGGATTCGTTCGCGGGTTACCTTGAAGATTCGTCCTGTTTCTTCCAGCGTGTAGCTGTAACCATCTCCCAGGCCATAGCGAAGTTTGATGATTTCACGTTCGCGGTAAGTCAGACTCTTCAGGACGTGGTCAATCTTATCTCGAAGCATTTGCTTGGCCGCAGATTCGGCCGGGCTGCTTTCGTGGCTGTCTTCGAGGAATTCACCGAAGCTGCTGTCTTCACTTTCACCAACCGGCGTATCCAGGCTGATGGGGTGCTTCCAGGTCTTCATGATCCGTTCGGTTTCTTCGATGCTCATCCCGACGGCTTCGGCCAGTTCTTCGTTGCTGGGTTCACGGCCGGTGTTCTGGCGAATTTCTTCTGCCTTGGCCTTCAGCATTGAGATGCTCTGGAACATATGAACCGGGATGCGGATCGTGCGAGCATGGTCTGCAACTGCTCGCGTGATTGCCTGACGAATCCACCATGTGGCATAGGTTGAGAACTTGTAGCCACGTCGGTACTCGTACTTTTCTACCCCGCGCATCAATCCGGCGTTGCCTTCCTGGATCAAATCCAGAAAGCTCAAACCACGGTTGCGGTATTTCTTTGCGATCGAAACCACGAGTCGAAGGTTACCGCCGGACAACTTCTGCTTGGCATCTGTCCATCCATCCATCCGCTTGCGGATTTCACCACAGCGTCGCAGAAACTGATCGGGAGTTTCCTGAAGCAGCTGAACGTATTCTTCGAGTTCACGTTCCAGAGAAATTCGTTCAGAGTCGGCGGTCTTCATTCCTCGAAGGCAGGCAATCTCATCCTGTAGCTGCTCAATACGCTCTCCGATTTGCAGCATACGTTTCATGACTGGCTGCAGGCGATGAGTTCGTACGCTGAGTTCTTCGCAGAGAGTGCACATCTTTCGTCGGCGAAGGCGAATCACTTCTGCCAGAGCATTCTTATCCTGACCATCTTCCATGCCTCGCCAGGCGAAGAAGTCAATCTTCGATTGCTCCATCAGGTGACGAAGTGTTCGCAGATTTAGTTCCATTCGACCTTCGATCTGCTCCTTCCGTACGTTCTCCGTTTCGGAAGTTCGCAGTGTTCGCTCGAATGGCAGTTCGCTGCGGCGAACCTTTTCAATCGTATCGACAGCAATTCCCAGGGCAAAGTCAGATTCCAGCACATGCCGTCGCATGCGTTTGCGGGTAATTTCAATCTGTTTGGCCAGAAAGATTTCACGATCCCGAGTCAGCAGCGGGATATTTCCCATCTGGCTCAGGTACATGCGGATTGGGTCGCGGGAAGACAGTGCTGACGTTTCTGGTCCCAGCAGGGCCCGTGCAGCGCGATCAACCTGTTCCTGTCGAATTTCCTCTTCGACGGGTTCCGGCTCCAGCGGAATGTCAGGGTCTTCGATAAAGTCCAGCCCAAATTCGTCAATCGCCATGATCAGGTTATCGACCATTTGCGGGTCGCCTCCCTCATCCGGCAACCATTCATGCGCTTGCTGAATGGTTACAAAGCCACGTTCCTTCGCTTTTTCGATGATCGCCTTCAATCCGGCATCCAGACGATACACGCGAGTCCCCTTCGTTTTGTTAACCCCAACTTGACTGTGGATGTCACGTGTTGACACTGAAATAACGACGCCGTCCGGCGAACATCCGATCAGAAATTCAACAGTGCTGATAATCCAACAAAATCAATGACGCTGGAGGGAGCATTGCTCCGGAAAAATGATCGAGTGTCTGTGCCTCCCTGTTGAGACACACGCAGGCCCCTGAACTTGGGAATACTTGCTGCTCAATCTCGTAAAAGACGATCCTTCCGACCCATTCACTGGCTGTTGGGATGTCACAAATCCATGTTTCCCAGCATACACGTGAATCAGAAAAATCAATCGACTGAGTCAGCAAAAAAAACAGATCGGCGGACGTTATTCAATCGCTTCCAGCAAACCCACTCAGCGTTGGAGGGGTGCAGCGAATAAGGGGCATCGCCATTACTCGTCGCCGATTGGAACGATTATTCGCAAGAAAGTGGTCCGTCGTCAACTTGAAGCCTTCCCTCAATCTGATGATTTCCCGGAAACCCTGCCAACGCCTCCGCAGGGAATGGATCTCCCCTGAATCGAGATTCAGTCGCCATTTGAGGGATCCGTACTCCCGGGGGTGTTCAATCGCATCCGAATCTGACTTCTTGTGATCTGCCGCCGTATCATGAACAACAACTTCAACCCAGCGACATTGAACAGCAGTCGTGACCAAAGGCCCCGAAATCCGCGGAAATGTTCGTATTCGATATGTTCGTGGACCTCGGTGACATCGTCTGCAATCGCCCGAAAACGATGTGTATGGACCCAGGACTTCATTGGTCCGGATTGCTGTGTATCTGTGAAACCTGCGGAACTGACGTTGGAATGAATGGCCGTCCAGGGGACAGGAATTGGCCCCATCCACATCGTGAAACGTGCGACAGACCCTTCGTCAATCGGTTCACTCGAATGGATTTGCATCACCATGAGCGGCGGTGTCAAAGTCTTCAGGATGCCGGGTTCAAAGTGGAACGCCGCTACTTCAGCGACAGGAGCATTCACGAAGAATCGATAATCGAACACGGGCATTTGTCGTTCCCATTTTCCAGTGATCAGGATTGTCTCGGTGATCACCGTACCATACGGATCAACACAAGTCCCCCGATGATCATTCCGCCACCCGCCAGTTGAGCCCAGCCGACAGATTCACCCCGGATCAGCCAGGCAGAAGCAATGGCGATCAGAGGCACAAGGTTCTGGAACGCCGAAGCCCGCGCGGCACCGGAATGGCGTACACCAAAACTCCACATTGGAAGTGCCAGACCAGTGGAAAAAACGCCGGAGTAAAGCAGTATCGCCAGAAGTTCCGGTTTGGCTGCCCGCTGAACGCTCTGCGATAGCCACGGGGCCGCAACGGCAAGATGAAATGGTAGTGCAATTGTCGCGGACCAGGCCGAAAGCTGCATCGGTGATATTGACTTGAGCAATGGTCGACTGATGACGGTGCCTGCCGACCACCCGAGCGCTGCACCGATGATGCAGAGGTTCCCGATCAGACTCTGCTGGTGCTGGTCGCCGCCCGTCTTCTGCAATGCGACGACTACGGTTCCCACAAAAGCAATTGTCAGTGCAAACCAGGCCAGCGGCCGCAGCTTCTCTTTCAGAAACACGCGGGCGGCCAGTGCGGTCCACATCGGAATCGTGGAAATAATCAAAGATGTATTTGCGGATGTCGTGCGGGAGATTCCCAGCAGAAACAGGAATTGATAAAGCCCGGAGACAATGACTGCGTAGGCGAAAACGTGCGATTTCTTCAACGTCTTCGCTGGCCGCGTACCACCGCGAAATTCACGCCATCCCAGTAATGCAAGAACGCTGGCAGAGAACACCAGTCGTATGGCGTTTAATCCATACCAGTTCATCTGATCCAGACCATTCTTCATGATCGGGATATTGATACCCCAGATGAAAGCCACGCCGACCAGTGATAATTCGGACCACATGGTCTGCTGTGCGGTACTGTGGTCGCTGACAGCCGTTCCGGCCGCATGCTGGCTGGCAGCCGGAACACCCGGTGATGCAGCGCTGTCCGAACTATTCATGAATACTTCAATACTTCTTTAACATTCGTGACATACGGGCGGATGGGGTGATTTCAGATGACTGATCAAAAGAGTCTGACTGTATGGCGGACTCTGCTACGATTGTGGGACACGCTGAGCGTCAGTGGCTGTCACAGTTTTTCCCCTTCAAACCCGGATTTCTGAGAATAACAAAGTTGTGTGAGCCCTTTCGTGTCCGTCGGTGTCGGTTAATGTTCTTCCTCGATACTGCGAATGAACACCAGCCATGACCACAACAATGCCTGCGCGACGACTTGCCGGTTCTGCCCGGACCACCGCCCGAACAATTCTTGCCGACTATATGAGTCTGCCTGCGCTGGTCCATATGCTCTGTTTTGGATCATTCCTGAACCGAGCGGGCTCCTTTGTCATGGTGTTTCTAACGATTTACGTGAGTGAGCATCTGAACCTTGGCCCGGTCTTTGCGACTCGATGCATTGGTGTTTTCGGATTGGGGTCCATCGTTTCCTCACTCCTGGGCGGTCAGCTGGCAGACGCATTCGGTCGTCGAAGGACATTGCTTCTTGCGTTGTTTGGCGGCGCAACCCTGCTGGTGGCCATGAGTTTTGCCAGGACAGGTGGTCAGTTTATGGGATGTCTGTTCCTGTTTGCACTGATTATTGAGATGTATCGTCCGGCTGCATTTGCCATGGTGGGGGACGTGACGACACCTCTACAGCGTTCGCATGCCTTTGGGTTAATGTACATCGCCGTGAATCTGGGCTTTGCCATCGCTCCGCCCGTTGGCGGCTGGCTGGCCTCAAAGTCGTTTCAGTGGCTGTTTTGGGGCGACGCTGTGACCACTGCTGCTTTTGGGATCGTCGTCGCTTTGTTTATTCAGGAGACCCTTCCCCGGCGACAGGCTCAACCGGAGGAGAGGGACACACCGTCGGAAACAGCGGTGCCTTCTCTCATGCCATCGATGGAAGAACTATCAGCAGAATCCGATCTGGCGCTTCCGACGGATCGCGAAGATCCTGATTTCGATTTGCCCCGTCCGGAGCCAGCTTCACCGTCGTCCGGAACGCAGATCACGCAGGAACCTGATGGGTTCATTTCGTTTGGTCGTGCGGCGCTGGCCATCGGCACCGATGGTGTCTTCCTGTTGTATTGCCTTGGCAATCTGCTGACCGGCATGGTCTTCATGCAGGCGTTTTCCTCATTGCCCATTCACCTGCTTTCGCTGGGGTATTCCGAATTTGAATTCGGCTCAATGATTTGCGTCAACGGCATCCTGATTGTGGCCTTGCAGATGCCAGTGACTCACATGCTGAACCGTCGCAACCGAGTAGCGATGATACTACTGGGAGAAGTCTTTCTGGCTGCCGGATTCGGACTTACGGCATTTGCCGTAAGCCGGTCAATGTTCATCACGACGATTATTCTCTGGACATTCGGCGAAATTATTCAGGCTCCCATCAAGCAGGCTATTGTCACTGATCTGGCACCGTCTTCGTTAAGAGCCCGGTACATGGGAGTGTTTTCCATGTCCCACGCATTGTCGCTGGCTCTGGGACCACCGATCGGTGGTTTCGTCTTCGAACGCTTCGGGCCACGGTATGTCTGGCTGGGGGGATTTGGTGTCATTTTGGTAGCGATGTGTCTGTATCTCGTGATTTTTAATCGTTTGAATGCGAGAATCAGTCTTCATCCCAGCCATGCGGCGTGATCGTCCAAATGCTTGAACGTCGCGCTATTGCAGGAATCTGTTAATGGCGCGAGCGTTCGACTCTTACCCACTTGCTCTTGCGTTGATTGTTCTGGCTGAACTTTCGGGCAGCCTGAACGAAAGGACGTTCGGCCAGGTTTCCGTTGATCCGGAGGTCGCCGAGGTTGCCAAAGGCCTAATGACATGGCGGCGACAGTTTGAGAGCGTACTGGTCGATTCATGCACGGCCATGGACGACGACATTGCGAAAGCCCGTTCATTATCGCCGGACTTCGAACTGTCCGATCAAAGCTGGGGCCAGTTGTCCACGTTTTGGTATCAGGATCAGTTCTCTTTGGCCATCCGCTATGAACAGCGAGAATCCGGAAAGACGATCTATCGAGTCTGTGCGGCCGTTTCAGACTTTCAGTATTGGCAGGCTTCAACGGACACCGACTTCCCCGATCGTTTCAGCGTGATCAACCGAGGATCACTTCTGCAGCCTGCAACACCCGCGCTGCATCAGTTTATGGATCACCCCCTGCAGGCGTTGTGTCGTACAGCGGCATTGCGCGGGCTTTGGTGGTCTCCCGGTTCACAATGGATTTCCGAACGACTGGAACAACTGCCTGGGCTCCGTTTTGCGGGAAGGGAAGCGATCGGCGAGCATCAGTGCATTGTGCTGACGGATTCGCTGCATGCGTCTGACAATATCGCACCATCGTTCGGGCAAACGTGGTACTGTGATCCACAGATTCAGTATCTGCCTCGGAGATTTGTGATTCAGGATGTCTCTTCGATGACAAGTCTCGCATTTCTACAGACATGGGAAGCTACGGAGTTTCAGCGGACTGAGGAAGGAATCTGGTTTCCGAAAGCCGGATTCGTTTCTCGTACGACGGAAGGTCTGAATGACAACCGGCCGCGGCTGCAGTGGGTCATTACACGTCTCGCCTTTGACGAACCCGTCCCCGATGGGATGCTGGTGCCGCCGACAGTCAAAGATCGGGATAGCTCTGATTATGACCCGGAGGCAGAGGAGTCGCAGGGAGCCATCAATGTCTTCGCCCCACTTGAATTGAACGATGGGCAGGATCCAGCGGATGCAGTGTTCTTTCCCAGCGAGGAAGAACTGGAGTTTGGTTCCATCGCTTATCGCACGCGGGTCGAACGCAATCAGAGGACACAAGTCTTTAAAGACATTGGAAGCATCCTGCTGCTGCTCTTTGTTCTGGGGGCTGTTACTTTCAGCCTGCTGGCCGCCTACCGACAGCTCTCGGGAAGTACCAACCGTCGCTGAGCAGCCGGTCTCGTTTCATTTGGCAAGCCGACAGCAGCCGCAGGGGTGTATCGAAATGCTGCCGCGTGAACCGGCAGGGATCGCTGGTTAAGCCTGCCCGTGGTATGGAGTTTCCGTATCCGTCGTCTGCCCCTCCATGAACACCCCCACAGGAGTTACCCACCTGAGCCCGCATCTGCATTGCGTGAAGCGCCGGATTCAGCCGATTCGACATAATCGACACATTCAGTACAAGGCGAATGGTAACTGCATCGGGGGCGCTGCAGTAATGGGGGATAAACATGATTTCCGGGCTTTACAGTGCGGCAACTGCGATGCAGGTTGCTGACATGCGCCATGTTGCGACGGCGGAGAATCTGGCAAACGTCCAGGTCCCCGGTTTTCGCAGGCGGATCATCCCGCAAAGCAGTTTTGACACCATGCTGCAGATGAACTCACAACGAGATCTGCTTAAGTCTGTCAACCTGGGAACAGTAGCAAGACCTGTGGAGTACAGTTTCGAGTTTGGACATCTTTCGCAGACCGATCGTCCGATGGATGTGGCGATTGAAGGTGATGGTTTCTTCACCGTGGATGGTCCGTTCGGACCGCTTTACACGCGAAACGGCTCCTTTCATGTCACTCCCGATCGGGAACTTGTGACGATTGATCGACTTCCTGTCATGGGAGTTGCCGGGCCCATTGTCCTGCCAGCGGATGCGAACACTGAACGTGTCCGCATTACAAGCGATGGTCGACTCATGGCCGACGGCGTTGAGTTTGGTCAATTCAACCTGGTTCGGTTCGATAACGTCGATCAGCTGACAAGTCGAGGCGCGTCTTTGTTCGAAGCGCCGCCGACAGCAGGGCAGCAGCCATCCACGGCTACTCTGCTTCAGGGATCATTGGAACTGTCGAATGCCTCAACGGTCGAGGAAATGGTCAATATGATCGCCACGACACGTCAGTACGAGGCCGCTCAAAGAGCCATGAACAGCATTGCAGAAGCCATTCAGAAAAGAATTGGCCTCCGGTAATACCATCACATTCAAGTTTGTAGTGCGGCGATTCTGAACAATACGAGGGGCAAAAAATGCTTAGAGCTCTGTATACCAGCGCAACTGGCATGAAAGCGCAGGAGATGCGCATTGACAACACGGCCAACAATCTGGCGAACGTCAACACGACTGGGTTCCGACGAAGCGCGATGGATTTCGCGGATCTGATTTACACCACCTATCGCCAGCCCGGCACGGCAGTTTCGCAGGGACAGGTGTCTCCGACAGGGCTGCAGATCGGTAACGGAGTGCGCGTGGTGGCAACGAACAAACACTTTGTTCAGGGGACCATTGAACATACCGGTAATCCCCTGGACGTAGCGATCGAAGGTGATGGGTTCTTTCAGTTTCGAATGCCCAGTGGCGAACTTCGGTATTCTCGTGCTGGAAACCTTCGCATCGACAATGCTGGACAACTGGTGAATGCGGATGGTTATCTGCTTGATCCACCAGTCACCATCAATCAGGGGCTGGATATCTCTCGCATCACTATCAGCGTGGATGGTCAGGTTCAGGGCGTACAGTCAGGCAGCAGTGCGATTCCTGTCAACCTGGGTCAGGTACAGCTGTATTCGTTTCTGAACCCGGCAGGGTTGTCGAGCGAAGGCAGTAATCTGTTTGCAGAGACGGTTGCTTCAGGAGCGGCCACACAGGGGATTGCCGGACAACCCGGCTACGGAATGATTCGACAGGCGTCTCTTGAATCGTCGAATGTGGAAGTGGTGACCGAGTTGATTTCCCTGATCAGCGCGCAGCGTGCTTACGAGATCAATTCGAGGGCCATCCGGGCGGGTGACGAAATGCTTTCGACCTCCGTCCAGATTCTCAGGTAGCAGCAATCATTTAGAGTAACGGAGTTTTCGCCATGGAAGGCGTCCTGGTTTGCCGGCATTCGGCCGACAGCATCGCTTGTTTTGCACTGAGCCGCGTGCAGGCCTTTGCTGTTGCGCTCGTGATCATTTTTCAGCTTGGCTTCAGTGACTTTCTGAACGCGGATTCCATCGTAGTCACAATGAAGGCGAACGCATCAGTCACTGCGACGGTGGTTCTTCTAAAGGACATTGCAACCGTCAACACAGTGTCCGTGGCAGACAGGGAAGATGCTGAAAACCTTGAACTGTTTGAATTCGACCCGGCGGACATGGATCAGGAGTCTGAATCCGTTGTCAATGCTGAGTATGTACGAATTCGCCTGACGTTACACGGGTTCAGTGTCCGCAGCATTCAGATGCGCGGCCCGGTCGAATCCGTCGTCCGCTATCAACCACCGAAGGTAACGTCCGATGCAGACATTGAAGAGGCTGCCCTGCAAACTCTGGCAACAGCCATGAATGTGGATCCGCAGGATCTGAAAGTCAGTCTTTCAAGTCCGTTTATCCGAATGCTGCCCGCCAATATTCGTGACAGGACGGACCTGCGTGTCGAAGTGAGCAGACCCGTTGCGCTGAGTCCTGGTCCCAAGTCGATGACGGTCAAGCTGTGGCAGGGTGACGAAATGCTGATCGCACGTTCCGCGCGGTTCGAGGTTCTCAGACGCTATCAGATTGCAGTGACCCGCGTTTCGCTGAGCCGAAACGAACCCATCGTTCCCGGCGCCATTCAGACAGAATTTCGATTTATGAACAGAGAAGTTGATGAAGTGGACCCGGAGGCGATTCACGGGCGAGTCATCAAAGCTGATCTGAAGGCTGGCAGTTTCGTATCACTTTCAGATATCGGCGATCGGCCGGTCGCTGAGGCGCCACGGCAAAACACGATACGGATTCGTCGTCGGGATATGGTGCCCGCAATGGTCCGATTTCACGGGATCGAAATCCACATCCGTGCGGCCGAAGCTCTGCAGGATGGTTTGGCGGGCGACGTGATCCAGCTCCGAAATCCGGAGTCCAGAAAGATTATCTCCGGCCGCATCCAGCCCGATGGCACAGTCCTCGTTCACTAAGGAGCAGAATATGTTTTGTGTCAATCGCCATCGGCTGTCCGTGGCCGTCATTGTGGGCATTGTAATGGTGTCTGTTCACTCAGGATCTCAGGCGGATTCTCACTGGACTCGTCGCAATCAGCAACGTGCACACATGTTTCAGGATTCGCGGGCACGAGCTGTGGGTGACTTATTGACGGTGATGATCAGCGAATCGACTCAGATTGGCAACAAAGAAGATACCGCCTTAAACAAGACCGGAACGACAGACGCTGCGTTCGATCTCGCCTCTGCCTCCGGTGGGGGTTTCGGTGAACAGGGGGCATCAGCATCACTGGATGCGACCGGAGAAACAGGGCGTGGATTCACCGGCAGAGCCACATACAACGATTCGCGGCGCTTTGTGGATCACATCACTGTGACCGTCGTTGACGTACTGCCCAACGGAAATCTTGTGGTCGCCGGAAAACGCTGTATGACGATTTCCGGGGAGCAACGAACACTGAACGTTTCAGGAATTGTTCGAGCAATCGACATCGGCCCCGACAACAAGATCAATTCTCAGTACATCGCCGACTTCCAGACGATCTATACGGGCGAGGGAGTGTCGAAGCGTTTTACGAAACAGGGATGGATGAGCCGAACCATCAACAAAGTCTGGCCCTTCTGAGATACACGGAATTGTGCCATACAGAGTTCCTTATCTTCTTCGATCGCTATTCAGAAAGAGGCCAGTTATGCGAAGTGTGACCAGCGAACGAACGACCAGCGAACGACTGGCCGCCATGTTATCGACGGTGTTGTTGGTGCTGATCGCTGCAGGCAGGTCACCTGCCAGTGCCGCCGCTCCTCCGGTTCGCATCAAGGAAATTACAACGATTGCAGGAGAGTTTGAGAACAAGCTGACGGGGCAGGGACTGGTTGTTGGATTGGCCGGGACAGGGGGATCAAGCCCGACCACCAAGTTCAATGCCTTAAATATGATGCAGCAACTTGGCCTTCGCGCGTCACCACTGGATCGTGAGCAGGTGCAGCGTTCGCAGGAAAAGACCAACAATATGTCCACGGTAATCGTGACGGCAAACCTGCCACCTCACGTTCGTGCGGGGCAGAAGCTTGATATTTATGTGTCGGCCTACGATGACGCAAAAAGTCTTGCCGGGGGAACGCTGGTACAAACAACACTCACAGGAGTGGACGGGGTTGTGTATGCCATCGCGCAGGGTGCGATCTCGATTGATGGCGGTAACTTTGGTGGCGAAGCAGCGACAGTCGTCAAGAACCACCCGACTTCCGGGCATATCGCAGGCGGCGCGATGGTTGTCGCTGAAACACCGACTGAGATCTTCAGGAACGGTGGGTTCGAACTGCTGTTGAACATGCCGCACTACGAAACAGCTGTTCGAATTGCGCGGGAAGTCAATGCGCTTTGCCAAAACTGTGCGACGGTCGCTAATCCGGCGACTGTTTTTGTTCGGTTCCCGGCAGAGTATGTCAGCACACCCTATGAATTTATCGCTCTTGTTCAGGAACTGACCGTTGTGCCTGATGCCGTGGCGGTCGTCGTGATCAACGAGAAGACCGGAACGGTCATCATTGGCGATGATGTCCGTATTTCGCGGGTGGCTATCACGCACGGAAATCTGTACGTCCGCACGGTCGAAAACCCCCAGGTATCACAACCCAATCCTCTATCGAACGGTGAGACGACAGTTGTGCCGCAAACTAATGTTGATGTGACCGAACAGAGTGGCAACATCACAGTGCTGGAAGAATCAGCGACTGTTGGAGACCTGGCAACTTCCCTCAACGCGCTGGGGGCAACCCCCCGTGATCTGAGCGCAATTCTGCAAATGCTGAGAAAAGCTGGCGCATTGCATGCAGAAGTAATACTGAATTAATCAAGTCGGACAAAAAGCACTCGATAGACCAATTTGGCGAAAGGACTCGCGCAATGAATCCGGCAATTCCTGGAATGGCATTGACTGCACTACCCAATGCACTTTCGATGGGGGCATCGGTACTTCGTTCTGTGGGGCAGGGATTACAGGAACTCAAAAACCATCAGAAGAACCTGCAGGCGGAAAAGGCAGCTACTGGTTTTGAGTCAGTCTTTATTTCCATGATGCTGAAAGAGATGAGACAGACTCAGTCCGGCGAAGGACTCTTTGCCGGTGACAAGAGTGATACGTTTGGGGGGATGTTTGACATGATGATGGGACAACATATGGCTGATGCCGGGGGCATCGGTCTGTCCCGATTTCTGACATCAGCGGGGATCGGACAGGCGGGGGCTGACGACGCAGAGCTCGTTCGGTCCGGGAACTCTGTCAGTGCGGCCATTGCGGCCTATCAGACTTCGAATCGATAAGCAGCCATGTCCATGTTTGGGGAAAAGTCAATGGGGGCAAATGCAACTCAGACTGCGGCAGTCGACCAATCCGGGCGAGTCACACCTCGACTGCAGCTTCGGGATGTGCAGTCGCTGATCAGCCATCTGGATTCGGAAGAAGCAGCCATGCGCGCGTTTTCCAAAGTCATACAGGACATGCCTCAGATGATTGTGTCTCCGGAAAGTCAGCGAGTGTTTCGTCAGCGTCTGGATCAGGCTGCAACAGTCTCAGAAACTCTGGCGGAACGCCGTGCGGCAATCCTGATGCACATCGGGTATCGGTCCGGCCTGTCAATCGGTGAAGTTAATCTCTCCAACCTGGTGGCAGTGAGTGATACCGAAACCGCTACTGCACTCGTGACCTGCCAGCGACGCCTGCGCCGGGTACTCACGCAACTCCAGCATCTGGGGGCGGTCGTGTCCTGGATTATGAATGAAACTCACGTGATCAATGCTGTGTTATTGAATGAAGTGCTTGGGGATCAGGCGACCAGTCGCTACACGGCAAACGGTGTGCGGTCGATGCCATCGGATGGCATTCAATTCAGAACCCGATCGTAAGAAGGGTTGAGAAAATGAATTCCTTTAGTATCGGGCTGACGGCACTGCGAGCGCACCAGCAGTCCCTTGAAATTCTTGGCAACAACGTTGCTAATGCTTCAACCCCCGGATATCACCGGCAGCGGCCGGAGCTTGTTAATGATGTCGGGGTTCGTGTTGCCAGAATCACCCGGATGAAGAACGATTCCGTCGAGACAGCTTTGCTGCGGAACAATTCTTTGTCCGGCTACAGTCAGCAATCGCTGGATGTGGCTACGCAGATCGAATCAATCCTGACGCCGAGCGAAACTTCGATCCATGCGAACATTTCCGAGTTCTTCAATCGACTGGAGAAGGTCGCCAACGCACCTCAGGATATGTCCGTTCGGGCCGAAATGCTCTCTTCCGCGCAGGAGCTGACCAACGGATTTGCTCACCTGGATCAGGCACTTCTTGAACTCGACGGCGATACGCACGCAGCGCTGGAAGACGGGCTCGCCGAAGTGAATCGTCTGATCACGCATATTGCCGACATCAATCAGCAGATCTTTATCGCACGCGGTCAACAGAAGGAACCCAACGATCTGGTTGACCAGCGTGATCGTCTGATGGGGGAGCTGGCCCAATGGATGGAAGTTGATCTTGCCACCAACGAATCCGGAAAGGAATACGTCATTGCCGGCGGCGGCACCAGCATCATTGGTCAGAATGGAGCCGGGTTTCAGCTGACCGAGAACAGTGATGGTGATCTCGCGGTGACACAGTCGGCGATGCATCTCGAAGTGCCCATGAACAGTGGGAAACTCAAGGCATTGCTGGAAGCCACAAACAGGACGATCCCTGACGCGCGAGATCGACTCAATTCGTTTGCTCAGCAGGTGGTACAGGCCGTTGACGAACAGCATGCGAAAGGGTTACCGGATTCGGGGCCGTTCGTTTCTCTGCTGGGAACAAGGTCTGTCGGGGATGTGAATGCGCCGTTGCTGTACGCGGAGACGGCATTC
>JAGQQE010000153.1 GCA_020426345.1 Planctomycetaceae bacterium
TATGAACGTTCTTGCTCGTTCGCTATCGATCAATCACTTCCAGCCAGAAACCGGCCTGATGCCGAGAGGACATCAGGCCAGCAATGCATTCGGGCTAACAAGTCGCCTGATCACTTAGTTCCGGGACAGACAAGTCTCCGTGGAGTTTCGGAACGACCTGACTCATTTCCGGCCGCCGGATTTCGCTAACCGATGAGCTCCTGAATCGGAGTTCCACCGTTGGCCAGTTTCATCGGTCGTCCACGCTTTGAAGTGTGAACGGTGTTCACTGGAATTCCCATGGCATAGGCAACGGTCGCCCAGATATCGCCTGGAAGGTAGCTCTTGCTTCCGTCTGCAATCTGGAGACCGTCTTTGTCGGTCGCGCCAATCGCCTGACCATTCTTCAAACCACCGCCACCCATCATTACAGACCAGCATGCAGCCCAGTGGTCACGGCCCACATTCTGATTGATCCTTGGCGTACGTCCAAATTCGCCCATCCAGACGATCACGGTGTCGTCAAGCATCCCTCGCTGTTTCAGGTCGGTGACAAGGGCCGATATCCCTTTGTCAAGCACTGGAAGTCGACCTGTTCGAAGCGTATTGAAAACATCCTGGTGGAGGTCCCATCCGCCCATGTTCACTTCCACAAAAGGGACACCGGTCTGGACCAGACGGCGTGCCATCAGCAGACCCTGACCGAATGGGTTTCGACCATAGGCGTCTCGAAGTTGGTCCGGTTCGGATTCCAGTCCAATAGTTGGCTCAGCCCGATCGACACTGAATGCGGCCATCTGACTGGAGGTCATCAGGTTCTTTGCATTTTCGTAGACATCGCGATGTGCTTCCGGAAGCTCACCACGTTTTGACGAGATGAAGCTGTTCTCGATCTCATTCAGCATGGTGAGGCGAGCCGGAAGCCGCAACTTGTTTTCATCCGTTGGTGCATTACGAATGCGACCCGTATTGTCGACAGCGAACGGTGCGTGCGCCATGCCGAGGAAACCCGCCTGACCGGCACCTCCATCGATCGATACGAATGCAGGAATCTGCAACGCTGTTCGCTTCCGCCCGATCTCATAGCTCACCACGGAGCCGAAAGTCGGATGAACCACCGTTGGGTTTGGAACATAACTGGTCTGCATGTAGTACCGTCCGCGGTTGTGGTCCGCTTCACGGGTGCTCATCGAACGAACGATGGAAAGGTCATTGAAAACCTTCGCCGTTTCTGGAAGGCCCTCCGAAATCTGAACCCCCGAAGCTGCGGTGTCGATGGGTTGCAGTTCACCACCGTTCTTTGAACCAGGCTTCAGATCCCAGATATCGATGGTTGGTGGTCCACCGCCCATCCACATCAGGATGCACGATTTCTGATTGCTCTTCAGCGTTGCAGCGTTTGCCTGAACGTGTGAGAGGAAGCTCATTGCCGGCACAGTAGCTGCTGCTGTTGCCATGTGCTGCAGGAAGTGCCGCCGATTCATTCCGTAGTTATTCCAAATGGCCATGAGACAGGTTTCCTTAATGGATGAATACAAATTCGTTTGAGTTCAAGAGAGCCCACATCAGGTCCTGGTACGCAGCCAGTCTGTTTGCGGGGGGGTAACTTCCGATCATTCGCTGGATCTTTGCAAGCTCCCCGCGAGTCGGATGACGCGACAGACAGGCAAGATAGAGGTCATCAATCTTTGTCCCGTCTTTTCCAGGTGCACTCAACGTTTCGAACAGAAAACTTCCCCGTTCGACGCTGACCGCTTTGTCGGTCAGATCGCTGTTCATCAGCATGAGTGCCTGAGGGATGGTTCCATTAAACGTCGTCGCCTCAGCGTTTTCGTCATTGTCGAAGGAAACAACAAACTGCTGCATCCATCGACGGCGCTGATCCTCCTGAGCCGCCCAACCGCCCTGACCCGCCTGATGGGCATTTGACGCCACGATCAAAGAGTCGAATAGTTGCTCTGCTTCCATCGACTTCAGGTACATTCGACTAAACAGCGGCATCTCGCCGGCAGAGGGATTGTCAATCTCGTTGTCTTTGCCCCACTGGCTAGTCAGATGGTACGGGTCCGTCGAAATAATGGTCCGTACCAGCCAGCGAACGTCATAGTCGTGGTCCACAAATTCCCGGGCCAGACGGTCCAGGATTTCGGGGTGCGATGCAGGGTTGTGCGGTCCCATGTCGTCAACGGGGCGAGTGAAGCCATACCCGAAGAATTGTCCCCACGTTCGATTCACGAACGCCTGTGAGATCAGAGTCGATTCACCATCGACAGGCTCGCAGACCAACTTTGCCAGCTCAGCCCTGCGGTCAACATGACCGGCCGGGTCAACCTCTTTTCCGAGGTATTTCGGAAAGGCAACCTGCATCAGACCGCTTCGTTTCTCGTAGTAAACGGGTCCGGAAAAGTTCTGCCAGACAACCTCCGAGAAATCGTCGACCTGACGCCCGGTCTGCGGATCGGTCTTTCGATGATCAATTTTGTTGACCTGTCGGAAGAAGCTGTTGAATTCCCAGAACTGGTCCTGCTGCCACTTGTTGAAAGGATGATTGTGACACTGAGTGCACTGGACCTGTAAACCCAGGAACAAACGTGTCGTCATCGCCGTTAACTGCACTCCTTCGTCCCGATTCTGCATCTGGGCAAGGATGTAGTTGGTTGCACCATTTTCTTCATAGTGCCCCTCTGCAGTAATCAGATCGATGACGACTTCGTTCCAGGGACGATTCTTCGCGAATGCTTCGCGAAAGAATTTTTCCATGCCCTTTCGGCTCACGCGACGGGGTTCGCCCCGGCCAATACAATTATTGGTCCAGATGGTCGTCCAGTGACGCACGAAATCTTCGTGATCCGTCAGCGAATCGATCAGGACAGCCCTCTTACGCGGACTTTCGTCTTTCAGGAAATCCTTCACCTCGGTCAACGTCGGAATTCGGCCAAGCACATCAAGGTACACCCGACGCAGCCATTCTTCGTCCGATGCGGCCGAAGAGGGTTTGATTTCGTTGTCTTCCCAGCCCTGCCGAATCTGCTGATTGATAAATTCGACGATCGAAACTTCCTGCTCAGTGGGTTCGTCAGCACGCAGTGCCCCATCCGAGTTGAAGCTGAATGTCAACGCACCTGCAATCGACAATGCGGCCCAGAAGACCTTCGTTCGTGCTACCACAGCACTTTGCATCTTCCTAATCTCCCTGTTCATGGAAGCGAAACTCGAAAACTGTGCCGCAGTAGGGCACGGAAGAATCAGCCAAGGACAGCCAACCATACCGCTTACTGACAACATCGCTTTCCTGATAGTGTACATCATTTTCATGCAGAACTGTTCGTCGCTTTCTCAAGCATTCAGCCATGATTCACATCTCCGGGTGACCACGCGCACACATCCTTTCCAGTATTTGCCGCAGGTCGCTATCCTTCTCGTCCAGTAAATGCCCCAAACGTTTCAAACTGGCAACATTTTTCTCTGAACGGACCACCGACAAAATGAAGGTAACTTTTCTGGGTGCGGCATGTGAAGTCACTGGCAGCCAGCATCTGATCGAAACGGGGTCCACCCGGTTACTCCTTGACTGTGGCCTGTTTCAGGGACGCGAGTCAGAAACGCGTCCGAAGAACATTCGGTTTCTATGTGCACCCAGGACCCTGGACGCGGTCGTGCTGTCCCATGCTCACATTGATCATTGCGGAAATCTTCCGGGCCTGGTTCGTGCGGGTTTCGATGGCCCCATCTTCGCCACCCGGGCCACCGCGGAGATCGCATCGATGATGCTGCGTGACAGTGCGAAAATTCAGGAAGAAGATGCCAGATACTCAGCCAGGCGATCCAAACAATACGGTTTTGAGGCATTCGAGGCACTCTATACCGAAGAAGATGCTCGGAAGGTTTCCAGGAGCTTTGAGTACGTCCGCTACCACGAATGGACGGATATTTCGGACGACGTTCGAATCCGCCTTCACCATTCGGGACACATTCTGGGAGCCGCCATTACCGAGCTGGAAGCTAAAGAAAACGGAGAATGGAAGAGATTGGTTTTCACCGGCGACCTGGGGCGACGCAACATTCCCATTCTACCGGATCCGGAAACTGTGGAACGCTGTGACGCTGTGATCTCGGAATCAACGTATGGCAACCGAGTTCATCCGGAAGCGGGTGACGTGAAGGCGAAACTTCAACGCATCATCTGCGAGGCGTCACGGCGAAGGGGCAAGGTGATCATTCCTGCCTTCAGCCTCGGGCGTACACAACTGCTGGTCTATTTGCTTAACGAGCTACGCAATGAAGATGCTTTGTGCCGAGTGCCCGTTTATATCGACAGCCCTCTTGCCGTGAGACTGACAGACATTTACCGCGATCACGCTGAAATCATGGACGACGAAGTGCGTCAAACGCTGAAATATGACGATGATGTGTTCGATTTCGACGGACTCACCTATATTCGATCGCAGGATGAAAGTATCGCGCTGAACAGAGCCCAGGGGCCATTCGTCGTGATTTCGGCCAGCGGGATGTGCGAGAACGGACGCATCGTGCATCACCTGAAACATGCGGTCGCTGACGAAAACAACACCATCCTGATTATTGGTTATCAGGCAGCACACACGCTTGGGCGGCAACTGGTAGAACGCCGTGACAACGTCACCATTTACGGACGACGTTACCCGCTGAACGCCCGCATCGAGATCATCAATGGGCTGTCAGCCCACGCAGATGCCGAAGACTTCCGCTGGTGGTTTGATGCGCTGGGCCGAAAGGGAGGAACCGGACAGATCTTCCTTGTCCATGGAGAAGAAGATTCCATGCGTTCCCTGCAGCAAATCGTCGGCGATGTTTCTGATCACCCGCCCGTTATTCCGAAGTTTGGTGAGTCGTTTGAAATCTAGTCGCGCAAAAGCACGAATTGTCCTGACCTGCAGAGAGTGCCTGACGGGGAGATTCGAACGATCGGCCAATTCTCCTGACAGCCCGGTTCAACCTGCACTTCACCCCGCGAGCCCATTTCTCCCAGAGAAAGCAAATCCATGGCAGACCAGTTTCTGAAAGACCTGTTAAAGACACCCGGAACATCCGGTGGCGAGCAGGCTGTTCAGGATGTCGTTCGAGAATACGTGAAGACTTTCGCTGATGAAGTGACCACTGATGTCCATGGCAATGTGATGGCTACCGTAAATCGCGGGGGCTCCCCTGTCGTTTTACTGGATGCTCATTGCGATCAGATTGGACTTATCGTCCGTCACATCGACAGCCAGGGCTTCATCCGCGTGTCTGCCGTGGGCGGATGGGACATCCAGATTCTTTTGGGTCAACGAGTCCTCGTCCACACAAAGACCGGACCAATCCCCGGTGTCATTGCTCGAAAACCCATTCATCTGCTGGATACGGATGAACGTAAGAGCGTCCCCAAGATCAAAGATCTGCTCGTCGATATCGGATCGACTTCCGAAAGCGAAACTCGGGAAGTTGTGCGGATCGGAGACTTCATTACTCCCGAGCCCTGCCTCCGGGAACTTCGGAATGGTCGCCTTTCCGGAGTCGCGATGGATGACCGAACAGGCGTTTGGGTCATCATGAACGCACTGCGAATGATCGCTGCGCGAGAACCAACCGCAAAAGTCGTCGCCGTTTCATCGGTTCAGGAAGAGATCGGCCTGCGAGGTGCCACGACCAGTTCTTATCATGTCAATCCCGATGTTGCCATTGCTGTCGATGTAACACACGCCACGGACTGCCCCGGAATTGATCAAAACGAATTCGGCCGGATTGTGATCGGGGGAGGCCCGGTGATCGTTCGAGGCGCTAACGCGAATCCACAGGTCTTTCGCAAGCTGACCGAACAAGCTGAGAAAAATTCCATCCCCTATCAGGTGAATGCACTTGGGTATCCAGCAAGCAATGACGCAGCAACAATTCAGCTGACTCGAGGCGGTTGTGCGGCCGGACTGGTGACACTACCCAATCGCTACATGCACAGCCCAGTCGAACTTGTCGCCGAATCCGACCTTTCCCAGGCTGCACAGCTGATTGCCGAATTCTGCCTCTCCGTCGACGCCGCAACATCCTTTATCCCCTCTTCGAGCTGCTGACCGTAGCTTGTCATCACGTGGCAGGGATTTTCAACGAATCCCGGCCCGGAGACGTATCCGGCCGAAGAAATCCGGGCAATCCGGGGCTTCAGTTACATGTGGTGAAATTGCCTCAATCAAACAAAGTCTGAGAAAACTGCGTTGAGATTCCTGGCAAGTCGACTGACACCAGGACCGGGCATTGACGGATCCCGCGAACCGACTAAAACTGTGTACATACCGAAAACACCTGAAACCAACTTTTGGAGTCATTCAAATGAAGAAGCTCATCGGACTTCTGTCTTTTGTAATCCTTGCTGGCTGCGGAGACAGTGGCACGGAGACGGTCACCACCAATCCTGATACGCCAGCCGCGACTTCCGAAGACGGCGAAGCATCACAAACTCCGGCGGCAGCAGTGAGTCAGGAACCGGTTATGGTCGCTTACAAAGCCGGAGACAATGCGACGCTGGCTGTCCCTGAAATGTCCTGTCAGATTAATTGCTACCCAAAAGTCAAGAAAGCTCTGGAAGGGATTACCGGAGTCAAATCGGTCGAACTCGTTCCACAGGAAGACGAAGTGGTGGTGAATGACCGCCGAGTGAAAATTGAATTCGACGGCGATGTTGATGGCGCAGCAGCGCTGACGGCCCTGGACGGCGCCGGTTATCCCGGTTCAAGTTTCGAATAACTGCCTCCGGAACAGCCTGAGAGTCACCTGACCATAGCCCGATCGCGAATAAGTGATCGGGCTATTCTCGTTGGATTTCACAATTGCAAGCGGAACAGAATTTGTGACAGCTCTCCGGCGGTGATAGATGTCGTTTGTCACGCTCCAGACAGCACAGTGTTGTGTGCATCAGCACGGCCTGGCCGTTTCGGAGCATGCAAAACACCATGGACCGGCGATTCCGCACAACACGGACACAGATTCCTGAATGTGCTATCGTGCGTTTGCAGTTGTTACCTGATACTTAAAGCAAAAGGATGTTCAGCGTGCCGAAAACGTTTAACCTGGCCTCACACGGAATCACTGTCGAAAACGTATTTCGTAATCTGGCACCAAGCACTCTGTACGAAGAGGCGATCCGCCACGAACCCGGAACCAGCATTTCAGACGCCGGGTGTTTGATCGCTTATTCCGGTGAAAAGACGGGACGATCACCAAAAGACAAACGAGTAGTCAGGCACCCGGATTCTCAGGACAATGTCTGGTGGGGGCCGGTCAACTTCGCACTGGATGAAATGACCTTTTCCATCAATCGCGAACGTGCCATTGACTATCTGAATACACGTGATCGTATCTACTGCGTCGATGCTTACGCAGGATGGGAGCCCAACACGCGGCTGAAAGTACGCGTCATCTGTGCTCGCCCCTATCACGCATTATTCATGCATAACATGCTCATTCGCCCGACAGATGCAGAACTCGAGACATTCGAGGAGCCCGATTTCGTCATTTTCAACGCTGGCGCATTCCCGGCAAATCGCTTCACCACAGGAATGACTTCACGAACAAGTGTCGACTTGAGTATTGAGCATGGAGAAGTCGTGCTGCTTGGCACCGAATACGCCGGTGAAATGAAAAAGGCAGTCTTTACTTACATGAATTATCTGCTGCCGATGAAAGGCATCCTGTCGATGCATTGTTCGGCAACGACAAGCAAGGACGATGGTACATCGTCTGTCCTGTTTGGATTGTCCGGCACAGGAAAAACAACGCTGTCTGCTGATCCGAATCGTTACCTGATCGGAGACGATGAACACGGCTGGTCAGACGATGGCATTTTCAATATTGAAGGCGGTTGCTACGCGAAGGCTGTTTACCTGACTCGTGAGTCTGAACCTGAGATATTTGATGCCCTTCGATTCGGCGCTGTTCTGGAAAATGTCGTCTACGACAAAGCACACCACCATGTCGATTTTAATGACACATCGATTACTCAGAACACACGAGGATCATATCCCATCGAATTCATGGGGAATGCAAAGATCCCGTGCGTCGCCACACACCCATCTGACGTAATTTTCCTGACGTGTGATGCATTTGGCGTGCTGCCGCCCGTCGCCCGCCTGACAAAAGAACAAGCGATGTACTACTTCATTAGTGGGTACACGGCAAAGGTCGCTGGCACCGAAATGGGCGTTACAGAACCGGAAGCGACATTTTCACCCTGTTTCGGTGGTCCGTTTCTGGTCTGCCACCCGTCTCGCTACGCACAATTGCTTGCAGAAAAAATTGACCGACACGGAGCTGCTGTCTGGCTGGTCAATACAGGCTGGTCCGGCGGGGCCTACGGCGTCGGTAGCCGAATGCCTCTTCGTTTCACCAGATCCATTGTTGATGCAATTCACTCGGGCGAGCTTCGTAACGCCCCGACAGAACGCGACGACATTCTCGGGCTTGATGTCGTCAGTCAGTGTCCCGGCGTGCCCGCAGAAATGATGGTCCCCCGCCTCTCGTGGCGAGATACCGATGCCTACGAGAAGACCGCGCGAAAACTTGCAGGTCTGTTCCGTAGCAATTTTGAAGCCTATGCCGCACAAGTCGCCGGTGAAGTGACTGCAGCTGGTCCTCAGGGATAACCCGTCTGAATGTTTCGCAATTGCCAGCCCAGGAATGCCACACCCTAAACCAATCGACGCATAGGGTGTGGCATTGCTCTGGCCGTTGCTTCAAAGCGGTGAAGTCGTCCAGCCTGACTGCCAGAGTTCGGATGTTCCTGACATCACTTCGAACAGTTGCACTTGCCGTCGGCCACTCAACAGAAAAAAGCACCAGAAACAGCATTCAGATGTTGCGGATTCGCATCCGTCGACGTCCGATACTTCCGCCGTCTCCCGAACCCAACACCGTCCGTTGGCAATTCCGGATCGCGAACCCGGAAAGCAGGCAGAGTTGCGACGAACTGCTTTCTCCGCCGTTAGCGAGCTGTCTGTCTGTTCGGAACCTGCCAGACACGAAATCTGTTTCAACACAGCGAATCCTAAACGCCATCGGTCTCCAGAGGAATGCCCTAGCCTTGCAGGCCGAGGAAGAACCACGCGGCCACTTCCGGGATCATCAGCTGGTTCATTTGTGCAGCCCGTGTGTTTCGGAAGGACTGTCATTGGGATATAGTGGTCACGTTCGAGAACCCGAATGAGTCATCATCCCCCGTCGGTACAGGTTTTGCTGTTTCAGTCCCGGAATTGCCATGATAAATGACCCAGCCATTCGTGCACTTGAGGAAGCGCTCCGGGTATCGCCGGACAACGCTCCCCTGCGGAGCCACCTTGCCGAATCATTGATGAAAGCTGGATTGCCGGAAGCCGCAGAACTCCACTGGGAAAAGCTTGTTCGGCAAGACCCGGCAGAAACGCGGTATCGTGTTTCACTTGCCCAGTGTTTTTTCCAACAGGGCAAGTACTCCCCTTCGATGGTCATCATTGAAGACCTTGTTTCGAAACGTGACACCCCCGCAGCGGCTTACCTGCTGCATTCCCGACTACTTTTTCAGCAGGGAGATGTGCCGTTTGCAATTTCTGAGTATCGGGCAGCAATCAGCGAAGACCCTTCCCTTCGGGATGATGAACTGGCAGACCGTCTGGGGATTGATTCAAGCGAGCAGTCGGAAGTGATTGAAGGCAAGGTCAGAGCGTCATGGCAGGGGGACGAGAATATAGCCGATGCTGCAACAGAACGCGTTGTGGAAAGGCCTCGGATCAACTTTGAAAATGTGGGTGGCATGACGAATCTGAAGGAAGAGATTCGCATGAAGATCATCTATCCACTTCAGCACGCAGATATGTTTAAGGCCTACTGAAAGGCTGTTGGGGGTGGAATTCTGATGTATGGGCCGCCCGGATGTGGAAAGACGCATCTGGCCAGAGCCACCGCCGGCGAAATCGGCGCTGGGTTCATAAGTATCGGAATTCACGACGTCCTTGATATGTGGATTGGCAGTAGCGAAAAGGCCCTTCATGGTCTCTTCGAAACTGCTCGACGCAACCAGCCCAGTGTAATGTTTTTTGATGAAGTGGATGCGTTAGGAGCATCTCGTTCCGACATGAAGACAAGCGCTGGACGGCACTTGATCAATCAGTTTCTTGCAGAACTGGATGGGACGGAATCATCAAATGACGGTGTGCTGATTCTCGCAGCAACGAACGCCCCGTGGAATCTGGATTCCGCATTTCGGCGGCCTGGACGCTTCGATCGCATAATCTTCGTACCGCCACCGGATCGAGAAGGCCGGGCCGATATCTTACGCTTACTGCTCTGCGGCAAGCCGGTGGACAACGTCGATCATGATGCAGTTGCCAGAAAAACAGACCAGTTTTCAGGAGCGGACTTAAAGGCAGTCGTCGACGTTTGCATTGAAGGTAAACTGGCAGCGGCTCTCAGGACCGGTCGCCCCGAACCAATTGGCACGAAAGACCTGATTGGTGCGGCGAAACAAGTACGTCCTTCGACCCAGGATTGGTTCAATTCCGCTCGCAATTACGCCTTGTATTCCAACCAAAGTGGATTGTACGACGACATCCTTCGCTACCTGAAAATCAACAAATGAATGAACATCTGCGGCGTGCAACGTTTCTGATGCAGCAATCACGCTATGAACTGGCAGAATCGGAGTTGCGTCTTGCATTGGCGGAAGATTCCGGCAATGCAATTGCGCACGCCTTTCTTGCAATGTGCTTATCGGAACGTGATCAGCACGCGGCCGCTACGGATGAGGCACAGCAAGCGATCCTTCACAGTCCTGACCTGGCCATCGGTCATTATGCGATGGCCTGGGTGATGCGAGAGCGAAATCGCCTGACCGAAGCGCGTACGGCCATCAACGAGGCCATCCGAATTGACCCGGCCGACGTAAATTCGTTCGCGATGCTGGCCTCGATCGAAGCGAAGGCCAATCAATGGAAGTCCTGCAGAATCGCGGCAGAACGCGGCCTGGAAATTGATCCGGAAGATGTTGACTGCACAAACCTTCTCGCCATTGCCATGACCAGTATGGGTGATCGCGAACAAGCAGGCGTAACGATTCGCGAGGCACTACAGCGCGACCCGGATAACACCATTACTCATGCAAACGAAGGCTGGCGGCTACTGGGACGCCACGAACCTGAGAAGGCCATGCTGCATTTTCAGGAAGCCCTGCGACTGGATGCCAGCAATGAATGGGCCAGAGCTGGCATTGTCGAAGCGATGAAGGCTCGGCATTTTATCTATCGCTGGATGCTCAGTTTTTTTCTCTGGCTGAATTCATTCAGCCCACGTGTTCAGATTCTACTGGTGCTTGGCATCATGTTTGGTCAGGGGCTGTTATCCAGAGTTCTGAATACCGTGCCCTTTCTGCAACCGTTCGCCGTACTGATCAGCCTGACATACATCCTGTTTGCGTGGATGACCTGGACCTCATCGTCGTTGTTTAACCTGGTTTTGATGGCCAATCGATTCGGGCGTCTGGCTTTAACTCCGAAACAACGGTTGGAAGCATCATTGGCGGGCATTTGTGTCGCAGTGGGCCCGCTGTCTGCCATGATCATCTGGTTTTCGAACGACTTACCACAGGCGGCATGGCTGGGCATGCTGGCCGCTCTGCTTTTTCCCGGCATGGTGATCCCTGTCGCAACGGCTGCGAAATCAAAAGGCATGCGTCAGGCTGTCGCCTCGGCTTGGTGTGTCGGAGTTCTTTGGTTTGTCCTTCAGGCAAATTTTTCAGCCACCCGGCTTACCAGCCAGATCATCAGTACAGTTCAGGGAATTCGTTCGCTGGAAGAGTCATCAACAACGGAAACCGGACAGTCCACGGTACTGCCCGTAGACGACCCGGAAATCCAATTCATCAAGGACGCTGCCAGCACCGAAGTTTCCAACTATCTGTCGCAACTGATTGCTGCTTTGCGAGGGATCGCATACTCGACATGGCTTGGCCTTGCGATCACAGTCATTCCCGAAAGGAAGTAAGATCTCCGAAGCGGAGGCGAACTAATCAAGACGCAATCGTCCACTTCGCAACCCGCAGAACAAGGCAGCCACGATCAAATCCGCTGTCGTTCCCGGGTTGCGACGATGACCATCTTCGCACAGGAATTTTTTCAGTGCCTCATAGGCCGCCTCGGATGATGGTTGTTCGGGCCATCCGTTGACCAGCACTTGATCAGCCAGTCTCCGAGCTTCCGTTGCCACTTCGACGCCACATTTCCGGATGATCAGCGTGTCAGGTATCGACTGGAGTAATCGCAGTGCAAGCCATGTGATGCACGTCGAAGCAGATTCCATTCCGCCAGTCTTTGAATCTATCCATGGAGAATTCTCCAGCCAATCGACAGCTCGAAACACTTCCTGATAGGCATTCACGTACTGCATGGCAATCGTGTCACGTTCTGACGCCAGTCGCATGCAGTCTCTCAGGGGAAGTGTCGGTGAATTACTGACATCCTGATCGTCAGCGTTCCCAAGACCTCCGGGTGCTGCCAGACGAATTGCCTCGTAGACAGCCATGCTGTCATCGACCGTCAGGTCGTCAAGAATCCGTTCGATGCCGTCCTGCAAAGACGATGATTCGGGCACAGCTGCCAATGGGATCAACAGCAACACAATGCCAAGATTTGTATTGTGCGGCACGACGAGGCGTGTGGCTCGGATGCATTCCAGGATCGTCGATCCAACGGTCTGCGGTGTTACTCTCGCGGCGACATCACAGATAGCATCAGCTGATCGAAGAAAATCCTCAACCGTTGCGACATCGCGAGGAACGCCGGCTTCATCCAGAGATGAAAATGAATACTCCGGGTTCACGTTTCCCGGTTTCGGAGCGGATACCTCCAGGTAGCACGCCGTACGGACCCAGTCGCTCAACTTCTGTTGCCAGGCAGTTAATTCGCTCACCACAATCGAAGACCGTTCAAGTCAGTCTGTGCTGCCTGATTTACTGCCAGACGATTCGCTTGTGGAACTTGAAGAGCTACTTGATGAATCAGAGGATTTCTTCGCAGCTTCAGCGCCTTTTTTGTACGAATCGCTTCGATAATCGGTCTGATAAAACCCAGACCCCTTAAAGATGATGCCTCCACCGGCGCTGATAATACGTTCGGCCTTCAGTTTTCCACAGTCCGGACATTTCTTAGTGGGCTTCGCAGTGATCGACTGAAACTCATCCCACTTGTGACTACACGCATTGCAACGATATTCGTAGGTTGGCATAGCCGCTGAATCCTGCAGAACAAATTCAAGTTTAATCAGAAACAACAGTATCAAGACAAAGAAGCAACCACGTCAAACAGATTCATCGACGGAATGATCTGCTTGACCGACGGTGCAATCAGCTTTCAGCCGGGGCACATGAGACGATAACGCGAGCAGGCCGAACAACGCGATCGTGCAGACGGTAGCCCATTTCCACAACCTGCATCACTGTCATTGGATCGTGGTCGGCCGACGGCACCTGTGTCAGCGCTTCGTGCAGGTTCGGGTCAAATGGTTTGCCTAATGCGTCAATTGGCTCCGCTGAGTGCGTCTTCAGGATATCGCGGAATTGGTGGGCAACCATTTGAATACCGTTCAGCAACGCCTGAGTGTCACCTGTCTGTTCGGCGGAATCCACTGCACGCTGCAATCCGTCAAGGCCAGGAAGCAGGTCTCGCACCAGTCGGAACGATTCAAATCTTCTGGCATCTTCCATTTCTCGCTGCATTCGACGGCGAGAGTTCTCCATCTCCGCCTGCATTCGCAGCATCTTATCCTGCAATTCAGCAACCTGCTCCTTCAGTGCGTTCACGCTGGCGTGATCACCGCTGGCTTCAGGATGTGACTCAACGGTTCCGCTTTTAGA
>JAGQQE010000154.1 GCA_020426345.1 Planctomycetaceae bacterium
TTCGCGCAGCGACAGGTTTCCCGCAGAGGCAATAGACGCAGCCCGGGTACGCAGTTCTTCCAGTGAAGGCGTTTCAAGGTTGCCAAATTGCCATGACTGGCCATTCGCAAGAGACGTCAAACGATTGCCTTCAATCCGAAAACTGCGTCGGACTTGTTCGGGCGATTCTTCACGAACACCGGTCAGCGTTTCAAACCAATTCATGACGAATTCCTTTGGCCTGAACGGAGCATGCGTGTCTGAGTCCTATCCGATTCGAAGTCCGGCAGGCAGTGATTCGCCGAAGATCTGGTTCGCTTCTTCCTGTTCGAGCTGGCCGACATTTGTCACGAGTTCAATGATGTGCGGCTTTGCACCAGCCTGACTGAGCGCAGCGACGACCCGATCTCGCATGGCGGCACTGATATCTCGGTATCGGTCATCGGTTCTTCGGCCCAGCTGCATGAGGGCCAGCTGTGTGACTGAATCCGTCAGATCTTCATTGCGCAGGAGATGCTCGATCCAGGGAACTATTGTTTGAGCTGGCAGGACAAGGTTCAGTGGGCCGTAAATGGGGATGCGTGCTCCCAGTCGGCCGAGTGCCCACAACATCGATGGCCTAATCGGCTGAACGACCGCCCGCGGCAAAAGATCGATGATGATGCCACCGAGTTCCGCTCGTACAGAGCTGCTGATTCGTTCCAGTGAACCCAGTAGACGCCAAATCTCGGCTGCTTCATGCGTACTGGATGCGTAATCAGTCGCTTTACCGCGTCCTGTCATCATTTGCCGATGTTTTTGCCGGATCGCAGACAGCAACGGTGCGGCGAGTTGGTTCTGTCGTCCTGCGTTCAGACCGCCAGCCACGCGTCGGCAAAGGATCCGCCATTCCGTCAGATTTGCTGATCCGGAGTGAGCAAGCTTTCCCCGCAGTGTTTTCCAGGTTTCCTCGACGCGCCAGTCATCCGCGGCCATCCCAAAACCGGGCCGCAAGCAGAATCCTGTTAGATTCAGCCAGCGACATTCATGTTTGGGGCTCCTGCGACGAGCAGATTCTGATGCCATCAGTGCGGGCCACATTCCCCGCAGAAGAGATGGTGGCCAGTCGTTTCGGCTGATTTGAAGTTCAGCCGCGATTTGTTTTGCAATCCGATCCGGTGACGCAGTGGATTCGTCTGCGAAGGTCGATTCAATCAATGCTTCTGCGGTTCGGATGATGGAATCGTCAACGATTCCGGTTCGCTCTGCAATTCCCGTATGTGCTTCGCGGTCGGTCTCCGTCGCCGATCGAACATCGAACTGAAGTTGCCAGCGTCGCGTGCTGTCGACCTGCTGACACCACATTTCCAGAGTGCCGATTTCGTTGAGTCGAACCGATACACGAGCGTCAATTGTATTGTCTTCGGAGCTTCTGCTCGTCAGGACGGTCCGGATTGGAGGAAGCGGGGTCAACTGTTCGGGATCAATTGCCAGCAATTGTCCGGGTTGATCCGTCAGCCGGGTTCCGGATACGTAAATCGGGAATTCCACAGGTTCCGACGTACGCACTCGAAAATGCTGATCCAGGACAGTTGGCTCGGCCCCGGGTTCCGTGCCGGCTGCAATCAGGCACATGGCCGCTGGTGAACCATCGGCTTTTTCGACTCCGATGTAGTAACTGCGCGCGAGCCCGGCGACGATCCGAATACCGATTCCGCGACGGACCATGCCAAAGTAAGCCGCTCCCCGAGCAACGGCCAGATCCAGTCGATCATTCTTGAGAACCAAAGGCGACCACGGTTTGTCCGATTCAGAAGTGTTGGCAAACCAGCGTTGCAGGCAGTTGATCAATCGGCTTCGCAAAATTGGAGACGCGAAGAATCCACCATTGAACAGCACAACGTCAGGTCGTGCGGCTATCAGTGGATCCTCGTCAATCGAACTGGATCCGGACGTTTGGTGATGCGAGTTCAGAAAGTGTGCCAGGTACTTTGTCATCGCCGGATCTGGAGCGTAGGGAAGTCCAAACTCCTGAAAGCCCGACTGTCTTTTTGCAGGCTTGTCGGTCAGCTCGACTTCCGGCAGAAATCCTTCGACAAACAGATTGTGCAGTTCCTGCTGGGTGACATCGGTTTGAAGGCTGCCTCCAATCAGTTTCGATCCGCTACCTGGCAGAACCACCGTGTAGGATTCCGGAGCCTGAAAATCCAGCAGCGTTTCTTTGGCATGACGGCACGCGGAGATCAGAGTACTCCACTGGCGCGGACTGAGTTTATTTTCACCGCCCAGTTTTCCTTCGTCTGCGAGTTTTTGTTCGATGTGATGCGCCAGTGCGAGATCAAGGTTGTCTCCGCCAAGCAGCAAATGGTCACCCACTGCGACGCGATGGAATTGCAGCTTACCGTTTTCACCCGAACGAACATGAATGAGGCTGAAGTCGCTGGTCCCTCCTCCGATATCACAGACAAGAATCTTTTGACCGGGTGAGACAATCTGTTCCCACGTTTCGCGATGGGCGTCAACCCAGGAGTAGAAGGCGGCCTGCGGCTCTTCGATCAGGAAAATTCGAGGCAGTCCGGCCTCCCGAGCAGCTGTAACAGTCAGTTCTCTGGCGACTTCGTCAAACGAGGCTGGAATTGTGAGGACGACATCCTGCTTTGAAAGAGGGTATTGCGGATGTGAGTGATCCCACGCTTCGCGCAAATGCCGCAGAAAACGGCTGCTTACCTGCACTGGTGAGAGTCGTTCGACGTCTTCAGCAGGATGCCAGGGAAGCAATGCTGCCCGCCGATCGACACCCGCATGGCACAACCATGACTTGGCTGATTCCACCATGCGGCCGGGAGTGCTGCGGCCGTTATCTCGCGCAAATACGCCGACGCAATACGAGTGTTCCTGTTGCCAGGGCAGTTCGCAGGTACCGGCCTTTAACTCATCGGCCGTTGGTTCGTAATGAAATGACGGGAGAGTCTCCCGTTTCTCCGATTCACCCTGTGCAATGGCCTGCGTGACGGCAAAACACTCGATCTGCCAGTCATCCCGGTGGGTGTCAATACAGCACATGGCTGAGTTTGTCGTTCCCAGATCGATTCCAACAACGTAACGCGGCGGTGATTGCTCATCGTCCATTGCGGCATTCGGGGTCACGAGATCTGTATCGTTTAAAGCCGTGGTCAACGTGCCTGCGCCCTCACAAACCGTTGGATGATCGAGATACTTCCGTGAGTTCACCGGATGAGGCCGTAGTGGATTCTGCGTCGTCTCGCACGCTGAATTCCAGTTTCCATTGCCGGCCTGTTTCGTCATTCACGCACCAGAGTTCAAGGATACCCAGTTCGGTAATCCTCGACTGAAAACGGACGGGGATATACTCATCCGGCGAATCCGGGTCGGCTGGCAGGGTAGCTTCCATGGAGTCGGTCTCTGTCATTTCATCCGCGTTCCATCGATCCAGCTGATTGCCCGGTGCATCCGCACATCGGGTGGCCGAACTGAAAAAACGGAACCGAGCTGGTTCGCCCACGATCAATCCAATGGCCCCCGATGGAACATCAATTTCCGTTCCCTCTTCCATTCCGTGGGGGACGACGCAGAGGGCTTTCAGCGGTCGTGGTGCTCCGGGGATCGCGAGTCCTGCCGTCTCAATACCAACGTAGTAGGAGCGAGCCGTCCCACCGCGGATTCGAATACCACCGTTCGCCCGGCTCCACCCAAAAAAACAGGCTCCACGACTGACTGCGTTGTCAAGGTCCTCTGATCCTTCAATGACGTGCGGCGGTCGTTTGGGAAACCAGGAATGCAGTTGATTAACGATCGCGGATCGAAGTTGTTCTGACTTGAAAACTCCACCGTTGAAGATGATGTGCGTGACGGGGCTGTCAGCACAGTGTTGTTGCAGAAACGCAGCCATGTGGCGCGTGACGGCCGTGTCTGATTCGTAAGGCAGTCCGATCTCCTGGAATCCTGATGTCCGTTGTCGGACAGGCTTATCCGTCATCTGGCACGACGGAAAAAAGCCGGCCAGCAGCAGTTCTGCTGCTTCTTTTCGAGAGACCTCAACAGAAACCAGGCCCCCGATGAGTCGGCTGCTTCGCCCGGGAATCGATATCGTGTGGGTCTCCGGGCCATCTGATGCAAGAAGTGCTTCCTTGGCATTTCGGCATGAGTGCCAGAGTGAAATGGACTGCCATGGGTCAAGGTTGACTCCCTTCTCGGCAAACAATGCTGCGACCCGGAACGCAAGTGCGAGATCCATATTGTCGCCACCAACAAGCAGGTGGCTCCCGACGGCAATCCTCCTGAGCTGAAGATCCCCTTCTTCTTCCGCTACTTCAACCAGTGTCAGGTCTGTTGTGCCTCCACCGATATCGCAGACAAGGATACGGTCTCCCAGAGAAACCTGCTTCCTCCACTTGTCCCCAACAGAATTCAGCCATGCGTACATGGCTGCCTGTGGTTCTTCGAGCAGAACCAGGTCTTTCGGGAGCCCGGCCGCGACGGCTGCTTCGCGAGTTAATTCTCTTGCACTGGCATCGAAAGATGCCGGAACAGTCAGGACAACCTTCTGGGCTGCCAGCTGTTGCCCGGGAAACTGCTGGTTCCAGGACGAGACAATATGTTCGAGATAACGCTGGGCAGCCACCACCGGTGAGATTTTGGGAACGTCAGCAGGTGCGTTCCACGGAAGCAACGCCTGATGCCGGTCTACCTTGCTGTGGCATAGCCACGACTTTGCTGCCGCTACGGTGCGATCAGGAAACTGCGCCGATAGATCCCTGGCAACCGCTCCCACTGCGAAGGTCGAGGAGTCAGACCATGGCAACGAAAATGCCTTGTGTTCCGCTTCTGGCTGTGTCGCGAGATAAAGAAACGAAGGCAACGACGTCCTCGCTTCAGTCGTTTGCGGTGCTGTCACTTGCGGAAACGGAAGCAAACGAGTGCCGGAGTCCTCTGAATCCAGAGGTGTATAGGCGAGCACACAATTCGTGGTTCCAAGGTCAATTCCAATTGCAAATTCACTGGTCATTTGAAGGCCGGGTTTCTGCTGACTTGACAGCCATAGACAGTTAGACGCGATCGAGTTCGATTTCGGCGGGGGCAACAATGCTGGATGTTTCCGGAGAGCCATTCCAGACGGGCACTTCACATCTTGTGGCAACCCAACCATGATGGACAAGCGTTCCTCTTGTCACACCCTGTTCGCTGATGGATCCACTCAATTTGTACATACCGGGATCAGGGTTTGCTCCGAGATCAACTTTTTCACCCTCATTTTCCTGAACAACTGGTCGCAGAGCGAACTGACGTTCGAGAACTGCCTTGCAGTCTCGATGAATGTCACGAACAGCTGCGCCTACCTGCGCGTCAGTATACTGTTCGAGTGGTTCCTGCAGGAAATCCAGGAATCGGCCTTCTCGCTGTAACGCAGCCAAAAGCGAGATTGCTTCACTGCGAGCGGGTTTCGGAGGCACCGGAATCGCTGGTTTTTCTGGTATTTCAGCGGTCGGTTTCGTTGTCGGAGCTGCTGAGAGCAGCTGTGTTACGTTATCAGAAAAGGCCGCATTTGTAAGGATGCGCCATGCAAGTGAGAATCTACCCATGGAGTTCGAGACCTGAATTTTGAAGCTGGTGATCGAGATTAGACGGGGATTATACTGCGGAATATCATCAGAATCATGTCTGTGAAAGAATTGATAGTGTGCGAAGTCGCCCATTCCAGAGATGGGTATTGTTGTTGCTTCCAGGAAGGTGATGGCAATGCAACAAAGTCAAGTCGCAGAATTGAGATGTGATTGGCTAACATGGTGGGGATTTCCCGCCCTTACGCATTATCAACATTCGAAAGAGTGGGAGATGTTGTAGAAACTGCGATGCTCTCGGGATTTCGGAGTTGGGGTGATGAGCCTCATCGAAACCGTCGTGGCTTTGGCGGATGTTTAAGTGGGCCATTACGGTGTTTGGGATGTGCCTGGTGTGAGGGGCGAGTTTTCCAATGGAAAGCACCTCAAATTCAGGCTGTATTGGTCGATCATGTGTAATGGTTCACTGAGGCTGGTTACACGTAAGAGTCGTTGTTGCAGTGCAGGTAGGGGATTGAAGTGGAAATTACTGAGGTACGCATAAAGCTGGTCACTGATCTCGACGATCGTTTGCGTGCATTCTGCTCCGTGACCTTCGACTCAGAATTCGTGGTTCGCGACCTCAAAATCATTGAGGGGCAGCGCGGGCATTTTGTGGCGATGCCAAGCCGGAAGTTGATGGAGAAATGTAACCGTTGTTCAGCAAAGAACGACGTGAAGGCACGTCATTGTTCCCACTGTGGGACGCGCCTCCCCGAAACAAGTCACCACAGGCAGGACGGCGCAAAGCCTCGTCTTTTTGCTGACATCGCCCATCCGATCAACGCTCAATGCCGCGATCGAATTGAAACAGCAGTGCTGGCCGCCTTCGAAGAAGAAAGAGAACTGGCGGCCAGGCCAGGCTATGTTTGTCGCTACGATGATTTTGATGATTCCGTCCGCGGTGCCCATCAAAACTCAAAGGTAAATTGAGTCTCCGCACGATGGTGCGATGCTGAATGGAACCAAACCTGAATGGAACGAAACGGGGACGCGACATTGTCACGTCCCCGCTGTCTCCTGCGAAATGCTGCGAGTGTTCAGACCAGCGCAGTTCCGTTCAATTGATTCATGATCCAGTGGTCCAGGAACCGCATATTGTCGCCCGTTGGGTCGATGGCAGTATCGGTCAGTTCGACTTTGACACGAGCGCCCGCGGATCGGAGCAACCGAACAGCCTCGAGGTTCCTTGCAAGTTGTTCCGGGTTCGCTGCGCGGGACTGTGTTTGAAGGATGGCCTTGCTGCAAATCCCGGTCAATCGTTCGCCGCGAATTGAATCCGGCTTTCCGATAGGGTCCAGAAGGATCGCTCCCGCAAACCATTCGGACTTGTGCACCAGCAATTGAAGCGCGGCATCAGCACCACTGCCGGAGCCTGCCAGAAAGATTCGTTCGCTGTGGATATGAAATGCCTTTCGCATTCGACACGTCGTGACATGCAGCAGTTCAGGAAGTGGCACATTTCCAAAATGGGCTGATTCCATATTCCAGCGATAACCACCGGTTCGCCGTTCGAAATGATTTCCACGCAGTGACAAGCCGACGTAATTCTGCGGGCTGATGGCTTCCATGACGTCTTCAAGCTGATCTTCGTCTGTATCGTCGCTGTGGAGCCAGATGATCAATGGGTAGGCGTAACATTCTTCATAACGCTGGGGAACGAAGATTGTGATTGGCCAGTCCGATTCTGCCACAGCGTCATTCATAAACGCGCCGGCATCTTCTGACTGCGCCCAGTTCTCGTACATCTCGCGCAATTCAACTGGTAGCTGCGCGGCGTCAAACTCGGGACCATACAACGACGAATCCGTGGTTGCGTGTGAGAAGCTGCGGACGCGATTAAACATAACTTGTGACTTCCGTGAATTGACGGTTTGCGAGTTCAGGAACGCTGGCAGGTTCGCCCGGATAATCCGGTTCAGAATTCAAACGACGGCGTTCTGTGAGGGGAGGAACGAAACGATTTTTCCAAAACAATCCTGGAGTCAGACTCCATCATCCGTGATTCTTCCTGGCCGCAGATTCTCGCATTTCCTGCATCGGAAATAGTTTCCCCGGACAGGAGGTTGCTCGGACTGCGGAGTGTCCAACGATCTGTGATCCGCCGATGTTGTAGCGGATACTCAATGTCTTAATCAGCCGCTTTGCTGACGAAAGCTGCAGAGCGGTTGGCTGGTTTTCCTCAAAGTGACCAATCAGGCAAATTCCGATTCCACGCATGTTGAATTCTGCATTTCCCGAATGGGCTCCGTGTATCTGTTCCTGCCAGCGAAACGTGGGAGCGATGTGGCCATCCGGCATTCCATTTCCGTTTCCGATGACAAAGTGGTACCCGATGCCCAGCCATGGGTTTCCCATCGCGTCCCTGCGGCGTCGGTGGTTTTCATGAATGGACTCCACTGAACCTGACGTTGTTGCGGAATGATGAATGACAATGTAATTCCATTGGGCCGAGCTAACAGATGGTTTCCAGTCCGCTTCCGTCCCACCGTCTGAAGCGGACACAGCCTGAATTCCGGCCAGCGTCGTGAGCAGAAGTACGGCCGTCCATTTGAGGGCCGTCCAACTGCGGCTGTGAATGAAACCCTCAGGGCAGATAGAATATGAAGGGATTGCGACGCCCTGATTTTTGGTTGTCATGGTTCCGTTCACACTTTGTCTGCACTTCAGTTTCAGCCACCATTCATTCAGTCTGGCACACAACTGAAACGGCTGTGCATCGACTCTACCTGTGCTTCGAAAACGTGTCAACGTCCTGTTCTTTTGAGGCATTCCGGCGACATAGTGGCAACCCGAATCCGATTGAGACGGCGCGGTTTGCGCTGACTTTGACGGCACTCTCTGAGCATGAATGCCGTACGCATTCACCCCGGTCCTCCCAATCGTCACAATCTCAGTGACTTTGGCGTTTTCCGGGAGTCATCCGTCAGAAATGCTCCGGTTTTCCAGCGCAATGGACGACCGGGTGTGGAGAGCGTTTGCCGGCTGAGGGAGTCATTGTTCGTCTGTAATGTTCAGAACGATTTTGCCAGCGAGCGTGCCCGCGCCGTGCAGCGTATTCGCTTCCTGCAACTCATGCGCGTCTGCCGCGCGACTGAGGCTCAGGATTCGACTGATTCGCGGAATAAATTTGCCTGCGGACATCCATTGATTGATCTCCATGGCGGCCAGTTGCTGTTCTTCAGGTGACGCATTAAACATGGCGAACCCCATCATTCTCAGGTCTTTGACATAGAACGGGCCGACGGGGAATTCCGGTCGGGCATCGCGTCCGGCCATCAGAATGATGCGTCCTCTTTTGGCCATGCATGAGACGGCCAGATCCAGCGATGGGTTCCTTAGTGTTTCGAACCAAACGTTGATTGGTCCCGTTGTCTGCGTGATCTCCGCTAGCCGCGCAGCGACATTCTCTGTTTGATACTGAATCACGTGGTCGGCGCCGATGGACAGACACTCCTCGGCTTTATGAGCGGAACCCGCGGTGGTAATCACCGTTGCACCTGCGGCTTTGGCAAACTGCACGACCGATGATCCGACTCCCCCGGTTCCGCCGTTGACAAAAAGGACTTCACCGCTTGTCAAACCGGCATGAAGAAACAGTCCCAAATGTGCAGTAATTCCGACCAGCGCACCGGCTGCTGCGGTGGCTGCATTCACATTTGTGGGCAGGGGATACAGCCATTTTTCTTCCACCGCGCAGAATTCGGCGGATGTTCCTTGTCGGCCGGATAATCCCTGATTGCTGCCCCAGACTCGATCACCCACTTTGAACCGGGAAGTCCCTTCGCCGACGGCTTCGATGACGCCGCAAAGATCGCATCCGATGATATATGGATCGGGCAATTCTGCTTTGACTGCTCCGCTTCGAATGTAAATATCGATTGGATTGACAGAGACACTTTCAACGCGGACCAATACCTGTCCTGCCTGAATCCGGGGTTCTGGTAAGTCTCCAATCCGGATGACAGAGGCCGGTCCAGTTTGATTAATGTATGCGGCTTTCAAGAGAAACTCCTGTGTTCTGGTGATCCCGGTACCCCATTGCGATGGCGATCATCAATCCCAAAGTACTCAACAGGCAGCCGGTGGTGAATGATGCTGATTCGAACCGCCATTCAATCCTGTGAGTGCCTGGTTCAATGCGAACCGACCGACGAAATCCATTTGGTTGGTCAGCTTCCGCTTTGATGTCGTCAACGTAAACCTTCCAGCCAGGATACATCAATTCAAGCAACTGGACACTGCATGACTGATTGACCCGGCATTCGAAAACTGCTTTCTGCGGGGTTCTGCTGATCCACTTGAGTTCGACGGAGGATTCAGGTGGATCTGTCGTAATTCGACGCGGTTGGCTGCGGATCCTGTAAAGGTAAACTGGCGCCATTCCTCGTCCCCAGACGCGATTCAGAAAAGCATCTGGCGCGGCGTTCAGCAGTTCGATGCCGCTGTGCGGTACTGCGATTGATTCTGTCGTGAGGATATGCGTTACGCCGCGAAGTTCGAGACGTGACAGTTCTTCGTCGGTTGGAAAGACGGCAGACGTCCCCGATTCAGGTTGGGTGCGATAGGTCTTTTCGTCGGTGTAGTAATCAGCGGGACCAATTCCCAGGTATTGTGGGATGCAGCTTGTCCCGAACAGATTTGCAACGTTCGGCCCGGGGGCCAGCAGCCGAACGTATGCTTCGCCATTGGACGCAATGAAATCGCGAATCCAGCTTTGTTCAATTGAGTTGTACGGGGCATCCTCAATCTGAACAGCATCTCGCACAGGTGCTTCTGATGATTTCAAAACGTCAGCCAGCGTCACCGCTCCGATGATGGAGATGACTGCAAGACGTGCGGCCGGTGATCTTCTCCTGACCAGTGTGTCGAGCACCGATGCGGACAGGATGCCGCCTGCGAGCGCGGCAACGATTGAGTATCTTGCGGGGCCCATGAAGAATCCAAACCCCGGCAGATATTTCGTCAGAATGACCAGCCATCCGGTGGAGTAGATCAGCGACAAGAAAAGTAATGCACACCAGGTCAGTATTTGATTTCGAGGAACTCTCGCTCGAATTGCGGGGTTAATCAGGCACAAAAGCAGACTAAATGGAATTAACCCGAAATACAGATGAGCTTCTACCTGATTTGTGGCAGAAGAAATGCTCAGCGGACTGTTATTCGTAATCGCGCGACTCAACACCATTTCAGGCGTGTGCCAGTACCACCACGATGCGAAGAGTTGGGTCATATAAAGGGGCGGCATATGGCCATAGGCCGGATCAAAAGCCTCGTTTGTTCCTTCGCGCTGGCTCATGCGTTTGAGCTCAATTGTCGGCAGCAGCTGTACTGAGGAAATCAGCAGCGCCAGCAAGATGGCCGTGACCACGCCTGCGACGGATCCTGCAGCTGACGGCAATCGCTTTCCGGGATGAGGCGTCGGGGTTGATATTGTTCGGATCAGGGCGTAAACGCAGCAGGTCAACTGGGTCACGAATGCGAGTGCGAAGTGCCCGGCAAGTAAATGAATGGCCAGCACAACGGCAAGTGAGATTAGGGATCGGCGGTTTCTCAGACGCAGGCAACGGTCCGTCATCCAGAGTGCTGCCGGAAACCAGACTCCGCCTATGATGCTCCATTCCAGTGAAACTCGCGCGGGAAACCATCCGTAGACATAAATCAAGGCTGCGAGGTGAGCTGTCGAATTCGACAAAGTCTGGGTGCGAGCGAATCTCCACGCGAGAGTAAACGCGGCTGCATAGTGAAGAATCACACTCAGGCTGTAGGCGCGATTAACATCGAAGACGCGATACAGGATCTGATTCGTTGGATAGAATATGCCCGCCTGGCTTTCTGCATGCAGTGGGTATCCAAGGCCGGTTCGATCATGCCAAAGGGGTATCTCGCCACGATGAAATGCGTCGGCCATCATCTGTTTCTGAGGAAAGAAATACGGATAGGTGTCGCCCCCGACAAGCCCGCCTCCCATCAGCAGCGTATTCCAGACGCCACTGGCGAGCGCGCAACCGACAACGATGGCAACCATCCATTGTTGTGCAGTTACCGTTTCAGTTGTTCGGGAGTTGGGATGACTCATTCCGCAACGATACACGATGGTGACGTGCTTGCGAAAGCGAGCGTATCCTACCATCATGCTTTCATGAGCAATTTCTCTGTGATGCGATATACATCGTGGGTCCGTTGAAGAATTGAACAGTAAGGGAAGCGTCAAATGGGCGACTGTGAATTTGAAAAGCTGTGCATTTGCCTGATCAAAAAGTGTGCGGCGGTTGCTCATTCGTCCTTCCGTCAGGTCGTTTGGAACGCCATCTTCTGTGGTATTCTGGTATCCGCTGTGGAATCTGCATCGGCGGAGAAGCTGGATCTGGCCATTCTGGGCGGGCAGGTCGTTGACGGGACCGGAGCACCCTGGTACCGCGCCGATGTTGGAATTCGAGGCGGGAAGATCGTAAAGATTGGGCGCATTAATCGGGAAGACGCGTCGGAGGTCATTGAAGCAAGCGGGCTTGTCGTGGCACCGGGCTTCATTGACATGATGGGGCAGACCGCGTCGCCGATGATGGAAGATTCCAAATCGGCAATCAATCTGTTGTCGCAGGGAATAACAACAATTAACGCCGGGGAAGGTTCATCTGCTGCACCTTTAGGTGAAGTTGAGGCGGCAAGAAAAGGGTATTCCACGATGGCGGAGTACTTTGGACTGATTGAGTCAGCGGGACTGCCGGTGAATGTTGTGCAAACGGTTGGCCATACTCAGGTGCGGCGAATTGTTCTGGGCGATGTCGAACGTCGTCCAACGGACGATGAGTTGAGTCAGATGAAAGCTTTGGTCCGGGAAGGAATGGAGGCGGGGGCGATCGGCCTTTCTACAGCATTGATTTACCCTCCCGCGGTTTATGCGGAGACGGAAGAGATTGCTGCGCTGGTGTCCGTTGCCGGTGAGTTTGGAGGGCGCTACTACACCCACATGCGGAATGAAGGGGATCAGCTGCTGGAGGCGATTGATGAAGCTCTGGAAATCGGTGAGGTTGGTAATGCTGCCGTTCATATTTTCCATCTGAAAGCTGCTGGTCGTCAGAACTGGGGCAAGATGCCGCTGGCGATTGCCCGCATCAATGCGGCACGCGCTGCCGGGCAGCAAGTCACCGCTGACATCTACCCTTATGTGAATAACGGGCTGGGCATAGCGGCCCTGATTCACCCTCGCCACTTTTCTGAAGGTCATGATACGCTGCGAAATCGACTTGGAGATGCGGAGTTGAGAGCTGCCATCCGCAACGAAATGGAAACAACAGACGGATGGGAAAACTGGTTTCGACATGCGGGAAAGGACTGGGCCAGGATTGTCATTGGTCGCACAAATGCGGCTGAGTACGATGGTCTGGATGGATTAAGTGTCAGTGAGATCGCATCGGCTAAAGGCGAAGATCCCTGGGATACGTTCTTCAGTCTCGTTCGCGCTGGGGCGTTCGCACTGCCGGAAACCATGACGGATGCGAATAAAATTGCTGCCATGCAGCAACCGTTCGTTTCATTCTGCACCGACGTCGGACCTGCAGGAGGAAATCGGATTGCCTCACATCCGAGAGCCTTCGGGTCGTTTCCAAGGATGCTGAGCAAGTATGTTCGAGACCTGGGTGCGATCCCTCTGGAACGCGCGATTGCTCAGGCAAGTGCCGCGGCGGCCAACAATATTCTTGCGTTCGACCGAGGCCGAATTGCGACGGGTCTTGCGGCTGACGTCGTTGTTTTTGACTATTCCGGACTCAGGGATCATGCTGATTTCGTGAATCCGCAGGCGCTTTCGACAGGTATTCGGCATGTCATCGTGAATGGTGAGGCTGTCCTGAAAGACGGTGTGCAGACGGATGCCCGGCCAGGCAGAGTTTTGCGAGGGCCTGGCTATCAGATGAAGGACCTGGCTCTTCATCGAAACGATACAAGTTCGAATCTCCAGTTTGCCGGCTTTGACCAGCACATCGATTCATTTATTGAAGAACACCGCGTTCCCGGCGTGTCCGTCGCTGTCGCTCGTCACGGGAAAATTGAGTTTGCGTGTGGCTACGGATTCGCTGACGTTGCAACGAAAGAACCGGTGACAACGAAGAGTTTGTTTCGAATTGCCAGCATTTCGAAGCCAGTCACTGCCGTCGCCGTGCTGCAGTTAGTGGAGCAGGGAAAACTGGCTC
>JAGQQE010000155.1 GCA_020426345.1 Planctomycetaceae bacterium
GTGATAGCCACATGTTTCGTGCAACGAGTCCAGCTGATCCAGCAGCGTCAGACCCTGAGCGCTGAGTTCGGCCGCCAGTTCAAGGATGTAGAGTGCGCAAACGGCAGCATCCTTGTCACGGCAGTAATCGCCCGCGAGAAAGCCGATGGATTCTTCTGTGCCAAAGACAAAGTGTTCAGTCCCCTGTTCCTCCATTGTCTGAGCGATGTATTTGAATCCTACCAGCAGTTCATGAAATGCCCGGCCGCCGTGATGTTCGGCGACAGCTTTTGTTAGAGGTGTTGTGACGAGCGTCTCAACGACGTAATCGAGCGGCGAGAATCGGCCGTCTTCTTTTCTCTTTCGAAAAAGAAAGTCGGTGATCAGAGCGCCAACCTGATTACCACTCAATGAAGTGAAGCCACCGGATGGATTTCGGACCATGACACCCAGACGGTCGGCGTCGGGGTCCGAAGCGAGGATCAAATCGGCCGGGTGACTGGTCTCACGAATCCAGTCAATGACCGGGTTAAAGACCTCGAGGTTCTCCGGGTTTGGCAGATGCTTTGGGACGTTTGGGAAATCGCCGTTGGCTTCGCGATGCGGTTCAAATATGTCGACACTGGTGAAACCGGCTTTTCTGATGACCGCGTAAACCGAGGTTTCACCAACACCGTGCAGTGGAGTAAAGACAGCAGAGATATTTCGGTTGGTTGTTTCTGAAAGTCGGACGACACAGTTCGTGTAAGCGTCGTCAATTTCCTTTCCAATGGTGACAATTCGGCCGTCTGCTGCAGCCGTATCGAAGTCGACCGTGGGAATGACATCGGCTCGTTCGACTTCCGCAATAATCCCCTTGTCGTGTGGCGGAATCACTTGTCCGCCGTTATTCCAGTAAGCCTTGAATCCATTATCGGCTGGCGGGTTGTGTGACGCAGAGATCATAACACCGATGTTGCATTCCAGATGTCGCACTGCGAATGACAACGCGGGAGTGGATCGATGACTTTCAAAGAGATAGACCTTCAGACCGTGTGCAGCAAAAGTGCAGGCGGTGATTCTGGCGAAATGCGAGGAGTTATTACGTGTGTCATGGGCGATGACGGCGGAACCGCCACTGGTGACACCTGTCGAACGAAGATAGACCGCCATTCCGTGTGCAGATTCCGCAATCGTGCGATCGTTAATTGTGGCTGGTCCCATTTCACCCATTGGGCCGCGTCGTCCGCCAGTTCCGAAAGGGATTGATGTCCAGAACATGGCGTCAAGCACGTCCCATTGCTCGGCGTCGATCAGTTCAAGGATCCTTGGGCGGTAGGGTGACACGCAATCTCTGGCGAGCCATTCTGTCAGATTGCGAGGCGAATCTGCCGTAAGTTTTCCTTCGGCGGCGGCGGCCTGAATGCGGGCTTGAGAATCAGCAGGCATGATCGAACTCTGGCTTCAGGAGACAGGAACCCTGGTGGCCCCGGGAATTGAGAATTGCGGAACGGACGAGGTCAGGTTGCGTAGGCTAATGAGTTACGGCTCAGCGGCAAGGCGATGTAAGGTGTTCGACCGTTGAATTCTGAGCCCGCCGGAAGATCGCGGCCAACTCATGGAAAAGCGTTAATCTCCGGTTTGAACCGATTGACTTCGCCTTTTTGATTGAGCAATATAGCCACGGTCTCATCCGTAAGGGAGTGGATTGGGACAAGGGCTGGTCATACGGCCCCGGTGTTTGTCGGCGATCTCTGCTGATGATCACGAATGGATTCAAACTCAACCCGTCCTGAATCATTCCCTCGCGTCCGCGAGTTTCCTGATCTGCCAACTCTTCCCCCTTTTCAAAATACACATCTTTTGTCCCCCGGTCTTCAACGTTCGATTGATGTTCCAGTCCCGGTCATAGGCATCCTGGGTGGTATCGGATCCGGCAAATCTTCCGTTGCTCGGGAGGTGACCCGTTTTCGGCTGCTTTTCATTGATGCGGACCGGATTGGTCACACGTTGCTCAACAGAGAAGACATTGCAGAGAAGATTCGCCGGACATTTGGTAATTCCGTATTTTCCGAAGATGGAACCGTAAACCGAGCTGCTCTTGCCGAACAGGTTTTCGGGCAGACTGCCAAACACCATTCCTCGCTGACATCCCTGAATCAAATTATTCACCCGGCAATCCATCTGGAGACCCGCAAGCAAATATTAACGGCCCCACAGGATGTGGACGCTATCATCTGGGATGCGGCCCTGCTGCTGGAAGCCGGCTGGGCGCATGATTGTGATGCTCTGATTTTTGTTGATACGCCACTGGCAATTCGTCAGAAACGTGTGGCGGAAAACCGAGGCTGGTCGTCTGAGGAACTTGCCCGTCGGGAAGCGAATCAGTTGCCTGTCGATCAGAAACGTTCAGCTGCGAAGTACATCATCGATAATTCAGGAAGTCTGGCGGATGCGGCCCGGCAAATGACAGATGTCCTGGATTCCATTCTGAAGTCTTTCAGGAAATAAACCTCACCATTGCACGCGAACCCATCGGCATTCGCTCTGAAGTTCGCCTGCAGAAGCCTTTCTCTGCCTTCCGTTTACCTTTCTGTAATCTACCCGGAGGCCCGTTGCGGCCATGACACGAACACCACGCCCTGAAGAAAGTCGAACCTCCGCCGCGCGGATGGTCCGTCGCCCGGACACTCGACACGAAGCTCCCGACACACGGACCGATGGCTCCCCGGATTTTGGTGCCAATGTCCCGATGCCCGAAAAATCGGTTTCCGAGACTTTCTCTCCGTCGAAGGCCGCAGACGTCAACATTGCTGATCTCCAGCGAATGTCGATGAAAGAACTGCTGCAGATTGCAGAGAGTGAGCAGCTGAGCGAATACCATGGCATGAAGAAACAGGATCTGATTTTCAAGATTCTGAAAGAACGCACACGGATGAGCGGCCTCATGTTTGGTGAAGGCACGCTGGAAATCCTTCCGGATGGCTTTGGCTTTCTTCGCAGTCCCGATTATCACTACCTGCCATGTCCTGATGATATTTATGTCAGTCCAAGCCAGATTCGCCGGTTTGGACTTCGGACGGGTGCCACCGTCGCCGGGCAGATTCGACCTCCTAAAGAGAACGAAAGATACTTTGCCCTCCTGCGCGTGGAAGCAGTCAACGGCCACGACCCAAACCTGCTGCCGGGCAAAGTTTTCTTTGATGACCTGACGCCACTGCATCCGGAAAAGCGACTGCGACTGGCCGACAACGCCGAATTCATCAGCACCCGGGTTGTGGATCTGGTGGCGCCGATCGGTCTGGGACAGCGGGGGCTGATTGTTTCACCGCCTCGTGCCGGCAAAACAGTCCTGCTGCAGCAGATGGCAAAATCTGTGCTGCACAATCATCCGGACGCATACGTCATCGTGTTGCTGATCGATGAACGCCCCGAAGAAGTCACCGACATGGAGCGACGACTGAAAGGTGACAATTGCGAAGTCGTGAGCAGCACTTTCGATGAACCACCGTCTCGACATATCCAGGTTTCCGAGATGGTAATCGAAAAGGCAAAGCGGATGGTGGAATACGGCCACGACGTCATTATCTTTCTGGATTCGATTACTCGACTGGCCCGGGCATGGAATACGGAGACACCCAATTCCGGCAAGATCCTGTCGGGTGGAGTCGACGCCAATGCTCTCCAGCATCCAAAGCGTTTTTTTGGGTCTGCTCGCTGTGTTGAAGAGGGCGGAAGCCTGACCATTATCGCCACCGCGCTGGTGGATACCGGCAGTCGCATGGACGAGGTGATCTTCGAAGAATTCAAAGGAACAGGAAACACCGAACTTCACCTGGATCGGCGGCTTGTCGAACGACGTATCTGGCCGGCGATCGACGTGAATCGATCGGGAACCCGCCGGGAAGAATTGCTGATGAATGAAGACGAGCTCAAACTCGTCTGGGTGCTGCGTCGCGTTCTCAGTGATATGAATTCCATTGAAGCAATGGAGTTACTGGTGAATCGACTTTCGAGAACGAAGTCCAACGAAGAGTTTCTCCTGTCAATGAATCTGACCTGACAACGCATTCTTCCGGTTCCGTGTCGAAGTTCCTCCAAAAGCAACGACCCTGTACCCACCGTTGAGCCATCTGCGTATCCTGCCCATACGACTCCCAGCAAAACGTTCTACCAACGAGCCTTCATTCCAATGCCAAACGTCATCCACAATGAACTTAACGCACGTGATATCCGCTTCGCCATTGTTGTCTCGCGCTTTAATGATCTGATTACGAACCGGCTGGTGGAAGGGGCGTGTAGTATCATTACTCGCCTTGGCGGTTCCGACAGCAATATCGACGTGGCATGGGTCCCCGGTTCATTTGAGATTCCACTTGCGGCATCCACAATGGCGGGATCCGGGAAATACGATGCAGTCATCTGTCTGGGGGCCGTGATCCAGGGTTCGACATCTCATCACGAATACATCAACAGCCAGGTGGCAGCCGGGATTATGGCAGTGACTCGCGAAACGGGTATTCCCGTGACATTCGGTGTGATTACCTGTGAATCAATGGAGCAAGCTCTCGATAGAGCCGGCGGGAAAGTTGGTAACAAAGGAATCGAAGCTGCCACGGCAGCGATCGAAATGGTCAACCTGCTGAAAACAATCAATCAACCCGATCCACGAGGCTAGTTCTCGTTGCCGCAATGACGCAAAGATCTGATACTTTGCGTCAGTCCGTTTCTTCTGTCGAAGAAGAATTCCATTGCAGTGTTTGTCTCAGTCTTTCACTCAGAAAATCCTTTAAAACGATGTCCGGTCGATCCAGTGCACGCAGGCATGTCTTACAAATGCTCTTTCTTGTTGATCAGAACAAGGAAGCAGATCCTCGCCGGATTCAAAGGTATTTGGAAGATGAGTTGAAGAACGTCGATCTGGTTGAGTTTGCATGGGCATTGTTTCGCGGAGTTCGCGAAAATCAGGCTGAGTTGGACGAGCTCATTCGAAAGACTGCCTCAAATTGGCGGCTCGAACGCATGGCCGTGACAGACCGCAATGTTATCCGGTTAGGCGCCTATGAAATGCGGCACTACGGGACCGCTCCCGCAATTGTGCTGAACGAAGCCATCGAAATCGCTCGCGAATTTGGCACCGAAAATTCCGCCAGTTTCGTCAATGGGGTTCTCGACAAGCTTGTCCCGGATGCCGCTCGTTCTGATGCGAAAACGGCTCAGTGATAAAAATTGTCGTGCCCAGCTGTCAGGGTCATTCAGACGCGTTTGACATTTGGTGTGTTTCAGACAGGAATTTGCCACAAACACCTGTCAGCATGGATTAGTCCCCTGATATTTGCTCGATCTGTCGGCTGCGCAACTGGTCGAAGTACGCGATAGCTGCAATGCCTCAGGGAAATGCCCATCGAGGATCCAGTGACGGTTGCCATGAGGCGTGATGTACCGCGATTGGTCCGCGTCAGAATCATTATGGCAAGGCTGGCGATTGCTCCGGACAGGCCAGCCAGTTGCTCTGGAATGCGATCCGGAATGCGGATCACTTTCCCGCGTCGAACGAAACGCGTTGTCGAACCGCTCAGGGCGCAGATTTCCGGCAGACACCTCCCGATTGATCAGCGGAGATTGCAAAATGAAGCCGCGCGGAGTTCTGCAGTCGTTTCGCTCCGGATTGAGCACAGAATCCGACACGGAATCCGGATTCAGCACCGCACGATCAGACGTCACGAGCCGCCTCCAGTAGTTTGATCCAAGGACCTATGTAGTGGCCGTTGTCGTGAAATGTTCGGCCGCTCACCAGGTTACCGTCAATCACGCACGGTTCGTTCACGAAGATTCCGCCACAAACTTCAAGGTCGAACTGACACTTCGCCACCGTTGCCATCCGCCTGCCGCGAACACAGTTTGCATACGCTGGAATCTCTACACCGTGGCAAACACTGGCGATTGGCTTGTTTGTCTCGAAGAAATGACGGGTGACTCGCACAAGGTTCTCGTCGTATCGAATGTACTCTGGCGCGCGTCCACCACTGAACAGAATTCCTGCATAGTCTTCCTCGACAATATCAGCGAACGCAATGTCTGCTTCCAGAGTGTAACCCTCCCACTCTTTTGTAATCGTCCACCCGGGTTTCACCTCGTGCAGGACCATCTGGTAGCGACGCTTCTCCGGGGCCGCAACAATTGGCTGGAACCCAGCCTCAATAAGCCGGTAGTAGGGGTACATCGTGTCGAGCGTTTCTGTTGCGTCGCCGATTACGATCAGGACCTTGTTAGCAGACATGAAGTTGACCTTAGGAAATGTTATGGGAATCGTCACCGTCACGATTCTAGCTGTTTTCTGCCGGGTGAGCCACACGCTGCGCTGGATGCACAATCTCATGATTGAAGCCGTCGATCAACACGGTGCGATAATCCCGATTTGAGTTATGGCGATGTGTATTCCCTTACTTAATACGTTTCGGTTTAGGGCGATTTGATTATGTCGCTCGGCAGGGGTTGCTATTTATTGCCATATGGGTGAACGAGGGCCGGGCCGATTGACTAAATAATAGTTCGCTATCGACCGGGTTCATGCGCTGGGGCCAATTCCACCCGGCAACAGCAATCGGGAATCAGAGAAATCCTGTCCGGGTTTGCGATGCCACTGCGATGTACAGGGGGCAGCGGCCAAACCCGGTTGCAACGCTTCCAGGTAGCGTCTCCGGTCTCGATCTAATTCTGAAGACATATAAGTGTCAGGTGGAACAGATGTTTGATATCAAGTCATTCCTGAATTGCTCAGCAGTGCGAACTCGTCGAACGAAGTGGAATGTCGTGGAGTCGATGGAACAGCGATGTCTCTTGACGACCCTTGGAGATCCGCCAGTGATTAGCTGCAATTACTTCAATTCAGAGTATGCAGAAGGGGTCGTTACGAATGTGGAAACGGGAAACGTCATCACAGTAACAGCCGACATCGACAACGATGGGACGGTTGATGAAACGCTGGAGACCATATTTGACAGTACGGAAGGCATATTTCGGTGGAGTATTGAAGGCCTGGCGGCTCGAGGTGATGTTGTCGCGGGTTTTGATATTGCCTTCCTGCCTGTGGAAACCGCAGAAACGGGGGGAGCTGATCCTGAAGCAGGAAGCTCTCAATCGGGCACGCCGGTGGTGGTTCATATCCAGGCTTCGATTCCGTCACCCGTGTTGACCTGGGGATCAGCTACGGAATCTCTAGCCTGGGGTGAATTCACCGACGAGGCGATGAATTCTACGGCCAGCTACTTCGCAGAAATCGCAGTCGACAGTGAAGAGAATGGTTTTGTCGCCTGGCAAACGGAAGTTGATTCCGGAGGTGGGGGGTTCTTTGCGGACCGTTTGAGTGCTCCAGAGTCGGAAACCGGTGTCTTATTTATTCGACTTCGGAAGATGGAGAACGGGTTAGTTGCATACAGCAACGTGATTCGGTGTGAGATTATGACACCGGAAGAGCCGGGTACAGGCGAGGGCGATTTCGGGGATGGTGGGCAGTCAGCTGGTATGGGGTTCAGTGGAGAGATACTCGGCGATATTGACTCGTTGTTTGGTCATTCTGGTGACGACGACTTGTTGGGAATGCTGATCCCGGTCGGTTGATCCCGGTCGGCGGAAAAAAGGATTTAGAGTGGAGCCCTGCAACGATGGCAGGGCTTTTTTTCTTTTGGGGATATCCGCTAGACTCACCACATCAATTCGATTTGAGGTGGTGGCCAATGATCAGTGTGACAATTCTCCTGGAAGCTCAACTGCGAATTCAGGCGGGACAATCAGAGGTTTGCCTGGAGATCTCTGAAGTGCAGCCCAATCTCGCCAGTGCTATCAAGCTGCTTCAGGAACGCTACCCGGCACTCAAGCTTCGAAATGTCCTGGCGTTCCGAAATAATCAGCCAGTTGGTAGCAGCGGAGACGCAACTGAGCTGGCTCATGGAGATACGCTTCTGCTGATGCCCCCGATTTCGGGCGGTTAGCCCGGCGTATTTACGAGCAGCTCCAGTTTCATGCAACAGGACAGAACCATGGCCCATTCGGCTTCATTGACCGATGACGAAATGGCCCGATACGAGTGGCAAATGTGGTCACCTGACCTCGGTAAGGAAGGGCAGGAGCGGCTCAAGGCATCGACGGTACTGGTTTCCAGGGTTGGAGGTGTGGGGGGAACCGTTGCCTGCTATCTGGCGGCTGCCGGCGTTGGTCGGATTCTCATTACTCATGCCGGCAATGTGAAGCCAGGTGACTTGAATCGACAGATTCTGATGACGACGGACTGGCTGGGTAAACCACGCGTTGAGTCAGCCTGTCGCAGGCTTCGCGCACTGAATCCGGAGATCGAAATCATCGGACTGGCTGAAAACATCAATCGGTCAAATGCTTCGGGATTAGTCAAACAATCCAGCGTAGTTGTAGACGCGGCACCGTTATTTGAAGAACGGTTTGCTATGAATGATGCATGCCTTGAATGGAAGCGTCCATTGGTTGAATGTGCGATGTTTGACTTTACCGCACAACTCACCACTTTGATTCCCGGCAAGACTGCCTGCCTGCGATGCCTCTATCCTGAGGTGCCTGAAGAGTGGAAACGGGAATTCCCGGTACTTGGCGCAGTCTCCGGCACAGTTGCCTGTATGGCTGCGGTCGAAGTTATCAAGCTCATTACAGGGATCGATGCTCCGCTTGCGGGTGAAATGCTGCTGATGAACCTCAGATCGATGTCGTTCCGGAAGCTGCCGATCCTCCGCAGACCAGACTGCCGGTTCTGCGGGAACATTTCACTTTGAGACGTCCAGGGCTCCCAACGCAATGTTGTTACAGTTATCGAACCGGCACTGTCATTGCGGGCGATTGGTAAAACAGAGCTATGATTTTGCCAGGTACAGCTGTTGGATGTCTTCTACCGTGACGGTGATATGACGTATGAAGCCGCTGTGAGTGCGGATGTACTCGATATTTCGAGCAATCGACGGATTCTGGTGAATCGTGTGGGCAACCCACTGGCGATCCTGGGGAGGCAGGTCGCCCACGGATGGATCCCAGCTTGTTCGAGTCTCAACTACAAGGGCGTCGATTCGAGAATCAAACTTCGCCATAGCTCCGGCTTTCGCAACTACGAGATACTATTAAAGACAGCCAGCAGCATTGCAAACAAATTAGTCTTTGCCTGCAAGGGTGAGCATTTTGCGAGCGCGTTCCAGTTTGCGGGCCATCGCCAGATACTCCTCATCGGAGTTCGACTTAGCGGCTTTCGCGGACTGTAATTGCTCTGCTGCCGATTTGCGACTGATCTCTGAGACTGGGATCGCGGCATTCGTGAGTACGGAGACCACTTCCCCCTTGACCTGAACGAAGCCACCTTCAACAAAGTAGGACTCTTCTTCGCTCCCGTTTGTCAGACGTAATTCGCCGATCCCCAGACGTCCGACCAGCGGCGCACGGCCCGGATAGAAGCCGGCTGAACCGTCAAACAGCGGCACACGGATCGACGCGACTTCTCGGTCGAACAGAGTCTTTTCGGGAGTGACGAGTACCAGTCGCAAATTAGCCACGAATCTTCTCTCTCGCTGCATGTGCCAGGGACACAAACCGCCGAATCTGTTTGCAGGGCCGGACTACCAGCAGGATCAGGCCTCTGCCTGCATCTTCTTGTATTGCTCTTCTGCTTCTTCAATTGCCCCGACGTACATGAAAGCTGCTTCCGGCAGGTGATCCCATTTCCCGTCGCAGATTTCCTCGAAGCTGCGTATGGTGTCAGCCAGTGGGGTGATCTTACCAGCTTTTCCTGTAAAGACCTCTGCAACGAGGAACGGCTGCGAAAGAAAGCGTTCAATTCGTCGAGCCCGATGGACGACCATCTTGTCCTCTTCGCTCAGTTCATCCACCCCAAGAATTGCGATGATGTCCTGAAGTTCTCGGTAGCGTTGCAGCGTTTGTTGTACTCGTCGGGCGACGTCGTAGTGATGCTGACCAACATACTGGGGGTCAAGAATTCGACTGGACGATGCCAGCGGGTCGATGGCCGGGTAGATCCCTTTTTCCGCGATACGTCGCTCGAGGTAGATGAACGCGTCAAGGTGAGCGAACGCGGTTGCAGGTGCCGGGTCTGTCGGGTCGTCTGCAGGAACATATACAGCCTGAACAGAGGTAATCGCACCGCCCGATGTTGAGGTAATTCGTTCCTGAAGTTCACCCAGTTCGGTCCCAAGAGTTGGCTGATATCCCACCGCTGAAGGCATACGCCCAAGCAACGCAGAAACCTCAGAACCTGCCTGAGAAAATCGGAAAATGTTGTCAACGAACAGCAGAGTGTCTGCACCAGTTGCATCGCGGAACCACTCCGCCATGGTCAGCGCGGACAATGCAACTCGAAGTCGTGCTCCGGGGGGCTCGTTCATCTGCCCGAACACCATACATGTTTGCTCAATAACAGAACGCCCCGTATCACCGATCTTGGCTTCCTGCATTTCCAGCCAGAGGTCGTTTCCTTCACGCGTTCGTTCACCAACTCCCGCGAAGACAGAGTAACCACCGTGTGCACTCGCAATACGAGCAATCATCTCGGTCAGAATGACGGTTTTACCCAGTCCGGCTCCTCCGAAGAGTCCCGCTTTACCACCGCGTACGAACGGGGTGAGGAGGTCAACCACTTTGATCCCTGTTTCGAAGAGTTCGGTCTTCGCACTCAGGTTCTCCAGTTTGGGCGGGCGTCGGTGAATGGCCCATCGCTCTTCGCTGGCGACTTCACCGCGACCATCAATCGCATCCCCGAGAACATTGAAGACACGTCCAAGAGTTTCTTTACCCACTGGAACAGACAGTGGTTTGCCTGTGTCGACAACCTCCATCCCACGCACCATTCCGTCGGTAGAACCGAGGGCGACGCAACGAACCTTTCCGCCACCAAGATGCTGCTGGACCTCACCAGTAACCTTGATCGGGTTGCCTTTAACATTGGCCTCGATCAGAAGGGCGTTGTAGATCGACGGAAGATGACCTTCTGGAAACTCGGCATCGAATGTCGATCCGATCACCTGCGAAACCTTGCCGGCTACTGCTACTACTGCTGTGTCACTCATGGGTAATTCGCCCTGTGAACCTGATATCCAGAATGAACGCGCCTAATCCGCACGTTTGAAAACAAAAACTGATCTGTACCAGCGGATCTGATCTGACTATTCGAGAGCTGCAGCTCCGCCGATAATTTCCGCCAGTTCTGATGTAATACCAGCCTGGCGAGCTCTGTTGTACTGCTGCTTAAGATTGCCAGCCATTTCGTCTGCGTTTTCGGTTGCTCCCTTCATGGCCACCATTCGAGCGATTTGTTCGCTGACTGCCGCGTCCAGGAAACACTTGAACAACTTAGCCTGAAATGCAGCAGGAACGATCTCTTCCAGAATCTCCTGTGCTGACGGCAGGAATTCGTAATCGATACCGCTACCGGATGACTCGGCGACACCGGTCGAGAGATTAGCAATGGGAAGCAACGATTCGACAACGGCCGTTTGACGGGCCGATGATTCGAATCTCGTGTAGGCCACATCCAATCGATCAATGCGACCTGCAATGAAGTCTTCCGAGAATCGCTGACCGAGCTCGTTCACTTCTGAAAACGCGGGATTGTCTTCGAAGTGCGTGTAAGTGCGACTGATCGCAATTTTTTGGAAGTTGAGGAACTTGATTCCCCGTTTTCCCGAGGCTTCGAGCGAACAGTTGACCCCTTTGCTCTTCAGGTCACGATAGTGAACAAGTGCCTGACGGAGTACGCTTGCATTGTATCCGCCGCACAGACCTCGATTTGAGGTCAGCACCAGCAGAATGCTGTTCTTTTCTTCGGAGCGTTTTTCGAGCAGCGGATGAGTGAACTTCAAATCTGCCTGCCCGAGATCTCCGACAATCTCGGAGATCTTTCGGGTATACTCCGCAGCTTCGGTCGCCCGATCCATAGCTCGCTTGAACCGACTGGTCGCAATCAGCTCCATCGTTCGCGTAATCTTGCGGATATTGCGAACCGCTTTCAGTCGCTTAACGAGTAGTCGTGCATTAGCCATGAATTAACCGTCCGAAACAGATCGGATAAAAACAAATCCGAATACGAAATCAATCCCAAAGCAGCCTACGCCTTACTCGCCCAACGAGCCCTGAATGCCTCGAGGGCAGCCTTCAGTTCCCCTTCGATTTCGTCCGTCAAAGCTGCTTCTGAGACCAGTTTGTCCCGCATCGAAGCATGTTCAGTACGGATGAACTCATGAAGTTCGTTCTCTGCCTGTTGCACCTGATTGACAGGCACTTTATCGAAGTAACCTTTTGTGCCGGCGTAGATCGTAATCACCTGGTCTGCGACGTGCAGAGGTCGGAACTGTGGCTGCTTCAGCAGTTCCACCATTCGGTAGCCGCGGTCCAGTTGTGCTTGAGTTGCCTTGTCGAGTTCCGTACCAAGCTGTGCAAACGCTTCGAGTTCACGGAAGGCAGCAAGGTCCAGTCGCAGGCTGCCTGCGATCTTCTTCATTGCCTTGGTTTGAGCATTGCCACCCACGCGAGACACGCTGATGCCCACGTTGATCGCCGGACGAATCCCCTTCCAGAACAAGTCTGGTTCGAGGTAGATCTGTCCATCCGTGATGGAAATCACATTGGTGGGAATGTAGGCGGACACTTCACCTTCCAGTGTCTCAATGATCGGCAACGCCGTCATTGAACCGCCACCAAGTTCCGCGCTAAGCTTAGCTGCACGCTCCAGGAGTCGGCTGTGGCAGTAAAAAACGTCGCCCGGGAACGCTTCGCGACCTGGAGGACGCCGCATCAGAAGTGAAAGCTGTCGATAGGCAGTCGCCTGCTTCGAAAGGTCGTCGTATACGACCAGCGTGTGCTTGCCCTGATACATAAAGTATTCAGCCATCGCTGCACCAGCGTAGGGCGCGATGTACTGCAGAGGGGCCGGATCGGCGCTGGTGGCTGCGACGACAATGGTATAATCCATCGCGCCGTTTTCACGAAGTACGTCGACGATACCCGCAATCGAAGATGCACGCTGACCACAGGCAACATAGACGCAGATAACGCCTGTTTCCTTTTGATTCAGAATGGTGTCGATCGCGACAGCCGTCTTCCCTGTCTTTCGGTCACCAATGATCAGTTCGCGCTGACCACGGCCGATTGGGGTCATGGCGTCAACAGCTTTGATACCCGTTTGCAGCGGCTCTTTGACGGGCTGACGTCCAGCAACACCCGGAGCGGCTGTTTCGATAGGCCGTCGGTCGTTTGTCAGAATTGGACCTTTGCCGTCCAGTGGGTTACCCAGAGGGTCAACCACTCGCCCCAGCATTGCTTCTCCGACAGGCACGGAAAGCAGCTCACCCGTGGAACGAACCTCATCGCCTTCGACGATCTCAAGGTAGTCCCCAAGGATAACCACGCCAACGCTGTTCTCTTCAAGATTGAAGGCCAGTCCGCGTGTGCCGTTGGAGAACTCCACCATCTCGCCCGACATGGCTGTAGACAGCCCTGTGCAGCGAGCGATACCGTCACCAACTTCAATCACGCGACCGACTTCGGCGGTCTGAACCTGACCACGAAATTCTTCAATTTCCTTCAGTATGACTGAAGCGATCTCGTCCGCTTTGAATTTCATTGAGAGCTTTCTCCACCAAACGACCTCTCAGCTGTTGAAGCCGGGATCGAAGCGATGAATCGTAAACAGTGTCGCCAACCTGGATGATCAGGCCGCCGA
>JAGQQE010000156.1 GCA_020426345.1 Planctomycetaceae bacterium
AGCCTGATTGGCATCTGCTGGTCAATTCTTGGAACCGTCGGTATTCAGATGCTGATGATTGACCATTTCGGGATGGTCAATTACGCAATCGCCGGAGGCGTTGGCGTTGTCACTGCCGTGATCCTCAAATTGACCTACTGGCGTTAAAGAGTCTCTGAATTTTATCAGCGGCACAGCCCCCGACTGGCTCGGGCTTCTACTTGCATTTTCGAACACCTTGCCAAAATGGATTCGCATCCGGAAGCGTACTTCGGTTGCTCATACTTCTTGCGTATACGTAGTGGAATCGTTTCTCCATGGATAGCTCCATTTTTCGCGGCTGCATTCCAGCCATCATGACTCCCTGCGGTCCGGATCGACTCCCCAATTTCGATGCGCTGGTTCGCAGGGCTGGCGAACTGATTAACGCCGGCATGAATGGGGTCGTTTACTGTGGTTCGATGGGTGAATGGCCAATCCTGACAGATGAACAACGTCAGGAAGGCGTTCGCCGCCTTACGGAGGCTGGAATCCCCGTCGTTGTTGGTACCGGCGCACAGAATCCAGCTCTGGCGGCAGCTCACGCAGCTCACGCACAGAAAGTCGGAGCCAGGGGACTCATGATCATCCCACGCGTGATGTCGCGCGGCACATCGACTGCCGCACAGCGCGAACACTTTCGTGGTGTGCTGGCCGCCGCTCCGGATCTTCCGGCGGTCATCTACAACAGCCCCTATTACGGATTCGAAACAAGAGCCGATCTGTTCTTCCAGTTGCGCAGCGAGTTTCCGAATCTAGTTGGTTTCAAGGAATTCGGCGGGGCTCAGTCCCTGAGCTACGCGGCCGAATTCATCACCCATGAAGACGATCGTGTCCTGCTGATGGCAGGTGTGGATACGCAGGTCTTCCACGGATTTGTCAATTGCGGGGCTGTTGGAACAATCACCGGCATCGGCAACTGCCTCCCACACGAGGTACTGAAACTGGTAAACCTTTGCCAGCGGGCGGCGGCCGGCGACCCCACGGCCAGACGCTTCGCAAAAGAACTCGACGACGCTTTAAAAGTACTGTCGACCTTCGACGAAGGACCAGATCTCGTTTTGTACTACAAGTACCTGGCGGTGTTGACAGGAGATGCCGATTTCGAGCTGTCGCTGAATCCGTCGGACGTGCTCACTTCGAGTCAGCGGGAATTTGCGAAATCGCAGCTTGAGCTGTTCCAGTCCTGGTGGCGGTCATGGGACGGAAAAACCTACTGACGCTTTCATCAATCAGGTTTCACTTCATCCAATAATCATGGTTCCACCAAGGGAAGCTATCGTCTGTAGATGAAATGCAAGCAGTGAATGGGAAGCCACATTGGGTGGAAGCGATGGCAGACGGCCCACATGAACTTCGCGGTGAAGGTAAGAGTCGAGATTCCTCTCCACTGTTACGGCAATAGACGCCTTGATCTGGAGACGCCCTGATCCGACAGGGCAGCCGATCAACTATTCTGAAGCTGGGCGACCATCCGTTAGCTGGGTGTCCGTGGTCTGTAGTGGTGCGGCGGCATTCGTGTTCATCAGGTCAACCGAAGTGATTCGCCCCAGCCCGGATGATGTGCGTGACTCAAGTGGAACTGCCGTATCCCTGCCTTTCATTGGTGCAGAAATCGGCAGATGCACAGCGAAGAGGCTTCCTTTACCGAATTCACTTTGCAGTGACACGTCTCCCCCGAGCAACCGTGAAAGTTCACGTACAATCGACAAGCCAAGCCCGGTACCTTCGAATTCCCGCTTGACGTGGTCGCGTCCTCCGGGGGCCGTGGACCCCTGGCGAAATTTTTCAAAGATGTGTTCCTGTTCGTCGAGAGGAATTCCGATGCCCGTGTCTTCCACGCTGAATTCGATCATTCCCTCAGCGATTTGCCGGTAGACGACTCGCACTCGCCCGCCTTCAGGCGTGAATTTAATCGCGTTGGACAGCAGGTTGTTCAGGATTTGACTGATCTTGCCTCGATCCTGATGAAGCAGGGGAGGAGGAGTTGGCGGGGCATCAATTCTAAGGTCGATATTTTTTCGATCAGCGAGCGGAGAGCATTGCTGAACCTGTTGGTCAATAATGTCGGCGATGGCAAGGCGATCGAGGTGGAGCTCCATCTTGCCACTTTCGATCTTCGCCAGGTCGAGCAAGTCATTGATCTGAACCATCAGACTCTGACCGGACGTCTGAATGTTCTTCACATAACGCTTTTGTCGTTCGTCCAGGTTCTGCGCACCCTGAAGGATGTCACTGAATCCCAGAATGCTGTTCAGTGGGGTACGAAGTTCATGGCTCATCGTTGCGAGGAAGTCATCTTTTAGTTTGTTGTTGTTGAACAACTCCATATTTGCCCGAGCCAGTTGGTCAACTTTGCCATCCAGATTCAGATTCAGCCCTCGCAATTCGTCATTGACCGTCATCATATGACGCAGCATACGGTTGAAGGCATGTCCAAGCTCTTCGAATTCATCACCCGTATTAATCTCGGCTCGCTGATTAAGATTGCCCCGAGCGATCTCATCGCTGACATCTTTCAGGTGAAGCACAGGTTTGACGATGATGTAGCGGACGATTGCATACGCCGCCATCATCGCGAGAAATGAAGTCACAATACCGGCTGCCAGAAGAACGGCCCTGTTACGACTTAACTGCGCTTCCATGGAATCCAGTGGCGCGATGATTCTCGCCATAGCCATCAGTGGAACTCGGTCAGCCGTCTCGGTCTGTTCAAGAGTCGGATCATCGCCCGAGGCAGAGTTTTTTCGGGCCTCCAGCTCCAGTTTCGCGAGGTTCTCAACTTCAGCTGCGTGACACTGAAGACAGGACGCCTCCGGCCGGATGGCGTAGTAATAGAGAAGTTCCCGACTTCCTGAGGTTTCGTTCCTGCGTATTGCGAAATACTCGTCTTCCTGCGGCTGTGAATTACGAAAGCGAAACAGGGCCTCGTCTCCCACGACTGTGTCCGGGAACTCGGTTGACATATTAATCAGACGCCAGATCGGCCCTGCCGACGATTCCGGGATCTGATTCAGGGCCGCGTCGAACTGCTGAAGCTGCGCCAAAGCTGCCGGTTCAGTGTCAGCCGCTGGTTGCTCACCTTCCCCGGGTACGACCGCGTTCTCAACAACCGCAGCATTGGCATTATCCTGCTCTGTTGTCGAAATGACCGTGCCGCCATCAGTGCTTTGTCCCGCATTTCCGCCCTGATTGCGGATGAAAAGCTGATAGTGCCGGAGCTGAACCAGCCGAAACACGAGGCTGCGGGCCGCAAGAATTTGCTGACTTTCCACCAGAGCCCGCGTGCGTCGCGCATAGACGTAGAAACTTGTGGTGATCAGCACAAGCAGAGCAAGACCGAATAGAAAACGGCACTTGCGTTCCAGGCTGGTTTCGCCAATCAGCTTCTTCAAAGCGCGATAAGAGATCACTTCAACCGCCTCGCCTCATCTGTATTCTCACACTCAACCATTCGTGTTATTCTTCCGGCCAGACAAGACAGCTTCGATGTGGGCCGACTGATGGTCGTGCATTGTAGCCATTCTGAAGCGCTGCAGCCAAATCACATCCGGTCTGGTACGTTTCCTGTGTCCAATCTGGCTTCAATCGATGTATGGATGCATCTATGCGAATCTTTTTTTCCGCTGGTGAGCCCAGTGGAGATCAACACACCGCGATCCTGATCAGTGAATTGCGGCGGCTTTGTCCCGGCGCTGAATTTGAAGGGCTTGGCGGCCCCGCGATGCGGGAACAGGGTTGCCGTTTGTTGTTTGAACTGACGGAGCTCGCAGTCATGGGCTTCCTGCGGGTCGTACCATTGCTGGCTCAGTTTCGGAAACTCGTCAAGCAGGCAGAAGCCCACTTTGACACCAACCCTCCCGATGCGGTGGTGCTGGTCGATTTCCCCGGGTTCAACTGGTGGATTGCCAGAGCCGCAAAATCACGCGGGATTCCGGTGTTTTACTACCTTCCACCGCAGCTCTGGGCCTGGGCGCCATGGCGAATTCGCAGGGTCAGGAAATGGGTTGACCATGTGATCTGTTCTCTCCCCTTTGAGTTCGAATGGTACAAACAGCGAGGGATTCCAGCGACCTGGGTCGGGCATCCCTTCTTTGATGAAGTGGCAGCGCACTCTCTGAATTCCGCGGCAATGATGGCTCTCAGGCCCCCTTCATCGCATGACCGCGTTGTTGCTGTTTTGCCAGGTTCACGAGACCACGAAGTGCAGAAAAACTGGCCAGTCATGCTGAGAACGATGCATGCAGTCGCACAACGCGTGTCAGGGATTCGCTGGATTGTCGGCAACTACAAAGAAGTCCACATGCATCAGTGTGCAGGTCTGCTGGCCGAATCCGGTCTCAACCTGAACGTCGAATTCGTTGCTGGCAGCACCTCCGAAGTGATTCAGTCGGCTGATTGCTGCCTCATGGTCAGCGGGTCCATCAGTCTTGAATTGCTCGCACGCCATAAGCCCGGTGTTGTTCTCTACCGCGCCCCTCGAATCGGGTGCTTTGCAGCCAGATTTCTGATGAACTGCCGATTTATCACGCTGACAAATTTGATTGCCGGCAAAGAGGTGATGCCAGAGTATATTTCCAGCGGTGATCCATCCGGCGATATCCAGTCAATGGCAAGCCATCTTGTGGAATGGCTGAGTGATGAACAGACACTGAAACGCCGGATTTCTGAATTGCAAAAACTAGCTGACTCTGCAGCTCAGACTGGGGCAACGGGACGCGCCGCACGGCTGATTTTCAGTCAGCTGGCTGAAGGAAAAGATTCTCTTCCGGCAGCAGCATAACCCTTCGCCGTCTCAATTGCTCCCATCAGACATATCCTGATATCCTCTGGTACCGTCCTCGCTGTCCGTTGAAAAACCGGGACAGAAATACCAGGACAGGCACGCAGAGCGACCGGAAACCGTCGTGTTTTCAGGTCTCCTGCTCGAGCCAGTCCGGTTTTTCAAAAGGCTGCTAGTGTCGAAAATGTCGCATCCCGGTGAAGATCATGGCCATGCCATGTTCATTGCAGGCTGCGATCACCTGATCGTCATTACGTGAGCCCCCCGGCTGAATCACCGCTTTGATTCCGGCCTTCGCAGCTTCGTCGATTCCATCGCGGAATGGAAAGAAAGCGTCTGAGGCAACGACACCTCCCCGACTTCGTTCCCCCGCCTTGAAGGCTGCAATAAAGGAAGAATCGAGTCGGCTCATCTGGCCAGCCCCGACGCCCACAATCGCGCGTCCATTGGCAAAAACAATCGCGTTAGATTTAACGTGACGGCACACCTTCCATGCGAAGCGAAGTGATGCCAGTTCCTGTTCGGTGGGCTGGCGATCGGTTACCACTTTCCAACCATCTTCTCTTTGTCGCAGATCGTCCCGATCCTGAACCAGCAGTCCACCGGACACTCTCCGAAACTCCGCCGCGCCGCGCCCCGACAGATCAAATGTCGCCTCCATCAGGCGAACATTCGATTTCCATTTTGGTTTGGTCGTCAGAATCTGCAGGGCCTCTGAGGTGTAGCCGGGAGCAATCACGGCTTCAATGAAGCGACCAGGTTCGCACATGATTTCAGCCGTGGCTGCGTCCACCGTCCTGTTCAATCCGATGATTGAACCAAATGCGCTGACGGGATCTCCCTCATATGCTTTCACAAAGGCATCGGCCAGCATTTCATCTTCGGCACATCCGCAAGGGTTGTTGTGCTTGATCACACATGCTGCGGGACCTGAAAGATCAGAGACGATTGCCCTGGCCGAATCCAGATCCATCAAATTGTTGTACGACAACTCTTTCCCGTTCAACTGCTTTGCGAAGGCGAGTGACGATGTCGGCGGGTTCTCTTCGACGTAGAACGCGGCCTTTTGATGAGGATTTTCGCCATACCGAAGTGTTTGTCGACGAACGAACGAAAGATTGAGCCGTTCGGGGTATTCCTCCGAATCAACGGTCGGTTCGGCCGTGATTTTCGCCATGTAGTCCGAGATCGCTCGATCATACGTCGCGGTCATTTCAAACGCCGCGGCCGCAAGTTTTCTGCGATAGGTCTCGTCCAGATTGTTCGACTTCAGGCGTTCGAGAACTTCATCATACTGGCTTGCCTGTGTGACGATTGCCACATGGGCATGGTTCTTTGCTGCCGATCGGACCATCGAAGGACCACCGATATCAATCTGTTCGATGGCTTCCGGGATCGTAACATCAGGACGGGAAATGGTTTGTTGAAACGGATACAGATTGACAACGACCAGCTGGAAGGGAACGATTCCGTGTTCTCGTATCGCTGCTGCATCGCCGGGCAGAGTTGGTCGGCCCAGGATGGCACCATGCACTTTGGGATGCAACGTCTTCACGCGACCGTCCATGATTTCCGGAAAACCCGTGTACGCCGACACATCAACGACAGGAATTCCAGCCTCTTCCAAAGCTTTCCGGGTACCACCGGTGGACAGGATTTCGTACCCCAGTTCGGTGAGACCTCTGACAAACGTTTCGAGTCCTGTTTTGTCGCTCACACTGATCAGGGCACGCAGTTCTTGGGTCATTGCAATCACTCGAATGGAAGAAATCAATCGAAACGTCGTCTGCCTCGGCCTACCCGCAGAAGCAATCCGGGTGTTCCCGGAACTCGGTTCAGTAGGAAGCAAAATACCAGATGCACGGATGTGATTTGAGGACCAGCCGCGATTTTCTCGGCAAGACAGCCGTTTGAAACCTGTCCCACCGTTTTCAGGAATGGTTTCTACTCCATCCAAAAGAAAACAGAGTGTGGCAACGGTGTCAGGTGCCCAACACGAACTCCCGCAGTCTTCAGCATCTTCCCGACCCAGCAATTGCACGTATTGAACAAGTGATACGTTCCGGCCGCTTCGTAGAATGCGTCGTACCCGGTATAGGTTGCATTCTTGATCGGAGCGGGATTCGCCGGAATGACTTCTCGAATCGCATCCACCAGATCACGGTACTGGAGCTCACTGATTCGCACAGACCTGATGCTGGAACCGCGAACGGGTCTGGATTGCATCGTCACGTGCAGGCAAGCAGACGACGGAAGAAACAAAGCGTTGCAAGCCGTGGTCAGTTTCAGGTCAACCCATTCCGGAGTTTGCAGAAAGAATCCACGATCTCCCCAGCCGAATCCGACATGCGTTGCAGAAAAGCCTGAACGCGTGAAGTGCCCGGCCGGAAAATGGGTTTGCCAATCGATAACCTCATTCTTCAGAGGCAACACGACTTCTGCGTGAACAGCATTCGACGTGACGAAGATTTCAACGCCTTGTTCCGCTGGTTTGAAATCGTTGTTGCACGGAATCAGCCCAATCAGGCAGACAAACAGATAGAACAATAGACAACCAGTTACGAACCTCAACAATCGGATCGAAAGGAAACGAAACCGCCTTCTGCACGTTAGCCGACATGCGGAAAGTTTCTCCAAAGGTAATGCGGCCATGGGAGACTCATTTATGGCTTGTCTGGTTTCGGGCATCGGCTGATTCTATGGCATCGCGTCAGGAAACGGGCAAACGATCTCTATCGAAACGGTGGCTGCTTCAGTGTCAGGTGATCAGGAAGCGTTCAAACAAACACCTGAATTTCACCCATTCAGTGCGGAATCGCGGTGCGACAATCATCGACCCGCGTGATGCGGCAACGCCACAGTCTCGTTTTTTCAGCCCCCGAAACCACAACCGTTGCGTACGGTGAACACTCGGCCCGGCCGAGCCTGACTTCGTTTTTCAACAGACCCTTGCAGGTTGGCGGGGTTGCCATCCTTTTGCGGATTGTCACCAAAGAGCGACGCCGCACAATTTGTTTTCACCTATGCTTATTCTGCTGAAGATGAATCAAATGGATGGACGGTCGGCTTTCCCTGCCCTTGTTTCGTTCACCGGCAGGTCGTGGATCATCGGGCCAGGGTTCACGTACCTGCTTTCCAAATCCCGCGGAACCCTCGCATTCAACTGTTTTCGGAGCAGCGTTTCCTTAAGGATTTGAACCTGTCTGCCGCTGCAGGAAGCGAATGGATGCCGGCCGTGATCGAACGACAAAACCGTCCGTCTCGTCACTCACCAAATGCTGGTCCCGGATCAAGTAACTGAATGACATGCTGCACCAGAAATGGTCGCCGCACCATGTTTTTCAATGCGGCCGACTGCCACTGCATCATACAAACGTGATTGCTTGTGGCGAGAATCAGCGGATCCCCGGGAGCCTGATTCAGAAACTCCGATTTCCTGCTCAGGATCTGCTCAGAGTTCTCGGGCTTCTGCAGGTGATAGGTGCCGCCTGATCCGCAACATTCGCGTGACATCGGCGCGAGGTTCCATTGGTAGCCGGTTGCGTCCATGACGGATTCTGGTATGAGGTCCAGCCTTTGACCATGCACCAGATGGCACGGAAGATCAAGGAACACACGAGACTCAGGCGGTCGGTTGAGACGCTTTCGGATCGAATGTCTTCCAAGGTATTCCAGCACATCCACGACGGGTGGAATTCCCGGGGTCTTTGACAATGCGAGACCGCAACCGGATGAATTCGTCAGGACGACATCAACGTGCGTACCGGAAAAGAAACGGCTGTTCAAATCGCGAAGGCTCTCCGGATGACTCAGGCCCAGGTGTTCGTGCATTGCACCGCAGCAGGTTTGACTGGACGGCACAATCACCTGAATGTTGTTTTCGATAAGAACCCGGACCGTTGCGAAGTTGATCTCTCGAAAAACCGATTCCATCAGGCAGCCAGTGAACAGCGCCACTCGCGGACCTGTTGGACGATGACGTTTCATTAATCTGTCGGCATACGCATGAGTGGACATCAGGGTCGCAGGAGCCCCCGAAAGCGCGAGAGCAGAACGCGCAGCCATCCAGAATGGCGAACGCAAGCCCAAAGGAATTCCAATGGGCGACCAGCGGCGCAGGAAGCGAATCGGCAGACTCGTCAGATTCAGCAACCACTGATGCTTTGCAACGAAGGCCGCCATCCTGAGTGACGGAGATAATCGGTTGCGATTCGTTTCAACATGCTGATGACGAACGACTTCCAGAATGTCGCCGTAGGGAACATTCGCTGGGCAGGACGTCTCGCATGCGAGGCACCCGACACATTCATTGGTGTACTGAACGGTCCATGGATCCAAGCCAAGCCTGCCGTCAGCTTCTTCGCGCCACAGCCTCAGTCGACCTCGCGGTGAATTGTTCTCGTCACCAGTCAATTGATACGTTGGACATACTTCCAGACAGAAGCCGCAATGGACACAACTGGTAAGTTTTTCCAGATGACTGGCTGCGGTTGAAGCGACAGGTTCCTCGTTCATTCGGACGCAAATTCCTCGAACAGAATTCTGTGCCAGTCCAGTTCATGCTCATTGACGACGTGACGCTCGATATGACGTGATTGCCAATCACCTCCGACGTCCGTTAACTGCCTTTCAAAACGAACCGCCAGATCCGTGACTCGGTTTCGAATCGATAGAATCCTGTCGGCAGCCGATTTGTCAGGATCGCTGCCTTCATTGAAATAAACATGCAGTACCCCATGGGTCACGATTGCCTCACAGAGACACGCACACTCGGATTCCCCGATCTGCAGGGCCAGGTACATTACCTGATCGGGTGTTGTCTTAAGAACGAGGTCCGGCAAAGCAGACCTGCGACGACAGTACCCCATCGCAAACTCGTAATTCAAATGAAATTGCTGAGCAAATCCCTGAACAAAGGTTGCGTAAACATCCCATTCAACCGATGGACAGTTCAAATCGATGCGAATGGACAAAGTCCCGGATTCCGGGTCTTCAACAATGATACTGACTGCGTCTAACCAGTGTATCCAGCAAGTGTTGATCAGGTATTCTGCTGCAGAATTCACGTTCGAAGTATCACCCGTGAGATCAAACCTGCAATTCGTATCAGACACTGGTCGAAGGCGAAGGACAAAACCTGTGGGTTCACCGAATACTTTGTCAGCATGAAGCAGAAACCTGAGTAGGTCGAATCCGGTGGTTGACTTAACAACGCGTTCCCCGATTCGCACACGTCGACCGCTCGGCAGTTTCCAGTTGACGCCCGTGATGTTGTCACAGATCGCGCCAAATCGAGAAGACGCGGGTGCATATCCACTTGCCCGAAACTGATCGAACAACGAGCAGTCATCGGAAAGCAGTAGAGGAAAACGAAATCCGGCAGGTTTGCATAGTTCACTGAGTTCACTGCCGGTCACGGACGCCGACACACAGATGATTCCATCCGTTTCGTCGAAGTATGTCGTGAATAGTCGTTCCTCTGACTGCTCGAGTTTCGCTCTGCCTGCCTCTGGCGTCGCCTGCACTGAATTCAAAGTCGATACCCCCTGAAACTGCCGCGTCTGAAATACCTTCCCGGGATTCAGTTGGTGAGCCGCATTGAACACACGGGGAACAGCAAGTTGAAGACGCAGCGAATCGCCATGGAATACCAGCGGCATGTAGGCCGACTTGTCGTTCCCGATGCCGTGTTCGCCGGACAATGTCCCCCCCGCCTGAACAACGAAATGCATCAAGCGTTTACTGATGGCTTCGACTTTTTCCAGTTCACCAGGGCGTCTCGAATCAAAAAGAAAATTCGGATGCAGATTTCCATCACCCGCGTGGAAAACATTCACAACAGGCAACCCAGCCGCATCAGCTTCGTCGTACACCAGTTTCAGTGCTGATGCCAGTGCCGCTTTGGGAATCACCGCATCCTGCACCAGAAAGTCGGGGCTCATTTGTCCCATGAGTCCTCCCGCCACTTTTCGGGCCTTCCAAAGCCCCTGCCGCGCAACTTCATCATCGCTGTACTCGACCGCCATAGCGCCGCATGTCACAAAGAGTTCTCTGACCTCCTCAGCACGAGAATCAACAAGGTCCGTCGGGCCGTCAATTTCCGCTACGATCAGAAAGGCGTCTCGCGGAAGCCCGACTGCCATCGGACTGTTTTCGACCATCGCAACGCAACGCGGGTCCATCATTTCGATGGCCACAGGAAAAGAAGCATGGTGGGCGAGACGATGAATGACTTTCTCAACGGCATTCAGGTCGCGAAACGTGGCCCGATATGTCCAGCATTTTTCCGGGCGAGGCAGCAGCCTCAGCCAGAACCGAGTGAATGCTGCAAGCGTGCCTTCGGAGCCAATCATCAGACGCTTCCAGTCGTGACACCATTTCCCGCGTCCCCCGGCGGGCCCGCCAAACTGGTGCACTGTGCCATCCAGCATGATTGCTTCCACCCCCAGCACATAATTGCTTGTCACGCCATACCGGAAACAATGCGCTCCACCGGCGTTCATCGCAACGTTACCGCCGATTGTGCAGACCGCTCCGCTGGAAGGATCGGGCGGGTAGAACAGGCCAAAAGGCTGAACGGCGGCATCAAGCTGATTCAGGGTAACACTACACTCGACCTCGCACCAAAACCCTTTCGGTTCAATATGGCGTATCTGTTTCAGCGAAGACGTGTGAACAACAACCCCGCCCTGAGCCGCCACAGGTCCTCCCGACAACGAAGTCCCTGCCCCCCGAATCGTTACAGGGACATCGAGTGCTGTCGCGTGCGACATAAGTTCAGAGAGTTCGTCTGCATCGGCCGGGATAACCACTGCGTCAGGTCGAAACGTCTTGTATCCAAGCCCATCGGCGTCGTATCCCGCAAGCTGCGCCGGAGCGGACAGCACCCGTCCGCGACGGATGATTTCACCAAGCCGCCGGATCAACCGGTGATTCTCGTTGGCTCCTGCGAAACTGCTCATCGGCGTACACCAGAAATCTAGTTGTCTACCGGTATGTATCTCGCGTGCGGCAGTCGTTCCACGCGGGTTGTAAATGAGGCATCATGGAGTTCGATAATTCGAAAGCCCGGAGCGCCAGCGACAAAGTTCGGCACTTCACCCTCAGGGGCGAACTGAATTCCGGTAGACGGAGTCGTCAGAACCTGGCACTGTCCTATTTGATTTGAAGATTCATGATGAACGTGGCCACAACAACAAAACTTTATCGCGGGATTCCTGATGATCATCGATTGCAGGCGGTCCATGCCATGCAGTCCAATGGCATCCATCCAGGGGCTGCCCAGCATCACGGGCGGATGATGTAAGAAAAGTCCGACGCAGAAGGCACTGGCGGATTCCTCTTCAGACAAATTGCTCTGATGCGATGCTACGGCCGATTCAATCCAGTCGATCTGTTCCTGATCGATTTGCCCATGGACCTGCCCGGGAACATGTGTATCCAGCCCCAGACACAGCCAGTTGCCGGCCTCAAACTGAAAGGTGATGCGCCCCGGTATCGCCCCGGCAACGCGATCTTCAAAGACTGAACGCAGTACATCACGGTCGTCGTGATTTCCGGGCACTTGCCAGAGTTTGGAGCCCCAGTCTCCCAGAATTGACCGGACAGCCTGATAGCTTTCCGGTTTCTCGTCGTGCGTGTGATCTCCAGTGATCACCACATGATCGAAGTCGGCCTGTGTTTCGCGAATGTGCTGCACAACATGCAGCAACGATTCCCGCGTCGGAATGCCTTTCAGGCACTTCTCGGGTTCATCAAAGACATGCAAGTCTGTCAATTGCAGAATACGAATGGTGTTCATCCATGGTTGACCTGAAATGAAAAGCCCCGAATGACGCTACCGAATCTGTGCAATGGAGCAACAGGCATCGGAGCACTGGCATCAAGTTTATCCGACTGGATGATTCTATTCATCCAGAGACTTGATCGCCGCGGGAAGATCTTTGTCGACCAGACCGAGTACACCACGTCCTTCGCGAATTCGATCTCCCACATCAAATTCTGTGTCCTCGCTATCGATCATCCAGAATTGCTCCATGGTATTACGGTCGACGGATTTCAATGGTCGCGTCAGCCGAAATCCAACGCCTCGCGCGGGATCGGTAGTGAACCACCATGGGCTAAGTGGAAGATTTGGATCGTATTCCTTCCACGCTTCATCGTCAGATCCGAGGCGGGATGCACTGCGACACTGTTCTGCCGGAAACTCCCACGATCCGCCACGAACTGTGCGAGGGTATGGCTGATCAGTGCGTTGCCAGTCCGTTGCAGCGTCGACAACGCCATCCTTCGTCTTGTATTCTTCATAGGAATCCAGGACCCATTCTGCAGCGTTGCCATGCATGTCATACAGACCCCAGGGATTTGGCTTCTTCTGACGCACGAGTTTCGTGCCACCCTCGCCACTGTTTTCTTCGTACCACGCATACTCACCCAGCATGGCCGGGTCATCACCGAACGACCATCGCGTGGTTGTTCCCGCGCGACAGGCGTACTCCCATTCTGCTTCAGTCGGCAATCGGTATTGCTGTCCAGTGATGCCGGAAATCCACTTGGTGAATTGCTTTGCAGAATACTGCGTCATGGACACAGCAGCTTGTTGGGGGGCATCACCAAACTCAAACGTAAAGTCCGGCTCGTAGAGTGGCGTCGGGGCGGTAATGGCATCAATCATGTTCTCGTCTGTCACCAGACGCTGTCGCTTCGACTGAAACTCTTTAAACGATCGATAGAGATTCATAAACAACTTGTATTGTTCCCACGTGACTTCTGTTTCTGCCATCCAGAATGGCTGTACGGCAACCCTGCGTTGGGGACCTTCGATGTCTTCACGTCCTTCTTCACTGGAAGGACTGCCCATCAGGAATTCTCCGGG
>JAGQQE010000157.1 GCA_020426345.1 Planctomycetaceae bacterium
GATCACTATGCTGAACAGTTGCGATTACGATCGCGGCCCCTGACAAAACTCATCGAAAGTCTTGTGCCGGAGCAGCCAGAAGCTCCCCAGGCAGAAGAATTCAATCCGGCCGATCCGACGGATTCGGTTGACGTTCCACCTGATGAACCTGATGTCGACGACAGTGTTCGCAGAATCGATGGCGATGATGCAACCGAGGGGAATTCGCCAGATACTGCGCGCCCGTCGGCAGGAGACCCGACTCCATCGCATTCGGATGAACAATCCGCGGAGCGCAACGATGATGCGGCTGGCTTGTCTGAAAATGTTGCTGGCGAGAGTGAACGTACTGATGCTTCCCCGGAGTTGGTCGCTAACACAGGGAACGACGATTCGTCGACAAAATGCGGCGATGATCCGGTTGGGGCGTCAGTCAGTCAGGAAGCAGAGAATGTCGAATCTGTCGATACCGAGGAGGAACTGGACGCCCAGTTGGATCAGGCAACCAAAGGCGACTTTGCTTCGGGGCGTCTGTTTAAACAGAGTCGAAACACTCAGGCTCCAAAATCCAGAAGAACATGGCGTCAACTCATTATGGCGCAGTTCGATCCGGGCATGGCGTTGTCGCTGGCGGCAACCCTGGCAGCAACAGTCAGTCAGATCCTGAGTAATTCGCTACTGATCCTTTTAACAGTCGTCTTTATCTTGCTGGAAGCAAGCACCGTACCGCAAAAACTGACGGCTGCCTTCGGTGCCGAGAATCGTCCGGACATTAAGTATCAGGAAATTGTGGAGAACGTTCAGAGCTACATTGTTCTGAAAACCGTCGTGAGTATTGGGACAGGTCTGCTGATTGCTGTCTGGCTCAGGCTTTTCGGAGTCCCTTACGCGGGGTTGTGGGGCATGCTGGCATTTCTGCTGAACTACATTCCGAACATTGGCTCGATCATTGCAGCTGTTCCGGCACTCGCAGTGGCCTGGCTGGATCTGGGGCTTTCTCCCTGCATTGCATGCGGTATCGGTTACGTTCTTGTGAACGTGTTCGTAGGCAACTTTATTGAACCGCGATTGATGGGACGCGGTATGGGCCTTTCGCCACTCGTGATTTTCTGCTCAATGCTTTACTGGGGATGGACCCTCGGCCCTGTCGGCATGCTGTTGTCCGTTCCTTTGACAATGGGGCTTCGGGTAGGTTTGGAGGCGTTCAAGGATACGAAATGGATTGGCGTGCTGCTGGGTAACGCAGATTCGGAGTAGCTTGACAGGTCAGGTCATCATCGCACCCCGCTGGGGCACAGCATCTGTTGCCGGAAAACTTCTTATCCGAGTCATTGAACGCAAAAATTGTGGCGTCCCGGTCCGGTTGTTCGTCGTCTTCAGTTCTGTAGAATGAGGTTGGTCCGTGCGATGCTGCGGCTCCCGGAGAATTCTTACCGCGCTGCTGAGACAGCCAAATCCCCGAAATTTCGGTGCTTCGTTGAATCCAATAATCGAACTGCAACAATTGACTGGTCTTTTTCCGGAGAATGACCACGCCGCACTTTACGAATCGGCAGAGCATGTTGCTCGCGAAGCCACTCCCGAACCATACCATCGGATGCTGGTTCACGAGCATCACATGACGGTGACGATGGAGGCTTATTACGACTGTACGGTGGATGTCGAAGTTCTGGAATCACGATTTGAGGATGGTTTGTACCTCCGGAAGATCCTGTTGAAGAAAAGTGGCACAAATGATGTTGTTCAGTTCGGACTTGTGCGGTTTAACTTCGAGTATGTGACTCCAGCAGTGAAGGCGGAGATTCTGGCACAGCAGACGCCTCTGGGACGCGTACTAATTCAGCACAACGTCTTACGACATATCGACTTAGGAGCGATCATACGTTTTACTGCAGCAGAAGGGCTTTGTCGGTATCTGCCGATGCAACCGGGACAAGTCACTTTCGGCCGCATGGCAACGATTTTTTGCAACGGTGCACCTGCCGTTGATCTGCTCGAAATTTCCTCGCCTTTGAAGTAGCTGTTTAGACAGACGGCTTCACATTCGAACAAGCATCCGAACCAAGTGTGAATGAAATGGGGCCCTCAATGATTCAACCATCGCCAGACTCAACCGTTGCCTACCAGCCTTCGCTCGATCAGGAATACGATGTGGTGGTGATTGGGGGCGGTCCCGCCGGGTCTTCTACCGCGGCCCTGGTTGCGGAGTACGGACATCGAGTGCTGTTGCTGGAGCGAGCTGCTGTCCCGCGTTTTCACGTTGGCGAATCCCTGATCCCTGAAACCTACTGGCCGCTGAAGCGACTTGGCTTGATCAACCGCCTCAAGGAGTCCGCATTTCCCCGTAAATTCAGTGTGCAGTTCGTTAGTGATGGACACAAAGAATCTGCTCCGTTTTACTTCGACAACTACAACCCGCACGAAAGCAGCGTGACCTGGCAGGTTGTGCGCAGTGAATTCGACAAGATGCTCCTGGACCGTGCGGTGGAACTGGGTGCAGTCGTGCATACATCTGCTCACGTCCAGCAGGTTCTGTTCGACGGGGATGCGGCCGTTGGAGTTGGTTGCACCGTGACGAATCCGGACGGCGTCAAACAGGATTTGACCATCAAAAGCAAGGTGGTTGTGGATGCCTCTGGCCAGTCCGCGTTTCTGTCATCCCGCCACGGAAAGCGAGACCGGGATCCGCGGTTGCGCAAGGCCACTGTCTGGAGTTACTTCCGTGGGGCTCGCAGGGATGACGGCAGGGACGAAGGTGCAACGCTGATCATGCAGACGGAGATGAAGAAGTCGTGGTTCTGGTACATCCCACTTCCGAATAACGTTGTAAGCGTTGGTTGCACAGGAAGCCTGAACTACATGTTTGGCGACACGAGGGATCCGGCAAAGGCCTTCCAGCGAGAACTGGAACGTTGCCCCGCAATGCAGGAACGTCTCAGGGATGCCGAACGCTGCGAAGATTTCTTCACTACCAGGGACTTTTCATATTACGCCCGGGAGGGCGCTGGGAAAGGCTGGCTGCTGGTCGGAGATGCATTTGGATTTATTGACCCGGTTTATTCCAGCGGAGTCTACCTCGCGCTGAAGGGTGGAGAATTCGCCGCCGACGCAATTCACGATGCACTTCAGCGGGAGGATCTTTCTGGTCCTCGACTTGGTCAATGGCAGCCGCTTTACAAGCAGGGACTGGAAAACTTCAGGAAACTGGTTTACGCGTTCTACACGCCCGGGTTCAGTTTCGGAACGTTCCTGAAGGAGCATCCACAGTTCAAATCGAACATGGTGGACATCCTTGTTGGCGATGTCTTCAAGCCCGGTGTTGGCGATATCTTCGACGCGATGGGAACTGTTGAACCACCGCTGGAAGCTCCGGCATGCGATCAACCAGAAACTGCCATCGCAATGGCGTAGATCAGGACAACTGCCGCAAGGTTCATCCCGGTTGACTGGCATTGCGATGATTGGGCATTGCGATGACTGGGGATTGCACTGGGCAAATGTCAACTTCTCTGATTCCTGCTCCGTTTCCCGGTGGGTGTTTCTCACACCAACGACTGTTTTGCAGGCACCGACGTTGATAATGCGCGACAAAACCGCAATTACTCAGTTGGCTTGGACGTAGCGAAGCTTAAGATACGTCGACATGCGACCTGAACTGACCGTTTGGACCGTAGTTGCGATTTGGCTCAGCAGTGACCTGCCAAAAAAACACGCAACCGACCGGGCGTTGATGGATGCCGGTTCAGAATCGCACCTGAAGTGATCGCCATCCTGCGAACGCGACGGGTTCAGATTGGCATGTTTTGTTGCGGGTGTTGATATGTGCGAGCGGATTGCATGAAGTCAGAGTCCGGATTGATTAGTGGTCTGATTGGCAGCTGCGATGCGATGCAGGACGTCTATCAAATCACTCGCAAAGTTGCGCCAACCACGGCAACGATCCTGCTCACTGGAGAAACCGGTTCTGGCAAGGAATTGATTGCACGCGCGCTGCATGAACTCAGCCCTCGGGCCACGGGTCCGTTCATTCGAGTCAACTGCGGTGCTCTTTCTGAAAGCCTGCTTGAGAGTGAACTGTTCGGACATGCAAAAGGTGCCTTCACCAGCGCTATCGAAACCCGGACCGGGCGATTCGAAGCAGCCCACGGCGGAACCATCTTTCTCGATGAAATCAACTCGGTCAGTTATCAACTTCAGGTGAAGTTGCTGCGCGTCCTTCAGGAACATGAATTTGAGCGAGTGGGCGACACGCGGACAATACGCGTGGATTGCCGAGTCATTGCTGCGACAAACGTCGACCTTCAGGATTTGATTCAGGCGGGGACGTTTCGAGAAGACCTGTTTTACCGTTTAAATGTAATTCCCATCTACCTGCCCTCGCTTCGCGATCGAAAGGATGACATCCCTGACCTGGTGTCCTTTTTCCTCGCTCGATTTGCCAAGGCCAACGGACTTCCGATTCCACACATGACGGCCGATGCATTGCGATTTCTGGTCCAGTATTCATGGCCCGGGAATGTGCGAGAACTGCAGAACTACATCGAACGAGCCCTGGTCCTGTCTACCTCGAGCGAGATTACGGCGGATTTGCTTCCGCCTCATGTTCGGGGCCTCGCCCCGGTTCGAATCGGACGCCGAAACTCAGATGATCTCGAGACCGTTTGCACGGATCTGATTGAACGTCTGATTGCACAAACGACGGAAGATTCGACAGACGTCTACAATCAGGTGATTGGAGTCGTCGAAAAAGAACTGATTCTTCAGGTAATGCGACAGTGCCAGGGTGTGCAAACGCGAACGGCAACCCGACTTGGCATCAACCGAAATACGTTGCACAAAAAAATAGAAGACCATTCGCTTCAGGGTGAATCCCGATAATTCAGTCCGACGGGCAACCCTGATCATTGGCAGCCTGTTGGAAAACGGGACTGGTTCGAGCAGGAGACCTCATAACACCATGGTTTCCAGTCATCTTGCGTGCTTGTCCCGGTTTTCAACGGACAGTCAGCACAGGCGGATGGAGTCTTGAATATTTGACAATCACTGGCTGGGCGAAATAAAGGACGGGTAGTCGTATCGAGAATATGCTGACCGTCGCAGGACTTCTGGAAACTTCGGGACATCTGACGAATTCGCGGCAGAATGAACGGTCAAAGGTGGTTCCTGACATGAAGGTTGAGGAACTCGCCGCAAGTTTCAGCTTAGGCCGCCGATGGGAGGCTGTTCGTCGCGATCCGGGATAGTCCGCCGCTGATCTGTTCGTTTGAAAAAGCACAAGTGAAGGAAACCTGATGTCCGGGCTCTACAGTCCACAGAACGATCCAAAGTACCAGAAGGGGGAGGTGCCGGATGCCGCGGCCGCGCCCCCGGATGCAGTCATTTCAGAAGATACTCGGCGAAAGAATCGAATTCCTGAAGGGCAGCATCGGACGCGTAAATGGCCTGTGTTACACGCTGCCACTGTGCCGGAGATCGATGCACGTGCCTGGAAACTGTCGATCGGGGGACTTGTTCGCGAGCCATTGGCGTTTACTCTGGCGGAATTTTCCGCGTTGCCCCGCACACGGGTCTTTGCGGACTTTCACTGCGTCACAGCCTGGTCGCGTCTTGGTAACCTCTGGGAAGGTGTTTCTATGAAACTATTGCTGGAAATGGCAGGGGTATCTCCCGATGCACACTACGCGGTCGTGAGTGCATGGGACGTTGTTGACCGCAATCAGAATCCGTGGACCACGAATCTGCCCCTGTCAGACCTGGCGGAACAGGACGTCCTACTTGCCGATACTCACGACGGCCTGCCTCTGGATGCCGATCACGGTGGACCGGTTCGGCTCGTTGTCCCAAAGTTATTCGCATGGAAAAGTGCGAAATGGGTGAGATCGATTGAAATCACGAAGGAAAATCACCCAGGCTACTGGGAGCAGGCCGGTTATCACAATGTGGGTGATCCATGGAAAAATGAACGTTACCGTGATGATCCGGAATGGCTTGCACAGCAATAGACTTCGAAGCACTGATCCTTGAACACTACGTCTACATCGCCCACTCCAGAGGCAGCTGATAAGAATAATGCATCGCCGGGCAACACTCCGGATGTCCTTGCGCAACGTCGCAACTTTGTGGCACTGGTCCTGCATCAAATTGTGTTTCGGGTTGCATGGATCTTCAAAACCGAAAGTGTGATCATGCCAGCTTTTCTGGACATGATTGCCGATTCCGGTTTTATTCGCGGTCTTCTGCCGCTGTTAAATCGATTTGGGCAAAGCATCGCGCCGTTGCTGCGTTCAGAACAAATCGCGACATCTCAAATGAAATCGAAGTTGCTTTTGCGTTCGACGATTTCCATGAGTCTGCCGTTCATTTGTCTGGGATCTGCAGTCTGGTTCTACCGCGAAGGTCTGCCCTGGTGGTTTACCTGGTTTTTTCTCGCAGCGTACACCACGTTTTTCTGCCTTCACGGAATCAACGAAACCAGTTTCAGCACCGTTCAGGGAAAACTGATTCCGGTCAACTGGCGAGGAAGACTGGCTGGGGCCAGCAGCACTCTTGGATCGCTCACTGCCGTCTCGCTTGCGTGGATGCTGATGGGACGGTGGCTGCAAACGGAAGATGCCACAGCTTATGCAAAGATCTTTCTGTTTGTGGGTCTCGTGATGTTTTCTTCCAGCGCAGCCATTCTGTTGATGAAAGAATCGCCGGACGAAACCGGTCGACCGAGACTTCGCCGGGCACATTTTCGCGAAGCCGCTGCCCGTGTCCGCGACGACAAAACACTGCGGGGCCTGTGTGTGATTGCCATTCTCTTTGTCTTTTCGCAGATCCTGTTTCCCCATTATCAGTCGCTGGGAATGAAGTTGCCGAACGCCAGACCCGTCTTTTTTATGCACTGGGTTGTTGCCCAGCACCTGGGGGCGGCACTCTTCAGCAGCATTTCAGGTCGAATGGCCGATCGATTTGGAACGCGGTCTGCATTGAGATTTCTAACGGCGTCCGCAGCTATCGCCCCGCTGCTCGCTTTGACCCTCGCACGTGTGGCTCCGGTTCACTGGTTCGCCCTGACGTTCTTCTGGATTGGACTGGTCCCCGTCACATTTCGAATGCAGGTGAATTACACGCTGGAAATCGTGCCGAGAAGCCAGCATCCGGCTTATATCAGCACAATGACCCTGGCGATGGCGATTCCTTTTCTTCTTTCTCCAGTGATCGGGGCGATGGTGCAGCAGCTTGGCTTTACCATACCGTTTGTCCTGGTCGCCGCAATCGTAAGCGTGGCCGCTCTGAAAACATGGACCATGCCCGAACCTCGTCATCCTGATTTCGTGACGGGCTGGGTAGAGAATCGCTCTTCGCCAGGTTAACGGCGAGTTTCGGTTTCGAGTGTCGATTCTTCGTTTGTCTGCTATCCTGCCCAGACACAAGTGTTCTTCCCTCAGATGGCACTTGACTTAGAGATTCATTTTTCAACAACGGCCGGAGTTCTTTTTCAATGTTCAAACGAATTCTGAACTTCTCTTCTCTCGTCACAGCAATACTGCTCAATGCCGGGATTACCCGTGCGCATGAAGGTCATGGACCGGTTCCGGATCAGGGCGACTCTGTTATCCACTATGTCGCGAGCCCTTACCACGCCGGAACTGCTGTGCTGATCTGTGTTGTATTGCTGAGCATCGCCGTGTGGATTCGAAAGGGCTTCATTCAGCGACTCCGAAAAGCAGAAGCGAAGAAGTAAGCGACAAGCCTTAACGAACGCTGCGCGCTGATTCCGTCGGGCTTACACTATAGGGGCTTCGTCACAAGAGAAGCCGCCTTCAGAGAGCGGTGCCTGACGACGACTGTGATTGATCGGGATCGTTCAAAGATTTGAGGACGACAAGTGACAAACCACGGAGACCGAATCATGAAGTGCCTCAACCTTTGCGCAATTCAGATTGTTGTCATCGCGGGTGCGTCCTGCCGATTGATCCAGGCCGATCAGCCCGTCGAATTCAATCGCGATATCCGCCCCATTCTGGCGGCCAACTGTTTTGAATGTCATGGCTTTGATGCAAAGCATCGACAGGCCGATCTGCGACTGGATTCTGCTGAAGGCGCCTATTCCACTGTCAATGGATCCCCGGCAATTACGCCTGGCAATCTGCAGGCAAGCGAACTCTGGCTAAGAGTTACCAGCAGCGACAGTGACCTTCAGATGCCGCCGCCTGATTCGAAGAAACAGCTGAAGCCGGAGGAAACAGAGTTGCTGCGTCGCTGGATTTTAGAAGGGGCGACGTACCAGAAGCACTGGGCGTTCGAAGTCCCTGTCGCCGTCGAACCACCCAAGTCGGATGATCCGCTCTGGAACCAATCACCCATTGATGCCTTCCTCATTCGGAAGATGCGAGACAACGGCCTGAAGCCACAGGCCCTCGCAGACAAGCCAACTCTGATCCGACGCGTTGCGTTCACGCTGACGGGTTTGCCTCCAACGGTCGCCGAAGTGAACACGTTTCTGGCAGACACGTCCGCAGATGCCTACGAACAAATGGTCAACCGTTATCTGGCTTCCTCACGCTACGGGGAAGAGATGGCGAGGCACTGGCTGGATGTTGCCAGATACGCAGATACACACGGGCTCCATCTGGACAATGAACGTGAAATGTGGTCCTACCGTGACTGGGTGATCCGAGCATTCAATCAGAATCTCCCGTTCGATGATTTCACAACATGGCAGATTGCAGGAGACCTGATTCCGGATGCCACCACCGAACAACTGGTCGCGACCGGATTCAACCGATGCAATGTTACGACAAGTGAAGGCGGATCGATTGCAGACGAATGGTTGTATCGGTACGCGGTCGATCGCGCCAGTACGACGATGCAAACATGGATGGGCCTGACAGCTGGATGCGCGGTGTGCCACGATCACAAATATGATCCGATTACAACGCGTGACTTTTATTCGATGTACGCGTTTTACTATTCGTCCAGTGACCCTGCGATGGATGGCAACGTCCGAAACACACGACCTTTCATTAGCGTACCCACGGACGCCCAGTCGGCGGCTCTTGCGGAAGCCCGGAAAAATGAAGCCGGCTTGCGCGAGCAGCTCACGGAAGCCCTGAATGCGATTGAATATACCGACCCGGCAACAGACTCCAGCGGTGCAAACCAGGAACTGTTCAAGACAACCGACATCATCTTCGACGATGTTTTTTGCCCGGGCACGAAGGAACGCAACACCTCTCGGGATGCTGCGAAATGGATTTACGCTCCCTCATTTGGAGCCAAATCCGGAACTCGCATTCTGGAACTGGGCTTCGGCTCGAAATATGACCTCACGCTTGAATTCACAACGACCCCCGTCACCCTGCCGTCAGAAGGTCAGTTGGAATTCTGGCTGCGTGTGGACGGCTATGAACGACCGGAGACGATTTCTGTTCGTATTGATGATGGTGCCGGAAACAAACAGATCGTCTGGGGCAACGCAGAACCTGTGGGTGTTAAGTCCGGGATTCAAAATATGGGTCCGGTCCCAGATGCCAACATCTGGACTCACGTCAGCGTCGCACTGGAAGAGCTTGGATGCCGGCAAGGGGGGAGAATCAAGAGTCTCGTGTTCAGCCACAGCGGCGGAAGAATCTGGATTGACAGCCTGAAGATTTCCGGGATGCGGGCCCCCAAAGACGACCCAATGCGTTCGCTTCTGGCGTGGTGGAAGACCTGTAAAGACGTGACTCCGGATGGAGTCCCCTCGGCTCTTGCGGCGATTCTGAAGGCCGGGCCAAAAGACGATCTCACAAAAGAACAAAGACAGCAATTGCTGGACTATTTTCAACAGAGTATTCAGCGACCGACGGCGGCTGCGGCAGATCTGCAGAAAAAATGGCGAGATGCTGTCGCGCAAATTACCATCATCAGGGATCAGATCCCCGGGACGATGGTGTTCGGTGAACTGGAGAAACCTCGCGATGCGTTTGTGATGCAACGCGGTCAGTACGACAAACCGGGCGAAAAAGTAGAGCCAGCCGTACCCGTGGCGTTTGCTTCGCTGAAACTGCAAAACGGACAGCCGTTGCCGGCGGGTCAGCGTGCGAACCGCCTTGACCTGGCAAGATGGTTTCTGGATGAAGAGAACCCACTCACGTCTCGGGTTACAGTCAATCGCTTCTGGCAGCAGGTCTTTGGTATCGGTCTTGTTCGTACCAGCGATGACTTTGGTTCACGCGGAGACTTGCCCAGCCATCCGGAACTCCTCGACTGGCTGGCCGTTGATTTCCGTCAGAGCAACTGGGATGTGAAGCGTCTCATGAAAAATCTTGTGATGACGGCAGCGTTCCGTCAGCAGTCCGTGATTGCTCCGGACGTCTATGAGGTGGATCCCGGGAATCGACTGCTGGCCCACGGCGCTCGCCTGCGACTGGATGCTGAGCAACTTCGCGATAATGCATTATTTGTCAGTGGACTGATCGATCTGACGATGGGTGGTCAGGGTGTGAAGCCGTATCAGCCACCCGGAATCTGGGAACCCGTCGGCTATCAGAACAGTAACACCCGCTTCTATATTCAGGACCATTCGTCAGCTCTCTATCGACGAAGTGTTTACTGTTTTTTGAAGCGTACTGCTCCGCCACCATTCATGAGCAACTTTGATGGTCCGAATCGAGAACAATTCTGTTCGCGCCGCGAACGTAGCAACACGCCGTTGCAGGCTCTGCAACTCATGAATGATGTTCAGCACTTCGAAGCCGCTCGAGCACTGGCTGAACGCGTGATTGAGGAGGGTGGTCGGACGCCGGAAAGTCGAATGAACTGGCTCTTTCAGACCGTGCTTTCCCGACATCCTGAGCAGGACGAAATGAAACTGTTGACGGAGTCTTACTCGTTACAGTATTCACTGTTCGAGTCCACTCCGGCCGCGGCGGAACAGGCAATTCACGTGGGTGAATCCACTCCAAAAGGCGTAGCCAGTCCGGAGGAAACGGCCGCATGGACGATCATTGCCAACCTGGTACTGAATCTTGACGAAACGATTATGCGAAACTGACGGTGGCATACACGACCGTGTAGTTCACTTGCTCACGTCCGTGGAGAATGTTCGGTCTACGGACAAATCTGAATCCTCATATTGAAATCGTCGAACAGGCGTTCGGCAACACCCTGCAGACGCAGGATCTGTTTTCGAACGAAATCAGTGTGCGAATCCGGCAGAACAAATGATCCGGACGACATCCCGGCCGCGGTAAAAGTTTCTTCCAGACTGCACAGTTCGCTTTCAGGGCGACGCGCTGCTTCACGCGCATATTCCTGAATCTGGCGGTTGCGATCATGTGGCTGCATGCGACGCATTTCCCGATCCAGATCTTCCTTTGTCACTCCGGCCTGAAGCACGCGGATTTTCCAGGAGATCCATTCTTCAACGCGGTCTGTATTATCATCTTCCAGTTGCACGTGTGCACCGCGTGCCTTCAGGGGCACAGCGGGAAAGACATGAAATTCAAGCAGGGTGCTTGCCATTTCTGGATCCGTGGCACGCCCCAGAAGACGTTTTCTGGGCCGGTACGCGCCGGATAATTCGAACCGGAGTCCCCGACCGCCCAGGTCTTTATTGAATCGAGTGAGTTCACACAGAAAAACACCCAACTGCTGTGAAGTTGCCTGAGAAGGTACCACGAGCAAACGCAGTGGTGCGATGCCGCTCTTTCTGACGGTCTCTTCGATCGACGCGCGTTTTCGTGCGACTGAATCTTCCGGCATGGGTGAAGATCCCGCCAGTTTTCGTAGTCGTTCAATTTCATCACGCTGAGTACTGAGTTCAGTGGATTCGCGGCGGTACTGGCGACGCCAGGCTGCCTTTTCGTGCTCGAATTCCTCAATTTCCTTCGCCAGCTGATCCAGCTGCCCGGCCAGAAACTGTTCGGCCTGTTTGCCGATCCGATCAAGACTGTGTGCCAGCTCCAGCAACTGCTGTCGAGTCGATGAACTGGTGACAGAACTCGCTTCGTAGGTTGCACCTGACATTAGGCAACTCCTGTTTCTATGCTAATCACTTCGTGATCCCCGGCTGATTCGACATCATCAACCGCTGCTACGAATGATCCGTCAACCGGATTCGGTGGCGGCGAAAATATCTTCGACCTGCGCAGGTCAACTTCCGTGTAGGGCCGTTCAATGAAAGGCAGACCCGCCAGCGAAGAAGCGATGGGCACAGAACTGCCCGCTGGCCGAATCAGCAGGATGTCAATTCCTGATTCCTTTAGTGATGTAATATCTACGCGAGGAGGGACGTTCAGTTCGTCATCACCCCTTAACGCAATCATTGCAATTTGGGGGGATTTTCTTTTGAGCAGCAGCTGAAAACTCAATTCATCACGAACGACATGTCCGGTCAACATGCCATCGCTTTCCACGATCAACCCTCGGACTACAGCAGCAGATGCCGTATCGGGTTCGAATGCTACCAGCATTCGTGCATCAGCCTGTTCAACACTAACTCGAACACTGTCGACCCATTCCGCAAGCAGTAGTCCTTCGAGGATGCGTCGTGTTTCGCCCAGTTCCAGTCCAAGCTTGTCCGCCAGTTCGGATGTACCGCGTGGTGTTGCGTCCAGAATCGAGAGCAATTGAATCTGCTTCGGTGACAGACCGGTCCGGTCCATGTTCTGTCCTCGCAGATTGCGGCGTGTCCAGTTCTTTTCTCCATTGGTGGCGGTCGCCTTCGAGCCAACGCAACCCTCGACCAGGAGGCCAACCAGACTGTAATCGACGGGTACCTTTGTCATCAGATCCGGCTGTTTTCGTTGCGGCAGAAAACTAAAAGCCTTCTGCGGATTCAGAAAACACCATCGTGTGAGTACTGCAGCCTGGTGCCGCAGCAGTTTTCGCAGAGTCCGCACGTCCAGCATGTTTTTGTCGAGCAATTCAGTAAGCCCGGCTGCCTGTGTCGAATTGCCTGTTGCCATTGTAAACTGCAACAGTGGCGCCAGTTCCCGAAGTGCCTCGGGAAGCTCAGCAGAAATCAAAGCCGCATCAAACGAAGCTGACACCACGCCCTGAATACGACCTTCCTTGATAAAAAAGCAGACTCGATTGCGATCACTTTCAACTTCCAGCATGCCATCCTTCTGACCGTTGGTCAGAAAATCGATGACTTCACGCAGACTAAGAAACTGCAGATCTCCGCTGAACGCTGCTTGTTCAACAGCCTCGACCGTCTCGGGAACCGCAGTCCCGTTCAGTTGAGAGGAAAGGATCAGCGCACCGGTTTCCAGAGCGTTGGCCACGGCCATCTTCAGGAGATCGGGTTTGTACGGCTTTGGTAATGAATCCACAACATTGGGCACGTCCATGTATTCGACATAAGCCTGCTTCCGCAGCGTCGAAGACACAAGGAACGGAATTGCTCGGCATTCCTCGTACGAGAGGATCCGGCGGCAGACTTCGATACCCGTTGTTCCCGGCAGCTGGTGGTCAAGCAGAATGAGGTTGGGAGATGTTTCGCGAGCCAGCTTGACCCCCTCGTCTCCTGTGGAAGCCATAACAACGCGGTAGCCCTCCTGACTCAAATGGCTGTCAACCATTTTTCGTATGGTGGCACTGTCATCAATAACCAGAATTGTTGGGGTTGTCATATGAACTATCCCTT
>JAGQQE010000158.1 GCA_020426345.1 Planctomycetaceae bacterium
TTATGGCAACCGGGATGCTGATCAATTCCATCGTTGAAGCGTTCTTCATGCCCAACTGTGCGGAATTCAGTGAAAAGATTCGCACCGGCAAACTGGATTTTGCACTTACGAAACCCATCGACACGCAGTTCCTGATTTCGCTTGAAAAAGTCAACCTGGCGATGATCAGCCAGTTACTGATGTCACTCGCGCTTCTGGGTCGATCACTCTATCGAATTGGCGACGTTCCCACTGTCTCACAAGTTGGACTGTACATTCTTTATGTGACCATCGGAGTGATGTTTTTCTACTCCCTGATGATCGCCACAGCATCGACCAGCGTCATGTTTGGTCGAAACCAGGGCCTATACGATTTCTGGTTCTACATCACGGTCTTCGCTCGTTACCCTCGCAGTATTTACGATGGAAAATCAGCCGACTCTGTGGAGCCTGGTGAGGCAATCCAGTTCCTCTTTTCATACATCATCCCGATTCTTCTGGTTGTCACTATCCCGGCACAAATCATCGTGGGACGGATGACTGACTGGAAATTCGCCTCCGTCTGTCTGATTGTCACATTGTTTGGGATGCTGTCGGCACGCACGATTTTCCACTGGTCACTGAACCATTACCGCAGCGCAAGTAGTTAGTCATCTCGACACCCGAATTCATCAATTCTTAAACTCCTTTGCCTACCCTTCGTCTCCATTTCCAAAGAGCCGTACAGGGGACAATCTGATTATGTATCGAAATCTAATCCTGCTTTGCATGACCCTGAATATGTCAGCATCTGTTTCCTTCGGGCAGAAGATTGTTGGACACAGAGGAGCCTCGTTTGATGCTCCGGAAAATACGCTTGCGGCATTCAGGGAAGCCTGGGCACAGGGTGCGGATGGTGTTGAGGGTGACTTTTACGTCACAAAGGACAACCAGATTGTCTGCATCCATGATTCCGATGCGAAACGTACCGGCGGCACGAAGCTTGTCGTCAAAGATTCGACTCTGGCAGAACTTCGAGAACTGGAATACGGCGGCTGGAAGTCGCCGAAGTTTCACGGGGAACCAATCCCAACATTTGCTGAAGTGATGGCACTGATTCCCAAAGGGAAGCTGTTCGTCATCGAGCTCAAGACAGGGCCGGAGATTATTCCGCTGCTGAAAACGGAACTCGACCGATTAAAGCCGGATCGATCACAGCTCTTAATCATTGCCTTCAAGGCAGAGACGGTCATGGAATCCAAACGTGTGCTGCCGGATATCCGGGTTCACTGGTTAACCGGCTACAAGCAGAACAAGATTACTGGTCAGTGGACACCTACCGTCGAAGAAGTCGCCAAGACACTGAAGGCCACCAGCGCAGACGGGTTCGGAACTCAGGGGAACCGAGCCATTGTTACCCCGAAATTCATTGAGACGTTACGTCAACGTGGTTTGAAGGAATTTCACGTCTGGACAGTCGACGATCCGGAAGACGCACGCTACTTCCAGTCGCTGGGCGCAATTGGCATTACCACCAACAAACCGGCTGTCATTCGGGAATCTCTTCTAACCACAGGCGGTCCCGTAAAGCCCGCCAGAGACTGAATCAACCTCCAAGCGTCACAATCAGATACCCTATGACTCCGACGACGCCGGCATAATAAATGAACAGTGGCAGAGTTCGTCGGATGATCGTTCCTTCCTGCCCCGACAGGCCACCGACAGCTGAGGCCGCGACGACATTGTGCACGCAGATTGTATTGCCAGCGGCTCCACCAACAGCCTGCAGGGCAACAATCCACAACGGATCAAACTGCAATCGAAGTCCCACATCAAATTGAAACAGCGACAGCATCATATTGCTGACCGTATTGCTGCCTGCGACCGCAGCCCCAAAACCGCCGATGAATGGTGAGAAGAGTGGCCAGAGGCCGCCAACCCAACTCTCAACTCCACTCGCCAGCACAAGGGGCATCTTGTCATAGCCTGCCAGACCGCCATCGCTGTTGATGAATACCTGAACCATCGGCACAGTAAAGACCAAAGCGGTTGATGCCTTCAGAATCGTCGACATGGAGACTGAAAGAGCCCGCCTGATCGCCGCACCTTTCATCCTGAAAATAAAGACGCAATAAAGTGCAGCCATCAGGAAGATGGTCCCCGGCAGAAACAGTGGCTCCGTTTTTTTGGAGATCGAGGTTCCAAAAATGTCTGCATACTCAAACGCGACAGACTTCATCCAGCTTTGCAGTGGTAAGACCTTCAGCCTGGATGCCACCAGCAACAGGGCGACAACAACGTATGGACTCCATGCTGTCACAGTGGAGCGGTATGAATTGCCGGAGGTGGCCTGAATCTGTTTGCCCGGGGAAATCTTCAGTTCCCCGGCGGTGTCCGACCTGTTCAGGATGCCTTCACCCGCAAACAACCACGGACTTCCAGCTCCTTTCAACAGCCAGCCTCGACGTGCGGCAGGAACCACAACCGTCAGGCCGATCAGGCCGCCCAGCAGAGACGGGAATTCAGGACCAAGGAATCCGGCAACCATCAAATACGGCAGCTCCATCGCCAAAGCTGAAAACAGCGCAAACTTCCAGACAGCCAGTCCATCGCGAATACTTCTTCGTTCGCCAAACTGACTCGTTAACACACACACCAGAAACAGCGGGACAAGGGAACCCGCGGCAACATGCAGCAACGCCACGCGGAAGCCAACCGCTTCAAGACACTCTCGAATCCCGGCGTATCCGGAAGCCTGCATCCACGACGTGACATCCGGGTCGTTGGACAGGCCGGAGCTGACACCAACCAAAATAGGTGTGCCCACCGCGCCGAAGGAAACCGGGGTACACTGAATCATCATCCCGGCCATGACAGCCGCCAGAGGCGGGAACCCCAGGCCAATGAGTAGCGGTACAGCAATCGCCGCAGGTGTGCCGAATCCCGCAGCTCCCTCAATGAATGAGCCAAATAGCCAGGCAATGATAATGGCCTGAATGCGTCGATCCGGAGTGATGGAATGGAACGACTGGCGGATCACATCCATTGCCCCGGACTGCTCCATCACATTCAGAAGCAGGATGGCACCGAAGACGATGTAGAGTAATTCGGCCGAGATGATCAGACCGGCCGTTGAGGCAGCAGCGACCTGAAGGAACGGCACTTTCCAGATAAAGGCGGCCAACGAAGCAGCCAGCAGGAAACAAACTGGCATCGCTCGTTTCGCGGGCCACTTCAGTCCAACCAACAACACCCCGACAGCCAGAATCGGTAAAATCGCCGTCAGGGCTAGCCCCGTCTGATGCTCCACGATGAACTCTCCGTCATGAATCAAGGGTATTCAGGCGTCCAGAAAGCAACACAACCAGCATGAACGCATCCTCACCGGCTGGACCTCACAGGGCCTCGCCAATTTCTGTGGATAAAGATTCAAACATCATTCGATACTCGTTGCAGCCGTATCGCGTCGTAAAGTTTTGTTGCCTCGCTGTTTAGGGGAAGGTTATACTCGGCGACCCACGCCCTGACACGGCTTCGTACGGCATTTTGCAGAACCATTCCTCAGGAACCGCCTCGATGACTGAACGTCATTCTCTGTATAGACTTGCGACAATTTGCTTAGCCGCATTCGTCTCGCAGATTTCTTCGGTTTCCGAAGCACAGCTGATTCGGGCTCCGTTGACCGACGGATTCGCCCGAACCAGTTCGATTGACGTTTCGGTTGATGAAATGCTCGGATTCCGCAAAGTTCGCAAACCTGAAGAAGCCATTCTGGGACCTGGCTACCCGGCCCTGCAAATGCTGGAGATTCAGTACAAGCCGGTCCGAATGGTGCGAATGCCCGTCACAGACCCGAAAACCGGCAAAGTTTCGCGTGAGTTGGTCTGGTACATGGTTTACCGAACGATTCCCCGGGACTACACGGAGCTGGCTGGCGACGGTCAGGCGGAGTTACTCGTGAAGCTTTCGGATCCGGAGCACGATCCTGCCAATTCAACCGATCCGAAGCAAGTCCAACCCCTGATGCTGCCTCGATTCATTCTTCGAGTGGACGATAAGGGATCGGAAAAAGAACACCTGGATGAACTGAATCTGCAGATCCAGCAAATGGTCTTCGAACGTGAATTCGGCCGACGTGGGGCTGACCTGCGTCTGCACAACAGCGTTGATGGCATCCAGTCTTATCCCGATCCTGTCAGGACTCTCGGACCGGATGCTGACGCGAAACCACTGGATAAAGCCACCTATGGCGTCGCGATCTGGCGAAATATCGATCCCAAGACAGACTACTTCACCGTCTTCATGTCAGGACTCTCGAACGCGTATCGCATCTCAACCGATGCCGCAGGCGCCAGAGTCGTCGAAGAGAAAGTCGTGAAACAGCAATTTGCCCGCCCTGGCGACGAGTTCCTTCAGGACGAAAAAGAATTCCGGATTGAAGAAAAGCCCGAGTGGCTCTACCGGGCCAAAAACGTGCAACTAGACGTGCCACAGGTTGACACAATTCTTCGTAACGCCCAAAAATCGGCTGAAACGGCCGAACAATAACCTCTTTTGCCTCTGCAAAATGAGATTTCGCCCCTGAGAACTCAGCTCTGCGGACCAAAGTCTTGAAAATCCGGCGGAAGACGTCAGACTGCCGCGTCCGAAATAACTCCCAATAAATCAGTACCGTCAAACTCAATACGGGCAACTTGGCCCGACAAGATGATCGGAGTGTTGAATCATGGCTCATAAGAAGGGACAAGGCTCCAGCCGCAACGGTCGCGACTCAAATGCGCAGCGTCGAGGCATCAAGAAGTACGGCGGCGAAGCTGTTGTCGCAGGAAATATCCTCGCGCGTCAGTGCGGCACAAAATGGCATGCCGGAAAGAACGTCGGCATTGGCTGTGACTACACACTGTACGCACTTTGCGACGGAACCGTGCTGTTTGACCGCAACGGTCGACGCATGAATGTTGTACCTGCCGAATCAAACTGATTCGAACACACACAACCGAACCACTGAAAGCGAATCCGGTCCGGAACCGGATTCGTTTTTTGCTGCGCGTTTCGAAACGCGGGCTTCACCGGTTGGCTCCACGATGGCGGCGGAGGCCACCCAACAAAGCCTCAGCAGTCGGCCGTCATTTGACTGTGGCGGGCTGCGTCGAATAGCGAATGGCCGATCGTACGCGGTTTGCTCCACGGGATTCACGAATCGCCTTCACGGGATTCAACGATTTACCCTTGAGCCACTCAGGCGTCACAAGGCGTGGAACGTTGAAATTCTTCAGCCAGTTGTCCTGATCAGACGTCGGCACAGTCGTCGATGTTGATGGAAACCGCTGCGGCGCGACGCCAGCCGAATCTGTTCTCTGGCCGGAATTCACAGGCGCAGGTTTCTGAATTGCGGATTCAGGTGGTGACTGCCGTGTCCAGGTCGTCTGATGAATCGTCGGGACGTCCGGAACAGGCCCCGGTGAAATGGACAGGGATGCTGTGGAAAGGAGGCCAGGCGGTGCCTGGTTCATCGGATACGGGGGAGGAGCTGAAGTTGCCGAAAGACCGTCACTTCGTACGCTTGCAGACGAGACAGGTTCAGCACTGGAAGAGAACTGGTACTGATGTTCAAACCGCACCTGCGCAGCCTGGCGTTTTGCCAGGGCATCCTGCTTGATTCGAGCGTTTCTGGCTGAAGCACTGTTGGGGTCGACATCGATTGGTGTCATGTCCACTCCCTTTGGATTCCGGGAGTGTGCATAGGACTCAGGAACTGGTGGCACTGGCGGCGGATAGGCCGACTGTTCCGGAAATGGAAACTGCTGTTCAAAACCACCACTTCCTGACGAATGCGGGACGGCAGTCGGATCAGGGATCGCCGGTTCGGGAATCGAAGGCACGGGCATATCAGGAATTGCCGGGACCTGCGTATGGCGACCCGGCGATTCTACCTGTGGATGAACAGAACGAAGAGTGTTTTCCCCGGGGGCAAGCGGCACAGCATAGTGCCTGTAGACGGTGGCCGTTTTCCCCTGCGGTTGAATCTCAAGTGTCGAGACCACCGAGGCATCTTCCGGTAATTCTTCAGCATCCAGATCAGGCAGCGCCAGAAAATCGGGCTCTTGTAATCCGTCTGTCGTGGTCGGCTCTTCGTTTGTCTCGGACAAGCGGTCACCAAGTCCAGGACTGAAATCGCTGGCAATGCCCGTTTCCGTCCGTTCGGCAACTCGGACAGGAGCTTGTTCACCTGAATTCTCAAGCCTACCGACTCGAGTCGCTTCTCCCGTCACTATATTCAGGGTGATCGCCGCAGGGGCAGCTGGCTGGTTGACAGCGGTGGCCTGAATCGGCGTCTGAGCAAACTGCTGTGCCTGAACTTTCTGCATCGTGAGCTCCGCGAGTTCGCGATGAGCACTTAACAGTTCACGCGTAAGTTCGTTTTCCTGTCGAAGTCCGTTGACCGTCTGATTTAGCCCGTCAATCCGCTCCTGAAGCTCAGCAAATCGTTGACTCTGCTGCCGACGTTCTTCTTCCAGTGCAAGCGATCCGCGTCCGGAATCGGGTTGGGCTGTTGGTGTGGAATTCTGCCAGGCTTCCTGAGCAGATGAAGCGTCTGCGTCTACGATTCGCGCCGATGCAGGATGAATCACGCTTCCCGAGGCAACGTCTGGACGCACCTTCGCAGAAGGAGCTGCGTCTGCGCGGTTTTCAGCTCGTGCGAGAACGTTGTCCTGCGCAGAACCAGGCAGACGTTCGGCAGATTCTGCCTGTGATTCTGCCGACAGGGTCGCTTGTGCAATCCTGGGTCGAAGGATGGGAAGAACAAAGACTGCAGCAAGTATGCAGACCAGCAAAATCGCCGTTGTCAGCAAAATGCGGCTTGTTTGAAATTGGGGCTCGCCATTCATTTGTGCGCATCCATTCAGGAGACCGATCCATCAGTCGGTATCGGCAATCCCCCAATTCAGAATGAACGGCAAAATCAAGAAAGTCGATCTGATCAGCCCAAATTAACAAACTCATCGCGCGCAAAAAAACAGCGCGGTAGGGTCCCCTCAAAGCCTCCTGGCTTTCCCTATCGCGCTGTTGTTTGCGTGTGTCTGGTTCGACGTGCGAAGGTTCGCTCTGCGTTCTTTGTTTCTCATTCGCACGTTCAACAGGCAAACATAGGTTGCGAAAATTGGGCGTCAAATTTTCTGTCACGTTTTCGTGCAAGTTGAGACAATCGAGCACAACACACGTTTTTCACGGGCCTACGGCGATGTTTCCATAGCCAGGTGTTCTGTGAAAAATCGAAGGCGGCGGGCGGAGGCCCACGGCGTTTCACCGGCACCATGGCCGGCCCCGACCACATACACGTAGTCAAAATCCTTGCCCGCACGAATCAGTCGGCCAACAACCTGAGTTGTCGACGCAGGATCAACATTGCGATCCAGCTCTCCGACAATCAGCATCAGATGCCCCTGCAACTGATCGGCATGCTCCATGTTGGAAGATGCCGCATAGTGTTCGCCGACCGGGTAACCCATCCACTGTTCATTCCACCAGATTTTATCCATCCGGTTGTCATGGCACCCGCAATCCGCCACAGCGACATCGTAGAAATCACCAAACCAAAGCAGTGCCGCCATTGCGTTCTGTCCACCGGCCGAACCGCCATAGATGCCAACACGACTCACATCCATCTCGGGGTATCTTGCAGCGGCCGCGGTCATCCAGGCGATTCTGTCAGGAAACCCTGCATCTTTCAGATTCCGGAAGCACACGTCATGAAAGGCCTTTGAACGCCATGCCGTCCCCATTCCATCGATCTGAACAACAATGGCACCCTCATCCGCAATCGAATGCTGGTGCCCCCACGAACTGCGAAAAGCCTTCGGAACATGGTGGTCATGAGGTCCTGCGTAGATATTCTCGATGACCGGGTATTGTTTGTTTGCGTCAAAGTTACGGGGCCGATGGATGATTCCCCAAATGTCTGTTTTCCCATCGCGGCCTTTCGCGACGAAACGTTCAGGCAAACCTCCACGAAACGCGATGGTCTCTGATGCGTCCGCCTCCTCAAGCCTGCAAACCAGGGCACCATCAGCGCTACGAAGTTCAGTGACTGGTGGAAGATCAACGCGCGAATATCGATCCAGAAAGAATGTCCGATCCGGTGACCAGTCAATCTGATGCGTACCATCACCGTCTGTCAGCACCGCAAAACCCGATCCATCCAGATTGACGCAACAGAAATGCTCGTGATACGGGTCCTGACCGGGATGCGTGCCAACTGCATAAAACCAGATAACACCGTTCTGCTCATCAATCTTTTCGATTCGGCGAACGTTCCAGTCACCCGTTGTAATTGCGTTTCTCACCGTCCCGGATGCAACATCATACAGATACAGGTGATTCCAGCCCGTCCGCTCACTGGCCCAAATCAGTCGACCATCAGATAACCAGTGCAGTTCAAACTTGCCGCTCGACGAATAGTGAATAAATGTGTCACTATGCTCGTCGACGACCGTTCGAATTCTGCCTGTTGATAATGTCAATTCAAGGACGCGCAGGGTTTGATGTCCGCGTTCGTTGTACAACCAGTAACAATGGTCCGATTCATCAAACCGCAGGAATTGCAGTTGCCACGGATTCGCAATGAGATCACGTTCGATTTCGATTTCGACAAACTGACCATCGTCATTCCGTCGAAACAATCGAGGCCATGAAACAGGAACTGCGTCACCCGGCTTAAGATAAGGATAAGAACGCAGTTGCGGCTGAAGACCGTCCGCCGGTGAAGATTCGATGTAATGAACGCGGCGTTCCATCACACGCTGTGTCTGCAACGCAATCAGGTAACCGGAATCCGGAGACCACCGAACATCTGCTTCGTGTTCACTCCCATCCTCTCTGTCATAAGCCATGCCAACCAGTCGTTCCCGCGATCGATCGAGCCGGAATGTCATTTCCGACGTGGCATCGGTTGTCAGTGCCTTCTGGTCCGGCGTCCCCTGTTCCTGCCGCTCGCTGGCATTTGAAGCGACAGATTCGATCCAGAGATTGTTGTCCCGAACAAATGCCTTCAGACTCTCATCCGGAGACAAAGACCGGCTGACATCTGCCTGCGGTCGTCGCCCCCTACCATTCCGCGGTCCTCGCCGGATAACGCTGCCGGCGGTATCCGCATTGATCACGATTTCCGCAGGAGTATCCGTTGCCTGCAGACAACCAATGGGTTCATTATTCTCAAATGCCAGCAGCCAGCAATGTCCCGAAAAAGTATGCTGCCGCCTGGTTTGCCCCGGCTCAATGTTGCCATAGCTTTGGCGTTGCCCGCCGGTATTGATCCACAACAACTGGATGGGGGCATCTGTCGCATTGGTGACAACAATTTCGGTGTCGCTCCCGCCGGAACGCGAAGGACGCACTGGCAGAAACAATCGGGCGTCTGATTCTTTCGCGATTCCTGCCTCCTGCTTCAGCTCGCCGGAAACAACATTCAGCCGAAAGGTGCCATCAGGGCCTTTCAACAGCACGGAGTTGTCGTCAGGAAACTCCAGTTCCTGCACGGGCAATCGTGATGCAGGGATCTCGCGGGTCAGTAACTTCGACAGTCTCTCTGCAACCTGCTGATGATCGAACGCAGGTAAACGCATACCTGTATTTGCATCGACGAGGATGAATGCGTTCTGATCTGGTCCGGTGGAAACCTGATACCAGAATTTCTGACCATCCGAGAACCAATGTGGCTCAACACGATCTCGGTAGACTCGCGGCGGCTGACCGAAAGCAATCTTCACGGACAGAAAAAAGAGGGCACTGCATGCCAGAAATCGCAGGCTGACCGGCAAACGGTGCGGAGATCTGTTGCTGATGTGAATGACGCTGTACATTATTGTTTCCATATTCAAAACCGATCGCCCCATCCACTTTGACTCATCGGTCCTGCAAAGCTGGTGGCTGTTCTCGATGCGACAGGAAAACTACATTGGAGCACTCCGCCCCACAAGGACTACAAAGCCAAAGCTCGCCAACATGCGAAGAACAGCCTCCAAACGAGAACACGCGACTGATGCACACGGCACTCATCAGGTCAACAGATTACAAACCGTCATTCGAACATTACTGACGCTGTTGACGCTCGCAGGATCAAAAGACGCAGTGGTTGCTCAGCCACCCGTTCCAACGACGAATGAGACGTCCGTCAATTTTCGTGAACAAGTGCTGCCAATTCTTGCGACGAACTGCTTTGCCTGCCACGGTGCTGATGAAGAGGCGCGGCAGGCAGACCTGCGACTCGACCTTCCTGCAGACGCAAACGCATCTCCGGACTCCTCCGCATCCCGAGCCATTGTTGCTCATCAGCCGGACCGGAGTGAATTGATGATCCGCATTCTCTCGGAAGATGCCGAATTGAAAATGCCCCCTCCCGACTCCGGCCACTCGCTGCAGCCGGCGGAAATACAGTTGCTGAAACAATGGATCGAACAGGGTGCCGCCTACGAGACGCACTGGGCATTCGTCCGCCCTGCTCTTCCCAGTGTCCCGAGTGTCGAACGAAGTGAATGGTGTCGGAATCCAATTGACAACTTTGTTGCCGCAAAGCTCGAAGAGCTGACTCTGGCCCCCGCCGCGCATGCAGATCCTTATGCGCTAATCCGCCGAGTCTATCTGGACCTGACAGGGCTGCCTCCCACACCAGAGGCTGCGGACAAATTCGCAGCCGATCCCTCACAGGACGCATTCGCGGCCGTCGTCGATCAGCTGCTCGCCTCACCACAATTTGGGGAGCACTGGGCGAGGATGTGGCTGGATCTCGCTCGCTACGCCGACACTAAAGGCTACGAGAAAGATCAGCCCAGAACGATCTGGCGATATCGAGACTGGGTGATCGAAGCGTTTAACAAGGACATGCCCTTTGATCAGTTCACCCGAGAACAACTTGCTGGTGATCTGTTACCCGAGGCAACGACCAGCCAGATGCTGGCAACAGCATTTCACAGAAATACGATGACGAATGACGAAGGCGGAACCGACAACGAAGAGTTTCGAATTGCTGCTGTTAAAGATCGCGTTGATACCACAGTTCAGGTATGGATGGGTCTGACCATGGGTTGTGCGAAATGCCATTCGCATAAATACGATCCCATCACTCAGCGCGAGTACTACCAGTTCATGGCCTACTTCAATCAGACTGAGGATGAGGATCGACCCGACGACTCACCAAAGCTGCCCACCCCAACACCGCAGCAACAACAACAGCTCGACAGCATCCAAAAGCAAATCGCGGACACGCAGTCACAACTGGATCAGCTGACAGCATCGCTGCCTGAGCAGAAAGTCAACTGGGAAAGGACTCTTGCGGGACAAACAACGTGGAAGATTGTGACTCCTGAAACAGCAGAAGCATCCCATGGCTCGACACTGACAATCCAGGACGATGGCAGTGTGCTCGCCAGCGGAGCACTTCCGGGAACCGATGTTTATCAAATCACTCTGACCGAAAACGGACCCATCACGGCCTTGCGACTGGAAGCCCTGACACACAAGTCACTGCCTCGCAAAGGACCGGGCAGAACCAGGGGAGATCCAAACTTTGTTCTCAGCGAACTCACTGTTGAACGAATCGACGCAGAGGGTCAGGTCCTGCAGACCATCCCGCTCAGCAATGCCAAAGCGGACTTCTCACAAACCAACTGGGACGTCACAAAGGCGATTGATGGCGATGCAGCAACGGGATGGGCAATCTCACCGCAACAGGGCCAGCCGCACGTCGCCATTTTTGAATTCCGTTCGCCTCTGTCGATCCCGCAAGGACAATCACTGCGAATTCGGCTTTCGCAGCAATACCCGGCCAATAGTCTGCTGCTGGGCTGTGTTCGATTCTCAGTTACGTCTGAACCATTCGAAAGCCTGACACCGTCCTTTCCGCTTCTGGCTGAGATCGCTGGAATTCCCGACTCACTTCGCACCGATGAACAACGTCAACAGTTGACCGAAGCCTTCCAGAAACAGAATGACCAGACAGCACCACTCGCGAAGCAACGCGGTGTCCTGAAGGCTCAGGTAGACAGCATTCACCAGCAAATTCCATTGACGCCTGTCATGCGAGACAGAAACCCGGAACGCCAACGGAAAAATGTGATCCATGTTCGCGGCAATTTCCTGCAACCTGGCGATGAAGTACAGGCGGCCTTGCCACAGGCGTTTGGAGAAGCAACAGACGCAGGAAACCGACTTGCCGTGGCCAACTGGATTCTGTCACCATCCAATCCACTCACCTCTCGCGTGCTGGCAAATCGACTCTGGGCTCGTTTGTTCGGACGCGGCATCGTTGAAACCGAAGAAGACTTCGGGATTCAGGGGACCGTTCCGACCCATCCGGAACTTCTAGACTGGCTGGCCATTCAAATCCAGGAGACTCACCAGTGGTCCATTAAGAAGATGCTGCGCACCATGGTTCTGTCTTCAGCTTACCAGCAAAGCAGCCATATTTCACCGGCGTCCCGGCAACGAGATCCCGATAACAGATGGCTAAGCCGAAGTCCGCGTTTCCGCTTGTCAGCAGAAGTCGTGAGAGATCAGTCATTATTCGTATCCGGCTTACTTACGAATAAGATCGGTGGCCCGTCAGTCATGCCACCGCAGCCGGAAGGCATCTGGAGAGCGACGTACAGTTCAATGAAATGGGAATCTGCTGAAAACGAAGATCGTTATCGGCGAGGCCTTTACACGTTTCTTCGCCGGACCAGCCCCTACCCTTCCATGATCACCTTCGACGCTGGCAGCGGGGAAGTTTGTCAGCTGAGACGCATCCGAACGAACACACCTCTTCAGGCACTGGTCACACTGAACGACCCGGTGTTTGTCGAAGCCGCCGGAGCTCTCGCACGCACAGCAATTGATCAGGGGGAAGGAACAAGCATCGATCACGACCTGAAGGCAACAAGCGACGTCATTCGAAAGATGTTCCGAAGGGCACTTGTGCGGAATGCAGAACCGCAGGAACTTGATCGCCTTCTTCTGCTTTACAAAGACGCCCAAAGCTCCTTCTCATCCGGGGAATCAGCCACCGAATTTCTGCAATCCGCACGCCTGAAATCACAGGACGACACCCAGGAAAACATCAACCTGGCGGCCTTCACTGTGGTCGCCAGCGTCATTCTGAATCTGGACGAAATGCTGATGAAACCATAACCCATCAGGCCGGGTAAGTGGTGGAAAGTCAATGGATCCTCGTCGTCCACAGAAACGGAATGCGCATTTCTTCCGCGGCCCGTCCCACACATACGAGACTCAGCAGCAAGCGTGCCAGAGTAATGTGCAGTTCGACGAAGTTCTCGTTCGTCGCCGCTGAGGGTGTTGGTGAGATGGACGGGCCGGGAAGCCCCTGAATGTCTGGGTTGTCAGCCCACATTAGAAAAGAAAGTCATCGGCATCAAAATACGCAAATAGATTGTCGAGTAACGTCAAGGATACACCAAAGCCGAGATCAAGTGTGACATCGTCAATTGCGGAATCGCTATCGGCATCGTGGTCCACTGCCGAGATTTGTGTGTGCATTTGAGCAAATGATGCGAACCCAAACGCGGACACATCGAGCCGATCAGTTCCTGCTTTGCGGTAGTCGACGATCGTATCGTTTCCTGAATTCGGTATCAGCACAAACGTA
>JAGQQE010000159.1 GCA_020426345.1 Planctomycetaceae bacterium
TCCGGAAGTAACCCCCTCAGCTGGATGTGTCGTATTGCCAATTCCGTTTTGGGCAGCCCCCGCACCCCACTCTTGCAGTTTCGGAATTTGAGATGCCTGAGAGCCGCTCTACGGGTTTAAGAGACACGTTCATCCAGTCGCTCCTGAAAGACTCAGGGGGTAGATGGGTTGAACGATGTAAGCCTCAACCAGAATCTGGGCTTGTCTTGATGGTATTGGTGAGTCTTGCGCGAGTTCCATTGCTCTACTTTTACTTTCCGCTCTACTCCTTCAGCATGAAATGGCTCTTTTTTCCAGCGAAACGACTTTCTGGAGGCGGTTTAGCTGCAACATATAGGATCGCGAGTGACCTATACAAAGTCTTTACGGATGCAATCGTTGGCCTTGCCTATTTCGAGGGAGTTTCAATCGTCTCATCGGGCAGTCGCAGTTGTGGAGCATCTGCGGTCATTTTTGCGGCATGTGTAATATCGTTGCTTAAGCTTCTTGAGATCATGCTAATCGCCGCTGTTTTGGCACTAGACAGTGGATATCGAATTGGGAGGCGTGATCGGGCGATCGTAAACACTCTCTGGCACTACGGCGAGGTATCACTGTGTTTCGGAGTGCTCTACATCGGGGCACTTTTCTTTAATACCAGTGCGATCGTTCGGGATGACAGCGGTTCAATAACCGATAGTTTCCTAGGGCCGCTTTACTTCAGCGTTGCAACGCTCACCACTATTGGCTACGGCGATTTTCACCCGTCAGCTACTAGCTGGTTTTGTCAAACTCTAATGATCTTTGAAGTGGCGTGTGGATCATTCCTTTTATTGGTCACATTGCAACGGATCGGCAGCATAGCGCGTCGTGATTTTGCCGATGAGCTAAACTCATCTGATCATGAAATCCAGCAGATGTCGCCGTAACCACGTTACTTCGCGTTCGCGATTTGCTGTCATTTTTTGTTGGGGATCCCACTCGTGAGCTCATTCCAAATTGCTGGATTGATGTCTTCGGGCTGGTTACCACAGAATTGCCTGTTGAACATTTCACTGCTCCAGCCGAGGCTGATCTTGATTTGGTGCTTCGCCATGCTCCACAGCAAATCCTTGAATCCGGCTTCACCTTCCTCGTCACAATCAGGGAACAGGGTGATGCGGTTGTTGGCGGTTTGTTGAGCGAAGCGGGTCAGGGTTTGGATTTGGTGGTCGGTGGCTCGGTTGCTGGTGAGGGCGACGGCGGCAACGTTGAGTTCTTCAAGACGGAGGACGTCGTTCATGCCTTCGACGACGACGAGGCCGTATTTTTTCAGTGATTCGCGGATGTAGGGTTCTTTGAGGCGGGAGGAGTAGCCTCCGTAGAGTTCGATGCCTTTGTGAAAGCCGGAGACGTAGCGGTGTTTGTTGGGCTTCTTGCCTTCTGGCTTGCCGTCTTTGAGCCATTGCTGCCACTTCTTTTCGAACTGCATGTCCCGGCCGCTGTAGCTGATGACTTCGCCTCGTTCGTTGCGGTGGGTGTAGACGAGGTAGTTCTTGCGGAATAGTGATCGGCCGTTGCCGGGAATCCAGCCGACGCCCCATTTTTTCATGAGTTCCGGTGTCATCCATGGGCGACTGCGAACGTATTGAGCGGCCTCGGGGCTCATTTGAGTGACGTCGGTAATCAGGTCTTCGTGCAGATTGGCGAGGGCTCGGGCAGCTTCTTTTTCGTGGCGGTGCAGCGGGGTGTTGGTTGGCGTTGGAACCGGCGAAGAGGGGCTGGAAGTGGGGGCGGCGGGGCGAGGCCTCGCCTGCGGCATCGGGTTAAACGATTGGGTTTGTCTGCTGGATTCAGTAATGCCAGGACTGCTGCCCGGTTCGCCTGCCATTTGTTTGAGGGTCGCGACGGCGGCTTTGAATTCTTCGCCTCGGAGGCGTCCGCCTTCCGGTGGTCGGAAATGTTCGAGGCCATGAATCAGCGTCAACAGGTTGCCTCGCACCTGGCAACTGTGACAGTAGATGCGGTTGATGGGGTCGTCCAGCCGGATCGTGAGGTTGCCGTACTGGCTGTCGGCACAGGCTTCATTGAACACGCACTGCATGCGGTGTTCGCCGGATGATTTCTCCGGCAGCGGTTTGCCGTAATGAGCCAGAACCTGTTCGACGCTGGTCTGTTCGATCAGCCGGTCGACGTCATGGATGTAGCCGGACTTTCGGGAGTTCATGCAAGCGGAAGTAGGTTGAGGCCATGGTACACTGACCGGCGTCAGCATGACAAAACGTTTTCAGACCAGGATCGGCGTACGGGATGTGGAACTGCTGACAGCGATCGATCGAACTCCGCTGACCAGCGGGCAATTGAAGACACTGAGCGTCACCTTCACGGCACCGTTTCGCGATGAACACAACCTGCGACGTCGATTGAGGCTGTTGAAGGAATCGGGGCTGATTCGATCGTGGCCGTATGCGATTGCGTGCGACGGTCGGTCACCGCATTATTTCCGGTTGACTCGGGACGGTTTTCGTTTCCTGTATGGAGCCGATGTGGCGTTGCCTCACCGGCGCCAGTTTGAAGAGATCAGCCACGGACATCACCACCACACGCTGGCTCTGGCCGATCTGATCGTGCGACTGGCGACTTTGGGACACCGCCACGGCGTGCAGATCCGCCACTTCGCTCGTGAGAATTCCGTCCGGCTGACGTCCGGCGGTTTCACGGTCTGTCCGGACTGTGCCTTTCAACTGATGACGACGGATGGCAGAGCTTTCAATTTCATGGTGGAACTGGACAACGGAACCGAACGTGTCCGCACAAAACAGGATGTCGAATCCATCGAGCGCAAACTGCGTGGCTATGATGCTCATCAAGCCCGTTTCTCCGCCAATGATCCGGAACGGTACATGGTGCTGTTTGTGACAACTCGTACTGAACAACGCCTGAAACACATTCTGGACCTTGCCGATCTCGTGATGACCAACCGTCAGCGAACCGTCTTCGTCGGCGGCAACCTGACGCAGTTGCTGAAGGATGACCCTTTCACGCAGCCGCTGTTGACCGATCACCGTGGATTGAAGCGAACGTTGATTCCGTTGACACTGAGGTCTTCGACGGCCTCTATTCCAACTGAACAGGCTTGTCGTTCTGTATCGAATGTGGTCAGTTCTTTAGAATCGCCCGTGGCTCGTTCTGCACAGACCACCAGACAGGGTCATTCAGAATCTGATCAGGGCTGAGATCTTCTTCCGCAGCCAGTCGGACGCTCGAAGCTGCCGCAAGATCTCGCAGAGCTTCGGCCACGTTGGTTCTTCGACGATGACACGGAACGATGAACATGATGCGAGCGGCCTGAACATCGGGCCATAGCTGCTGATAGGCTTGTGTCTTCAGCAGTGCTGCGTAGCCCGTCATTTTTCCAGCAACCTGATTCAGCGTTTCTGTGCCTCGGTCGTATTCAAACAGCAAGGCCAGGTTCCATTGGCGTTCATTTTGAACACAGGTCAGACGGCAGGCAGCATCCGGCCAGCAGCTTGCCGTACCGTGATCGGTGGCGATGTCGAATCTCAGCCGAAACCGTTCGGCGAACGTGCCTCCCGGACGAGCGTTCGGCTGCGGATCGTATTCCAGCAACCACTTCGGCAGCGGTAGCGGATGCAAGCGACAGGCGTCGTCAATGTTGAGGACGACTCGAGCCATTCCGATACGATGAAGCAGCGTAAAGGGGCTTGGCGGAGAAGATTTTGCCGTTCTTGGTGGACGTTCGCCGGTGGTGCTTTCGACGACGTCGGCACCTCGGTCGGTAAGGCGATGGACGGCCGGCAGCCGACCGCTGCGAGTGGTCGATGTGAGTTCAAGGTGCAGCGTTTGAATCAGCCCATGTTGCTGGTAAAGCCTGAGTTTGGAGCGGCACGCTTCGAAGGACTTTCCCGGCCACCAGCGTTGGTGAATGGTGGTGGTGTCCAACACAGACACGTGTCCCAGTGTCGCCAGAATGTCGATGCATCGTTGCTGCAGTCGCAGACCGGTTCGGTCAGATGTCCCACGGGGCATTGGTGTCCTCCGTTTTTGTTGGCGGGGTATTGGTGAGACCAGGTTGCGTTTCCGGGATTGAGCTGATTGATTCCGCGACCGGTTGAGAATGAAGGTTCAGGCACACCTGGTTCTCGTCCCGGCGATCCGAGTGGCGGAGGATGTTTCGCACTTCGCGGATCAGAGCGGAAAGCGTCTGGCATCGTTCGTGCTGGATTTGTTCGGGTGTCGTGAACTCAGGCCGAGCCATCAGTCGCTCATGAGCTTCCTTCATCGCCTTTGCTCGTGCCCTGGGAGTGCGTGCCAGACGATCAACCGGCAGCGGTAGCTGAACAATCCATGTTCCTTTGCCGCCAATATGCAACAAGCCTTCTCCTGGTGAGAAATCGACCACCTTCTGTGCGATCAGTCGGCACTGTTCTTCACTCGTGAAGAACGTCACTGACTGGACGACGTTCTCAACTCGAAACTTGGGCACCGTTGTCTGGTTGACGGACCACCCATGGCTGGACGTTCGTGCCGTCGACCAGTTTCTGCCCTTCTGATTGGTTTCGGAATGAGATCCACCTTCGCGTGTCGAGTAGTTGTTATTGGTGGCGCGAGTAACAGCGGATCGTAGGGAATCCAGCTGGCTCTGTTCTGACTGGGAAGTTGATTCACCTTCCTGCACGCCCCAGGTTGAGGCAGCCGTTGTGCCGTGAACCTCTGAACCACCGTCGGTTTCGGTCTCACCCTGCTGGGAGCTTCGTCCCTGAAGTTCGATAATGTCGACGCCGTCGTGAATCTGAACGTCCTGACGTTGTTCGTGCTTAACTTTCAGCGGATCGTAAGACGACAGTGCCGGCCCGCCGGAAAAGAAGACGGCATCATGAGCAGCATGGCGGAAGTACAAATGCACGCGGCACTGAGCCATAATTGTCTTGAGGAATTCGTTTTCCTGCCCCCCAGGAAAACGGCTGCTGCCCTGGTGGGCGAGAATGAATCGAGTTTTGAACTTCCTGATTTCACAGAGCATGTTGAGCAAAAGGTTCTGGGAGGTCTGGAAGACGGCCAGTTCATCAATGAAACACCAGCACGGACGCCGCTGTTCATCTGGTATGTTGATGACAGCGTGTAAAAACTCGTTCAGGTAGAGGTTGCAAAGCAACTGTTGATCGTCGGCCGAAAGGACACCGGCGGGTTCGAGATCAACGATGAGACTCGTTCCGTCTGCAATGAGTTGATGCATATCCAGACAGTCGCGATTTCTGCCCAGAACCGATTCGCAGGCCGGGTTCTCCAGCATTCCCAGAAATCTGTTCTTCGCGCTGGCGATTTCGTTTTCCAGCTCATGCAGCCTCAGCCGAGGCAGCTCTGCCATCTCATTGCGAGCCAGAACGTCCGGGACCAATTGAACCAGTTCCTGATACAAGTCCGATCTGACGTCGATGAAGTACTGCACGTCAGAAATACTCAGCCCGACGTAGGCGAGCGTCCGAAGCCACCGAGTCACCCACTTGCGAAGGACTGGCCTCGCTCCAAACGCTGTTTCCCCGAAGGCCGCCAGCAGAATCAAAGCGGTATGACTCACTTTGTTCGCCAGTCGAGCTCGCCATTCATAGTCAGTCAGCCCGTTACGAGGCACGTGCAGCGGGTTGATACCAACGACGGTTCGCAGGTCGCTCGGACGAATGTACAGCACATTGCCCCGAATTCGCTTCGGCAGAGTCTGGACCATCCGCCAAAGCGCCTTCGCCGATTCGCCGTGAGGGTCAAAGAAGATCGCTTGCCGCCCTCTGCGGCGGACCAGCGTCATGAACATGTTCTCCATCGCTTTGGACTTGCCGGATCCACTGGCCCCGGAGATCTGCCAACCGGCTCCATCGTTGGCAAGGGCGGTCGTCAGCTCCTCGAATTCGTCCGGGCTGAGATTGGGGAATTCCACAGGCATTGCCTCTAACCTCCAAAATCTACGGAAATCGATTCAAACGATTTCAGTCCATCCGCTTGTTCAAGAGTCCGTAGGCGTCGTCCAGAAACCGAGTCTCTGCCTCTTCAACAAGGCCTTCCTTCTCTTCCTGAGGTACCGGCATCCGTTTGATGGCGTTCAGTCGCCGTTCGAACTCAGCACTCATCCGGGCAAAACGCTGATCGCTGCGGTTCTTATGTTCTTCCGCCCGACGCGCGGTTTCGACACGCTTCACACGACGAGCCTGTTCGCGGGCTACCAGTCGTTGTTGCCTCATTTCGGCTTTGCGTTTCTGCCGCAGACTTCGGCGGTGCGACAGGTCCGATGAATAGCGAGCCAGAAACACTTTGTAGATGTTTCCTTTGACAATCACGACACCTGACATCAGTAGGTTGGCAGCAACGATCCCTCCCGCCAGTCGGATGGAATGGGGTTGATGAGCCAGCTGGTTTTCCGTCGCGAAGGGGACGGCAAACATCGAAACAAAGATGTTCGAGATAAAAATCATGAACCAGGCTTGTCCTTCACCAACGTCACTGAACGGTCGGATCATGCGGTTATGTTCTGTGCGTCCCGTGAGGAACAAGTCGAGAAACCACCATGAAAGCATGATGAAAGGTGGGAACAGCATCGTCCCCGGGAAGCATGCCACGAACGTTCCGTAACAGAGAAACGGTGTCAGCCAACGTTTCAAAAACTGCAGCCGCAGCCAGAGTTCGTCAGATAGCTGCATGTTCAGCTCTCCGTCTCAAGAACAAGCCATGCAAGTCCGCAGAACCAGGCCTGAGAAATCAGAAAAGCTGTCAGCCTTGATTCGACGAAGTAAGGATTGACAACGGTCAACAACAGCGACCCATAGACGGCCCCTGCGGTGACCAGCGATTTGTTCACGTACTCAGTGGATTTCAGGCCAAGCGAGATCAGGCACAATTGAGGAAGAGGCCAAAGCACGAACAGTATCCGGCAGGCGGTGGTAGTCAGCAGTGCTTTGGAATGCAGAAATTCTGCAGCGGCTGAGATGGTCATCCAGAAGGTCACGACCTGAGCCAGCAGGAAAATGATCAGCACCCGAGTGCCGAAGTTGAGTCTCCGAAATTTCCGCAGCATGTCGTGAGTCCTTGTTATCGGGGCAAACGCGTAAACGCCAGCCGGTCCAGTTCCGAAGCAAGATCCTGCATCGTGGCGTCGACCAAATCGATCGGTCGAACCGTCGTCGTTGGTGGATGGGGATTTCTTGGCCGGGAACGTCGAACTTCGCGGAGAAACTTTCGGAGCTCCGACGTGTGTGAACAGCGGCCTTCGGTGCCGGCCGATCCCCACCAGGTTCCAATCACCAAAGGTCGACCGTATTGACTAATCAACAGTGGAGAACCGCTGATTCCCCCTTGAGATTGATCACGAATTCGCCAGAAGACGCCATCGACTTCGTACTTACTGGCGTCAAAATCCGTCGATCCCAACACGACTGACTCATGGCAGGTTAATTCACCAGCCGGAAATCCTACTGCCAGGACCGGAAAAGGCTCGTCCGGCAGTTCGTTCAGTTCGCAGACGCTCAACACCGGATATTGAGCTTGATGTTCGACACGCAGCAAGGCACAGTCGCTGGAAACGCGATGAGCAACAACAGTGACTTCCCTTGAGGAGTCCGCTGCGGTGAACGGAGAAAATGTCACCTCGAATTTAGAGCCATTGTCGACACCATCAACAACATGCCACCCCGTGACGATGTCGTAGACGTATTCCGCACGACCAATAATGTAACCCGTGGCTGAGGTTCCTTGAGTGACGTCGCGAATCCTGACAACCGAGTTGATGACTGCCTGCTGAAAGTCCGGGGGGAAATGGGGTGATTCGACAGTCTGGCCTGAAACACATGTCGAATGAACCAGAAAAAGAATGAGTGCGATGACAGAAGTATGCATGAAGCCGTTCCCACTGCGGGCAAATCGTGATCAGGAAGGAACCGTCTCTTCGTGTGCAATCAAGAGAGGGCTGCCGCCAAACCGGTTGACGACAGCCAATTCTCATTCCGATTGGAAGCCGAACTATGGATTTGGACTAGTCGTTTTGGAGGGCTGCAGCTTCTGAAGTCCATGGGATCTCGAATCGATCGCCGATACCCCGTTTGTGTTCGTCACATGCGGAGACCTCGCCGGTGGATTCAGACTCGGCGCGTCGTCAGGATCCGGAGGCTCAGGTGCCGGTGTTCCGAGTGCTCTTGGCACCTCGGCTTCCGGTGTTCTCGGCGCTCCGCCGGGGCGTGGCCTGCTGCGGTCTGCCGCCATGCCGTAAAGCATCAAACAGACCAACGTCAATATCCCCATAGCAGCCAGCGTTGCGCCAACGCCTTTGCTGAAATAGTGCACAGCTGCACCAACGGGAATCATACCCATCCGATGGAGCCGCCATGGCTCACCTGTCAGTTCCACCGAGACCTGTTTTTCAGATTTCATCGCTGTTCCTTTTTACTTTGATCGGTAGATGCATCCGTGCAAAGAACGGGGGCCATCCATAGCCCCGCGACTGTCCCAAAAGCCACCGCCGCAATGTGGGATTCACCAAAAACGCGGCCTGCGAACATGACGGCAACACTGACAAGCGTTGCTTCCCCGTGCCTCAACAGCACGGACCTTGTGGTATCAATAATCCTGAATGGTGACGGCTTCATTGCCTTGCTCATTCACTATTTGCGGCGGCAGTCTTTGCCGGGCGGGATTCAGGGCCATTCGTCTTTTCATGTTGTTTGGCGTGCAGTCGTAGCAGCTGGCCAAGGGCAGGCATTGACAGAATGGCTTTCGAAAGCGATCCGTTACTGGCAGTCACTTCGATTGCTTCGCCCGTCTTGCCTGTGAGTTCGCATGTACCGCTTTTCAGGTACTTAGTAATTGTGTACACCAAACACTCTCCTTCTTCTGGTCATGAAACTGAGTGATGCCGAAGACAGTCTTCGGCCGTCATTCCTCTGCTGCCGTGCCGGAGCGTTGATTCTCCAGCACCCAACTTTGAGCCCGCTGCAACAGCTCTGCCGCTGCCGCAAGGTCAGACTCGTTCAAGCTCACCGAACTGGTCTTCCATTCGTTGCTCTGACTGTCGAAGTAGCGTCGCGAAAGAGTCACCCCAAAGGGCTTCTCCCGACTCGCATCGCCATTCGCAAACAAAGCCACTTCCAGATACCCCAGCCGGCGAGCAAACACAGGTCGTGCCATCGCTCTCCTTTCTGTTGTTGAGGGACAAACTGATGGGCCTCTATAAGCCTTATGAGGTGTCTCACGGGCTTGTGAGGGCTTGCCGCCACATGCAGAGTCACCCCGCGATTTCCGCGCAAAAAAAAAGAGGATGCAGGCATTCTTGTGCCCGCATCCTCGCGACCGAATGACGCTTTGCAGCTTAGGCGTCCATAACCCGACTGCGGACGGCGGGGTGCGAGAGGAGTCGTTCTCTCAGTCGTTTCATCCACCTCGTCCGCCACCGGTACCACGTGGCACGACTGATGCCCGTCGATTCGACCAAAACGGACGTGGAAACGTCTCCGTTCAGCCATTCCATGAGGAGGTCGGCTTCGCTCGTGGTGTTGCAGGCATCCTGCACGATGCTTCTGACAATCGTTCGAAGACGCGTTGAATGGAACGACGGTGCAGTAGACTCGTTCGGAATGCCGCAGTTGCGAAATTCGCAGCGCTCTCCTCGGAAATTCACGGTGAGTTTCCGGAAGCGGTGATCATCAGAAGGGAAATAGAGAATTGTCATAGCGGAACTGCTTTCTGCATTTCTGACAGAAGAGTCCGCCGAGATTCACGATGTCACGACTCACCATGCTTGCAGTTACGTCATTCAGGGGGACGGATGTCGTGGTCCGGGCCTGGCATGACGCATCACTCGGCCGGTACTCAGTACCCGCCGCACGAATCTTGCCCGATTTCTTGACGCTCAGGGAGTTTTGGTGTTAACTGGGACCACTCCTGCACGACCATGCAGGGGCAGTTAAGTTTCACACGATGGATATGTGCCCTTGTTGGTCTTGCAGTCGGTTAGTTCGGCTGCGGGAAAGTCATTTGTCGGCCTCGTACCGGCAACTGGCGGAGCGGTCTCTGTTAGCGCAGAGACCGTTTTGACGAGGGCGATCAGAGTGAGAAAAACACCACCAGTCAGCGAACGTTAGAGTAGTGGATCTGATCAAATTACTGGGCGGCCATATTTTGCCTTATTCGGCCAGTAATGGCCAAAGGTGGTAAACTCCAACGGTGAGGTCCGACAGACGTTCACCGTCTGGAACAGGGAGCATCTGAATGGCAGACAAATGCATTCCAAAACCGGAGCTACTGAGGCGCGTTCGTGACGAGCGAGGTCTGTCGACAGGGGAAGTTTGCAATCGCACCGATCGTTACTTAGATGGAGGCTCGCTCGGAATTCGCACGGTCAGTCGATGCTTTACTAAAGGAAAAGTTGAACCAGTGACGGTTCGTGTTGCCGTTGCTGTCTGCAAAGTATTGCAAATCGATTTTGCAGACGGATTCGATTTGATTGGCTGCAAAGTTCCGGTCGAGTATGTGCCTGTGAAGGCGCATACTCATGCGGAAGCTGTTCCAGAGTTGCCCGTGTTTACCGCCAAACTGGTGACTGAAACCTCGAAAGATGTTCTGGGACGAGAAGAGATCCTGAAGAAGATCCGACAGAATCTGGTTGGAAAGAATTCAAAGCAAGCGGTCTTCGTAACGGGTGAACCCGGGATCGGAAAAACCAGTTTGATGATGAAGTACTTCGCAGAAAGCCCGGAAGACTGCGTCATTCACATTTTCAGCAGACGCGAGTCGGAACGCTCACCGCAGTTTGCACTGAAGAATATCGTTCGGCAGATTTGTGAAATTCGACAATCTCCCGTTCCTGAGTTCCCGGATTCGATGGCGGGCCTCCGGGGCGTGTTCAGAAACGAATTGAGACGGCGATCGGCAGAATCGTCCAACACTCTCGTCATCGTGATCGACGGAACCGACGAGGGGGACTTCTCCGGACTGGGTTCTGGTACAAACCACCTTGGTCTCCCCGTTACGGAGAGACTTCCCGGAATTCGATTCCTCATCTCATCAAGAGATACTGCAGACAACGTTTTCGGGGTACGACCGGAAAAAATCTCGCGAGACCAGCCGGAGCATCAGAAAACCGTGAAGCGGTATGTAGATTCAAAGCTGGACTGGCTGCGCAAACAGTCGCCATCGTGGAAGAACGTTGAACGAAAGTTACTCAGGGAAAGAAGGGAGCAGATCCTTGAAAAGAGCCAGTTCAACTTCATGTACCTGAGGTGCCTCTTTGAGGAGCTTCAGTCCGAGACCACATCACCGACCGATTTTGAACGACTGCCGCAAGGACTTGAGTGCTACTACGACGACCATTGGAGCCGAATGTGGAAAGTAGAAACAGACCTCAATATGGCTGTCCTTCGAGTCCTCGTACACATGACGTCGGAACCTGAAAGGCTTGGTGCGAACGATTGGGGTGGTATTCCGGCTGCAGAGTTACGGGCAGTTGCCGGATACGGCAGCGAAGCATCACTTTATTCCGTGTTGAAACGGTGGAGCATGTTTTTCGATCTTCACAGAAGAGGCGGCACAGTTTACTACAGCTTCTATCATGATTCGTATCGGAGGTTTCTGTCGGAGAGCGAGCACCTTGAACAAGCAATCGCGGCGTTTGGTCTCACTCGGGAAGACATCTACGCAGATATCGCCGAACGAATGACCGAACTGATGATGGAGGTATAGCGATTGGCAATGTCCAGAATGATTCCTGACGAGTTAAACCGAACCCTTAAAGCGTATCTCATACAGGAGAAGACATCGCGACGTGCCTGGCTGAGTCGCTTGATCAATGTCAGCTTAAAGGCTCGCCTGGTTGCCAAGCTTGCCGAAGTTTACGGATCACAGGCACTTCTCGAACGATGGCTTGATGATACGCCCGTGACGGAACTGACACTTGTCTACGCAAGGAGTTACGAGGAATGCCACAATGTCTTTCCCGAACTTGCGGATGTGTCGTTACGGCACTTTCTTCACCTCTGCCTTCGGCATCCTGATAAGCTCCCACCATCCTTGACTGCTCCATGGCTGCAACCGAGGACTCATGGTGTCTTTCTCAAGGATCTGTCTGAACTCGTAGAAAAACGCGACTTACCCGAATCAGAACTGTCTGGCGAAGCAATGTTGCATTTTTCTTTGCAATGGCGTCGAATCAAGGCGGTCAATCTGCGGCGATCGGGGGATCACGATGCAGCGAAATCTGCAATCATCGAATTGAAGAAAGAATGGCAGCGTCAGAAGACAAAGGAAGCCGATCACGAACTCGCAACTCTTTGCTACGAAGAAGCCTACATTGCGTTTCTAAACAATCGCATCGGTGACGCAACAAAATATTTTTCCGAATCTTCTGACTACGGTAATTCCGCCGGAGACCGAGTGGCTGCCGAAATCAGCAATAGTTCTGCCAACCGAATGCGATACCTGATGCGAGCGATTTCGCTGAAAGAAGTTCGACAGAACTACCTCGATTCTTTCTCAGTTCTTCAGGACTGTGCTGCAGAAAGTGGTTTAGCTGTGGACTGGACCAGTAACGTAGCATACTACCTTTTGGACGTACTCACGGAACTTGGCTACCACGACGAAGCTCTTCAGTGGAGAGAGTATTGTCTTGATCGTCACCGAATCAGTCAGAGTATCAATATTGCGTTTTACCAAAGCGTGTTCGTCCGAATGGAAGGCGAGCTCAAGATGATCCAACCGAAGCCTGATTTCGATGGAGCGCTGCAGAGTTTTGCGAGGATCATCCAGTTCCAGTTGGAGGGATTCAGCGAACCTGAACGGGAACTGGTGAAGGCCAATCGTGATATGGCGCGTACCATGCGTGCTACCGGGCGCTGCCTTGCGGAACTCAGTCGAATTGACGAAGCAATCAAGGTCTGGAAAGCGGCACTGACACTCCCGCCCTTCATGGGAAATACGTACATTCAGGACGACATTCGCTGCCTGATCTGCGAGGTGCGTCGCAAGAAGTGATTACCCAGCCACTATTCCGGCTTGCCGATGTCTGATCGCATTGACTACCTGACGGCTATCGGGCTCTTGCGGCTACTGTTCGGTTGCGATAGCCCATTTCTGGCGAACACCCAAGTGAGGAGTCAAGAAGTCTTTGTTCTGCTGTTCAGCCACTTCCGAACATGGTTTGTCACGGCGATTAATCGTTCATCGCTGATTCGCTGACGGTAACGACTTGCCATTGAATCGTCGATGTGTCCCATGATCGCGTCCACGGCGACCTGATCCTGTGTCTCACCCGCAATCGTTTCGAAAGTGTGTCGCAGTGCATAAAATGAAAGTCCGGGGCGTTTGAGCTTGAGCTTTCGAAGCAGGTTGTCGTAGTTTCGGGCAAGGACATCCAGGCGAGACCGACCAACGGGACGCACAAATCGAGTGCCATTGGATGTCAAAAAACAAAGATGGTCGTCATCTTTCTCTGCAGCAGGGGGCCTCAGCGGCAGAACTTCCTTCAGGCTTGCCACAGTTTCCGGCCAAAGTGGAATTCGGCGATCGACAGAGGTTTTCGGGCGTGGGAACTCCAACCACCCCGTTTCCAAGTCGAGACAACGCTTTGGTAGAG
>JAGQQE010000015.1 GCA_020426345.1 Planctomycetaceae bacterium
GACTCTTCGGCCTCCGTCAGGCGAGCGGGGAAGTCTAACGTTATCGGTTCCGCTGTCAACGCCCTTCTGTTTGTTTTCTCTCAGAAACCAACCTCAGGAATTAGCGGACGCTGACTTCTTCCATGCCGGCTTTCAGGGACGGCGTTTCAGACGATCAACAAGCACCGCGCCAAGCAGCACGGCTCCGAGGGCGATTTTCTGGTTGAAAGGATCAACATCGGTCAGGTTCATTCCATTCTTGATCGTTGCAATGATAAATGCCCCGATCAGCGTACCAAAAATTCGGCCCTCACCACCCATCAGTGACGTTCCACCCACGACGACCGCGGCTATGACATCCAGTTCGTACATGTCTCCAAACTTTGGGTCTCCGGCTGCCAGTTTTGACGAAAGTATGATGCCGCCCGCTCCCGCAAGTGCACCGCTGAGCACATAAACCGCCAGCAGAACAGGCCCGACAGGTACGCCTGACAATCGAGATGCCTCCGGATTGCCACCAATTGCGTAGACGTATCGACCGAAAACTGTGCGAGACATCACCCAGTGTGCCACCAGGTAGATGATCCCCATCATCCAGACCGGGCTGGGAACCCCCATGATATTGGAACCACCAATCCACAGGAACGACTGCGAAACCTCAGGAACGGAACGGCCCTCGGAAATTCGAAAGGCGATGCCACTGGCCATCATCATTACGCTCAGTGATACGATAAATGGAGGCACCCCAAATCGCGTCACCATCAGCCCTGTGAACAGCCCGGAAAGTGAGCAAACGACGATTCCTGCGAAGCATGCGGCGATCATCGCAGGCAAGCCACACTCAACTCCGCCCGCCTTTCGGATCAGGACCGCTGCTGTCACGGAAGATAAAGCAACCAGGGAACCAACACTCAAATCGATCCCGGCGGTCATGATGACCATTGTCATTCCCACGGCAATGATCGCGTAAATGGCGGTCTGATTCGCCACTCCCAGCAGGTTGGAACGCTTCAGGAAATCCGGCCATCGATAAGGCTGGGGAGTCACGCACTTTTCACGTCCCACATCGACGTACCGATCAAAGATGGTCCATTTTGCGGATACGTCATTAGCAGCAACGGCGTCGATTCTTCCTCCCTCTGAAAGTATCTTGTCGATTGCGACTCGCACGTCGCCCGGTCCGCCCCTTACGGTGCTGAGGACATCGATGTCTCTCTCCGCAAGTCGCATTTCCACGGCATCGGCAAACTCTCCGTCTTCCACGGTGTCGCGAACGACGATTAACACATTGGTAAAGTGACCATTTGCGATGAAGTCGGCCACCTGAATGCCCGCGTCGGCACCGCTCGGGTGTTGCTCATTAAACGTGCAGACACTAAAGAATGCTGCCAGCAACAACAGCACCAGCAGCATTCCATAATCGTCTATCGCCCGAAACGGCGATCGTCTGTCCGGAACAGCAATTTTCATGCGGCCACTGTAGCAAACAGTCTCGCACGAGTAGAGTGACTGAGCTCGGATTCAGGCAGCCACGATTATTTGGTTTTTCGAGACTTTGAGGATGATTTCTTCGCTGTACCCGAGCTCTTCTTTTCTGTCGAATCGCCTTCTTCAGGCTTTTCGTTCGCTGCCAGCGATTTCTTCTGATCTGTCGTCAGGATCGCCTCGGTCTCCTTGTTCATCTTTTCTCGAAGTGTTTTGATTTGTTCCTGAAGGTCATCGATTTGCGCACCGTACTCCTGCCGGATGCTGTAAACTTTCTCCTTTTGAGTTTCTGACAGCTCCAGACTTCCGTAGCCCGGCGGCAGCCGCCGCCACGGTGACGCCTGCTTCTCCTTCTCTTTCGAAGAGGCAGAAGATTTGCTTTTCGATTTTTCCTGAGCGGTCGCTCCGAACGGAGCAGATCCTGCAAGACCAAGAATCAGAAAGACAACGACAGCTGAACTTGCAAAACGCATTTCTTTCTCCTGTTAAAATCTCAGTGCCAATCTTTTTGCCCAACCGTTACGAGGCAGGGGGCAACCACCCTTGAGGACAACGTATATGACACCACATGTTAATGGATGCGTCAAGTGTTGTGGTGGAGATCATGTGATACACCCCAGCGAGTAGGTGCAGAGTTATGACTATGTACGCACGTGCGTGGCGTACTGCCGTTGCGTGAGATTTGCTGCACATCAGTTGACCATGCCGTTCCACAGGATTCCAGTTGTGTCAGAAAGAAACACGGAAACAGCGAGCCAGCCGCCAATCGTCGTCGACCAGGGATCAACAAATACCGTGGCTATTGCCGGTTTTGCGTTTGGTCTCTTATCGATCGGTCTGTATGCCCTGCTGTTTTACTGGGCGTCACGGCTTCCCGGATCTCCTGCGGAACTTCATCAGCTTCAGAACGATCCTTCGACGCTCGTTCAATTGGTGGCCCTGGGTGGAAGCGGTGCATTGCTGAATGTGGTCGCTCTGATTCTTTGCGTATACGGTCTTCTGATCCCGCATCGCTCTCGCATTCTGGCGCTTGTTGGCACGGTCCTTTTCGGAGTGGCTTTCCTCGGCAGCGCAAGCGTTGTGATTCTTGGCATGCTGGCACCAGGAACCTGACGTTACGGCAATAGATGGTTCGCTTTGTCTCGAACTTCAAGCTCCTGATGTTCCCGGAGCCTCTCTATGCGGTGCGTCCCCAGATCTGATGCGTTTACATCACCATTTTCAACGGCGGTCAGGAGCCGGTGAATTCGAGCAGTTGTTCGCATCAGGGCATCGAGTGCAAACTCTTTGTTCCTGGCTGTCAAATGTGGCAAATGAATCAGCAACTGGCGTCCTGCTTCGGCGGCAGGCATATCAGAAAGCCCGCTGACTGCACCTTGCTGTAATTCGGCATCCACATCCCTGCCAAGATACTTCACCAGTTGTTCGCCAGCCTCATCCCAGGTCTGTAACGCGATCATTCGAAGGGCGTCGTACCGTGTTCCTTTCCGAACAGCATCGTTATCAGCCATGATGCCTGCCTGCTGGATGGCCAGATTCCATCGGATGCTCAAATTCGTGTTGCCAGCAATCAGACGCTGGATGCGATCGAGTGGCCAGCCCCCTTCAAGACTGATGCCGTTAATGATTCCGCCACCGATAACAACGGCCTGCCAGTCACGCAGAGGTTGATTTTGTTGCGGCAAAGACGCGTCAAGGATCGCCAGAATCTCACCTGACTGATTACGACGACCCGCTGCAATTGCAACACGCCAGATCCACGGAATCCGCCGATACTCTTCTGTGGGATCTTCCGGAAGGTCCTCAGTCATTGCCCGTATAACAGCGGCGGAATGCTGTGAATTGTCCGCAATGACCTTTTCCCGGTCTGCTCCTGAGATCGTGTCGTCCAGAATGGTTCTGGCAATCATGACGGGAGACACCGTACCGAAATCCTTGTTTTCGGAAGTCGAGTCCATGGCCAGCAACGGAGTGGCACCTGCAGGAACAAGGATCAGGCTTCGCAGGTCCAGCAGTGCGGTGCCTCGCAGTGCAGCGGCCGCTTTTAATGAAAGCTGATTTCTTCCGGACGACAGGTGGATCCTCCCGATCAATTTTTGTCGGTAGCTGGCCCATCCTCCGGTACCAGCAACGACGGTGGTCAATGTGGGTTCACCACCATCGATTCGCAGATGATTGCCGGCTGTTGCGTCATCGCATGAGTAGTCCATCCACACATCGAAGTCGCCGGATTCCGTCACCAGTAAACCCCAGACAACGCGATCTTCTGCGGAATGCCAATAACCTATATTCCGGAAGGGCGAATTTGTTTCGTAGGCAATTTCGTCTCCGTAGATAGAACCTGTTGAAGCCAGCAAATTCAGTTGTCCGTTTTCGATGGCTTTCACCAGGGAAGGATGATTTCCTTCAAATGATTTTGGTTCGGGGCCCAGCTCCTGCAGATACGCGAGAATGTCTGCAAGCTCCTGCCTCGTCAGGTCTTTCTCAAGGCCTTCCGGCATGACTGACTTTCCGGTGGCCTTGATTTCCTCCAGTTCATTTCGCAGGAATACGATTTCCTTTCCCTCCTGCTGACGCAAAGTGATGCTGGTTGACGTTTCACTGACCATCAGTCCGCTAAACGATTGTCCCTGATCGTTGACCACAACGTATGACTGATAACGAGCATCGACATCCCGATTGGGGTCGAGAATGGCATTCAAGAGAAAGCTGGTCGAACGTGCCGTAAGGGCCGCAAGATCAGGTCCCACGACATGGCCGACGTTTTCGAGCCGGTGGCACACACTACAACGTTTCGCGAATGCCGCCCTGCCTGCCGATAAATCTCCGGTCATTGTGGCGACGTCCGACCATTCGGCAACCAGAGCCTGACGATCCGAATGCGTCGATTCCAGAACCTTGCTCGCCCGTTTTTTCAAATCGCCGGACAGCCTCGCTGTAAGTTGTTCACGTGCGGCGGCATCAAGATCGAAAGCAGTCAGGTTTCCATCTTCCAGCGCAGTTACGGTTGCCGAGTCCCAATTTCGCTGACTGAGCAATGCCTTCACGATCTCCTGTCGAACGGCAGGAGTCGCGGCAGATATTCGGCTCAGCAGCAATGCTCCGCCATCCTCCTCTGCCCGATTCGTCATTGCTCTCACTGCTGATAGCTGTCGATCAGACGAAAACTGCGGGCTAACGAATGAGACGATTTCGGCACTGTCAGGCAAGTCACCCGGCTGAAACAGTTTCGATGAAACGGGTCCCAAACGACGTCCCGGCAAACCCAGCATCGCTGACAGGGCTTCATCCGAGGTTTCCGAGTTCATCAGTGCTTTGCGAATGTCGCTGGCCAGATTACCCGCCGCCGCCTCTAATTCCGGCGTCACGCATCCGACCGGTGCTGGTTTGCGTCGATCAAGTCCATCCAGCAACCGAGCCAGACTTTGGAGCTGCCAGGAGTGCCACCGGAGCCCATTGGCATTGTCTTCAGAAGTCAGCAGCACGCTCAGAACATCGCGGACGGCATCTTCATTGCCCATTCCTGCCACGGATGCAAGCACATCGTCGCCCAATCGCGAACGCAAACCGGGGTTCTGCAAAACGATCTCGGTGAACGGAGCGATATTGGTTGTGTTCAGGGAGCTCAGCACGGCGCCGGACATGAAGGGATCGCTGGACGACTGAGCGAGTTCCGCGAGCACCGCCGGTGCCCGGGCAGACCTGACATTACCCAGAGACAATGCCAGCTGCTGTCGAACTTCAAATGCCGGGTCGTCTTTCATCGCCAGCACTTGTTCCAGCAGGACACCTGTTTTTCCTGTCTCCGCCCCGGAATTTGCCAGCAGAGCCTCTGATAAACGAATGGCGTTTCGCCGCACTTCAGGATGTTTATCCTGCAGTGCGACCAGCAATACGTCTTGTGAAAGCTGATCCAGTCCGTCCAGGATGGATAACGCCTGCAAACGTGAGGCGGGACGGCTTCCGGCCGTTGCCACGTGGTTCAGGGCATCTGTCACGTCGGCCGCCTCTCGCCAAATCAGGGATTGATGAACCATGTCGCGCACAGTTCCATTCGGATGATTGACGAGTTCAACAAGTTCCGGGTTACTTTTCGCCCGCAGATCGCCAACCGATTGGCGTCCGGCGCCAGCCGTGGTCACCCGATAGATCCTCCCCAGTCCCTGGCCTGCAAAGACATTCAGCTCAGCCAGAGTTTCCTCCGGTATCCACTTGGGATGTTCAATAACGTACCGATACATGTCGACAACCCAGATCGCTCCATCCGGGCCTGTACGAGCCTGCACCGGCCGAAACCATTGGTCTGTCGAGGTCAGGAAGTCCACGGACTGTTCGTTGGGCGCTCGTCTGCCGCGAATCGTCGCTCCCTGACGGAACAGTTGTTGACGGTAGACCAGTTGGTTTACGGGCTCGCAACTGAATGAGTTTCCAGAGTAGCTCTCGCCCAGTAAGTCGTCTCGATAAACTCCAACGCCGCAGGCTGCCGTTGCACGCCCCGCGGCGCCGGAAAGTTTAAATAACACAAGATCGCTGGAAGGAAACAGTCGTCCGGCATCCTGTCCGGTGGGAACAAAGACCGCGGTTGGGGAAGGCGGTACGAAAGGATTCCGGCGGGCGTAATCCTCAGAAACCGGGTAATGTCGAATCAGCGTTCCGTTATCGCATCCGAACCAGTTTCCCCAGTCATCACGGACACGACTTTGCTGCGTTCGTCCTGTCACAGGCTCCATCTCGCCAGTGTCAGGCCGTATTCGAAAATCTCGCCCTGTCACGTCCACTACAACACCGGATTCGTTGGTGATCCTGCCGCCGAACAAGCCACAGGATCCATAGACCCAACCATCCAGGCCCCACTGCAAACTATTGACTCGCGCCTGTCCGTTGTGCGTTGCAAATCCGGTAAACAGCACTTTCCGCAGGTCTGCGACGCCATCACCATTGGTGTCTTCGGCATACAGAATATCCGGCGCATCACAGACCAAAGCTCCATCGCGCCAGATCTTGACGTCGGTGGGGTACCGGAGCCCGTCCAGAAAAACCGTGGAGGATTCAAACAGCCCATCGGCATTCAGGTCCTTCAATACCCGGACCTGTCCCCTCGGAGTGAATTCTTCTTCGATGCCGTGTCCATAGTCGACCATCTGGCAAACCCAGACGTCACCGTTCAGGCCGAAGTCAATGGCAACAGGATCACTGATCTGCGGCTCACAGGCGACGAGTTCGACCTTCAGCGTCGGATGCGTTTTCAGTGCTCTTAACGATTCCTCGGGTGACCTGGGTGAGATGCCATTCGTGCCACCTGCGAGATTCTGCCGGAAGGCCGGTGGCACCTGGCGGTGAACTTCAGCCACGATTTGTTCTTCCAGTCCCGTCATCAGCTTCGCAGGAAGTGCGAAATACGGGATCTCAGCACCGGCTCCGTACCCGCCTTCAGCCAGCAATCGCTCTGACGGGATGTATGCTCCAAAATCATTACTGTATCCGTGCATCCAGATGCGATTCGGCGCGAGCTCCTTCCTGAGTCGAATGGCGTAGTCGACGCAAACTTCACCACTGAGGAACACCATGCAAAGCTCATCACCGAAACTGACCGTCTGAATCGGATATTCCAGCGATACCGGAAGCTTCTTTCCCTGATTCAGTTTTTGCAGCTGGGTCTGGGCGTTGTATCCCGGTGCACCGCCGGCTTCGACCATTTTTTCGTATTCGTCACGTGTCGGAAGAGTCTGAAATGCCAGCTGAAGGTGATTCAGCGTGGTGTGAACACGCCCACCCAGCGGTGTGAGTCTTCGTTGTTCGATCAGTCGAGAGATCTCATCACCAATCTGCATCCCCTGCATCTGGCACACGTCGATCTTGTCACCAGTCACACCGCTGACGGGATTCTGATCTGAACCACAACCGATGGAGACCAGGCCCATGGCATCGGGGAAGTGTCTTTCAATCGCTTCGACGGCATAACCCGCCCAGTCACCGCTGATCAGATTATGCGACAGTGTGACACAGTGGCAGGCGTAGCTTGTGTAGATCGCGCGCACCGTTCCTGCAGCATCGACATTTCGAACCACCAGAATTGGCAATGAATGATCCGTTGGCCCTCCAGGAGTGCGTCGATTCTTTGCAAAACCGACTTCACCGACTCCCCATTCCAGAGTCGCAGGCTTCCGGCTGGCCAAAGCTTCCAGCACGACCCCTTCGATGGCATTCACAAGCTCAACGGTGTACTGATCCAGGTGGTCCTGATGCTCCGGTGGGATGGCTTCTGCGAAGATGTTGTCAGCAGCACCGTTGACTTTCGGAGCGCAATGGGTGTGCGTAAAGGTGATGGCCAGCCGATCGCGCTGCAGCCCGGTTTTCTTCGCCAGCCGGGATGCGATTTCATTGACCTGTTCCAGCCGGACACCAAGACTGTCGAGCGTGACAATCACCACTGGCCCGCTGGTTGTCTCGCCGGCATCGTTTGACGACGCGTCCGCTCCGATGGCCAGAGCCCTTGCCCAGATTTTCTGGGAGATCCCCTCTGATTCCGTCTTGCGAAACGCGAAGCCGCTTAATCGAACGGGATAATCCGGCGTGACATCCTTTTTTGCGACACCGACCTGGTAGATGTGGTTTGAACCAGATTCCGCGAAGGTTGTCGCGAACAACGTTGGATCGAACACAGAAACAGCCAGCAGAATCTGGCAGACAATCACACAGCGACGGACAGTGTTCCGAATGGGCATGGCGCACCCCCTTGATGCCTCACTTGGCCGGACCGCGCCGTTTGCGCGGGTTGAGGCAGCATCATGAACGATGCGGGGGGTTCTGCCAATCAAACGCAGAGCAATCAGACGTCACATTCAATCGCGGGACGTTTGAGGTCTTCGTCATCAACGCGGCCGATTACCAGGGAGACGTTGTGTCCCCCAAAGCCAAAGCTATTGTTGATGGCGTATTTCATCTGCTGGCGAATCGCTTTGTTCGGAATGTAATCCAGGTCACAAGCGGGATCGGGCGTGGTGTAGTTGATGGTTGGCGGAAGCACTCCGGAATTCAGGGCCATTGCGCAAGCCGACATCTCAATTGCACATGCTGCTCCGATCATATGACCGAGCATGCTTTTTGTTGAGCTGACTTTCAACTGCGCGGCAGCGTCTCCGAAGATTGTCTTCAGGGCCACCGTTTCCATCGCATCGTTGTAATTTGTGCTCGTACCGTGAGCATTGACGTAAGTTTGCCCGACCATCTCTTCCGGAGTCAGGCCCGCCGCACTGATCGCCGCCTTGATGGCTTTCACTGCGAGTTTGCCTTCCGGGTCAGGCTGGACCAGATGAAAAGCATCACTGGTTGACCGGCCGGAAAGAACTTCCGCCCAGGCTTTGCCGCCGCGTTTCCGGAGGTGCTCTTCGGTTTCGAAGATCAGCACAGAAGATCCTTCCGCCATGATAAAGCCGCCGCGATCCGCGTCGAACGGTCGCATGGATTCACGGGGACGATCATTCATCGACTTGTTCATGGCCTTCATGTTGACGAAGGACGAAATACCAAGACGCGTCAGCGAAGCTTCGGTTCCGCCCGTGATGATAAAATCTGCTTCCCCACGGCGGAGATATTCCATGGCATCAATCATGGCGTGGCCGGAAGAAGAGCATGCGCTGCTGGTCGTGTAGCAGGTTCCCCGGACACCAAAAGCCAGACTGATGTTTCCCGGTGGAGCGTTTGGCATCAGCATAGGAATGGTGAACGGACTCACACGGGACGGACCCTTCGTAAGTAGCCGCTCCATCTGGAATTCGTATGTCTCCAGTCCGGCGAGTCCGGCACCGATAATGACAGCCGCATTTTCGCCGATATCCTTTACCGGCAGTCCCGCATCTTCCAGAGCTTCATGCGCTGCATGGACGGCGAACTGACTGGCTCGGTCCATTTTTCGAGTGGATACCAGATCATTAACGTTAATTCGGTCAGCGTTCAGGTTGCGGACTTCGCCTCCGATATCAACCTCCAAATCGGTGACGTCATGCTCGGTCAGCTTGTCGATCCCGCATTGTCCGGCAATCAGGTTGTTCCAAACCGTCGAACGATCGTTTCCCAGACAACTGACGACGCCAATACCGGAGATAAAAATACGATTCATGAAAACAGTTCCGAAAGTCCGTCTTCTGCCGCAGTCACGACGCCTGCAGATAGGGGCTGAGAGAAAAATCGAGGAAATCCGTTGGTTAACAGCGCGTAATACAGCAAACATTTACCCGACTGCAACTCACTGAGGGCGGAAACGAAAGAATCCCGACGGATCGAAATTTGCCGCAGGGTGGCTGACTTTGCCGCAGCCTGCCGGAATCTGGTGCAGCCGGGGGTGATCGTCTTTTCAGAATGCCCTGTTTCCGTGTAAGTTTCGGCCTTACGCACCGTCCGGCAACTATTGACCACACGATGCTGCATTCGATGTCCACTTCCGGAACAGGCTTCTTCGTCGCGTTGAAGAATCTGCCCCGCACCGATCGAGAACAGAGCTATGTCCATCAGACATTCCATCGCTCAGATGATCCAGTCCTTGTTCACGGTGGCCTTTCTCGCCACGATTTCCGCCCACTGTGGCGATCGAGCCATCGCGCAGGGGACCTTCCCACTCGATTCGTTCGATAACGGACTCACCTTTGGCACGACGCGGATATTGATGTCTCTGCAAAGCTGGTGCCTCACGATTCGGAAAACGTCGAGCTGCAGGTGACGGTCGTCCTTCCGGACGGCTTCTACATCTACTCAATGGATGAAAGCTTTTCCGGCCGGACCTCGATTAGGCTCAAAAGCCAGCAGGGAATTCTGGAGTCGTCTGACGCGTGGCGGCCTGACCATACACCCAAAGCCGTCGATGATCCCGGACTTGGGCAACGTGTTGAGAAATTCTTCGACAAAGTCACCTGGTCCCGGATTCTCCCGCTCGACAAGACAAAGACGGCCCAGGTCGAAGTCGCAGGAGAACTTACTGGCCAGTTCTGCAGTTCCGGTACCGACGGAGCTGGCGGCGTTTGCAAGCCGATTCGACCCCCTCGCCAGTTCAAAGCGACTCTCACCGTTAGCGATACGTTGCAAGTGCCCCCAAAAAATCCGGAGCAAGTGCCAGAGGCCCCGCAGAAAGGATCCTCCGCTGGGACAGCTGCGCAGGAAACCAAAAGCAGGACCATCCAGCTGGTACCCCAATTCAAAGGCCAAACGGACCCTATCCGTTTCGATATTTCGCTGACTCCAGCCAATGCGAAGTCTGGCGATGATGTGATTCTTGAGGTCAAGGCGACCGTTCAGAAGCCATGGCACACGTTTGCTCTGGACCAGGACCCGGCCATGATCGGGAATCCAACGGAAATCAACCTGACGGATCTGAATTCGCTGGAAACGCTGGACTCCGAATTCCAGCCGTCGCACGTTCCGGAATTGGAATATCCAATGGAGGGCGTTGTTCAGCGTGTTCACTTTGGTGAAATCACCTGGACTCGCAAACTGAAGTGCACAGGTGCAAATCCGTCTGTCGCTGGAACCATCTTTTTCCAGCTGTGCAATGCGGGCTCCTGCCTCAGGCCTACAGAAGTGGAATTTGCATTCGATTCGGCAGATGATGTCAATCCCGCTCCCGCACCAACAGAGGGCGTGTCGGCTGTGGACACGGGAACAGATGGCAATGGCCCATCGCCCAGTGAGTCTTCCGAGGCTACCCCGGAGCAGTCGGAGAATGTGACAGAAGCCAGTCAGCTGACGGAACGCGGGCTCTTCGCATTCATTCTGGGAGCGTTCGGGGCCGGACTGGTCGCTTTGCTGACACCGTGCGTGTTTCCCATGATTCCCGTGACGGTTGCCTTTTTTCTGAAACAGTCGGAAAAGAACCACAAGAGCCCGATTGGACTGGCGGTGATCTACTGTCTTGGGATTATCGGGACATTCACAGTTCTCGGTTTGCTGGTCGCCGTAACCTTCCGACCAACCAAACTGACGGAACTCGCGAACAGTCCGGGTTTGAATCTTTTCTTTGCCGGGTTGTTCATGGTCTTTGGCCTGATGCTGATGGGAATGTTTGAACTGCGATTGCCCAGCTGGCTCTTGACATGGTCGTCAAAGCGAGAATCCACAGGGGGCGTGGTCGGTGCACTATTTATGGCATTCACCTTTACGCTGGTTTCCTTCACCTGCACATTTGCATTTGTGGGCGGCCTTCTGGTGATCGCCGCAACCGGCAGCTGGTACTGGCCTATTATCGGGATGCTGTCATTCTCGGCCGCGTTCGCATCGCCGTTCTTCTTCCTGGCCCTGTTTCCTTCGATGCTCAGGAAGTTGCCGAAAAGCGGCGGCTGGATGAATACTGTCAAAGTGACGATGGGGCTGGTTGAACTCGCGTTCGTGCTGAAATTTCTGAGCGTGGCGGATATCGGACTCAGCCCTGACGGCCTGCCCCGATTCCTGGACCGTGCATCATTTCAGATCGGCTGGGCGGTGATCGCTGCCGTCACAGGCTGTTACCTTCTGGACATCTTCCGAACAGATCACGATTCGCCGTCAACAGGGGTCAGCCCCCTCAGAGTGCTTTTTGCCATAGGGTTCCTGTTTCTTGGGGGATACATATCGGTTGGTGTGTTTGCTGCAAAGGCCCCGGATGGCATGCTTTGGCAACAGATCGCCGCGTTTTCACCCCCGGATAAATCGATGATCACCGGCGGTGGTGCTTTCGGCAGTGCTGTCGCCAGTCACGACAGCGATTCCCACTTCCTTGATTTTCGGGAAGCGGTCAAAGCCGCGACCGAAAAACAACAGCTCCTGTTCATCGATTTTACAGGGATCAACTGTACGAATTGTCGATTGATGGAATCCTCAGTCCTGGCCCGCAATGATGTCCGTGACGCTCTTCATGACCTCGTGCAGGTTCAGATTTATACAGACAAAGTCCCGGGCAACATGACAACCGAAGAACGCGAGGAACAATTGGTCTACAACCAAACGCTGCAGGAGAATTGGTACAAAGACGTCACTCTCCCCGGCTACGCGATTGCTTCACCTGATGGAACGATCATCCTTTCCCGATTCATCGGACTTGATAGTTCCGGGGGCCAGCAGTTCCTTCAGTTTATCAATGCGGGTAAGTCTGCCTGGGATCGCCGCGCCGCGCAAGTGGCTGGAAACACGAATAAGGCGATCAGAGAGTAACGTTTCGCGGAAGAAGCTTCGGCTGATGGCCAAAGATTGTCGCTGTGCTCAGTCTTTGAGAACCTGAGCCTTCAAATACAGGTCGCGATTCACATCGAAACCAGCGACTACCACTTCGAAGAACGGCCCGTTGGCTGTCACCCGCAGCACATTGGCTGAAGTGATGACCCATGAGGCATTTGTTGATTGAATGACAATCGGTGAATGGTCGAGCTGAAAGTCGGTGGGATCAAAATTTCGCAGGGCGCTTCCGCTGCGACGGTCGTAAGCGACGCAAACTTCAATGACCAGTGGTGCGGCAAATGGCATCGGGTCGGCGGTTTCATTCGACGCGTCTTCTCTGGCAGCACGAGCTGTGAGCCCGGCGATTCGAAACCCTCCCTTGCGACGAACAATCCGAAACGGTCGTCGTGTCCGCCTGGCAACGGTAGGTTCATTCAGGGGAGAAGCAAACTTTCGGCGCCGGGAAGTGTGGGTTTCGAAGCCGACGGGAAAACTACTCCTCCTGCCGTTCGGTACAGCTCCAATCGAAAACACATCCAGCAGCAATTCCGAATCCTGTTCATCCGTCGGTTCAGTAAGCAGCTGGCATAAGTCCGGGACGGTGTTTCTAACAAAACGCAGCACCGAAGCTCCCTGAACATACTTTCCTTTGAAGTGGGAGATTTCTTCCTGCCACTCGGTATGAGCCGGGTTTTCAGCGTCGCCCAGAAATGCAGCCAGGGGCGCGTCGTCAACCATCACAAGAGCGCTGATATCCCGGATTAGTCGAGACCGCACGTTGGAGATGACAATGCCTTCACGAACAAAAACCGGTCGACGCTGTGCCGTGGATTCGCTCTTCTGAAGAAAGACGTCAAAATGGGTGGCCTTTGGTTCCTGTCCTCGCTGCTGTACCGTCAATGGTATCCGTACTGCTAATCGTCCGTCGGCGGCGAAGGTGGTGCGCACGCGACGAAACTGCTGTTCATCGACGTCTTTGGCTGACCACCGCAGGTTACCCCGTGAATGTGGTCGACTGGACAGATTTCTGTCGAGTCGCTGCATTGAACCGTTCTGTCTCTGGTTACAGGCCCACTGTGCGAGCTCCAGAAGTGGTTGCATCTGAGTCCGTATGTCATCGTCGCAATCCTGCAACACGTCAATGATCGAATGAGCGTTGATTACGATTTGAGTGTCTGCACTTTCGACCGTCACAATCAGCTCTTCGTTCAGGATCGCGCTGAAGTAATCCTGCACAACACTGTTGACGACCCCGCGCGCGTCCCACGACGCATCACAAAAAGGTATCACCACCGACAACCCCGGTTCGGAGGTTCGTTCCAGTGCAAAATCCCGGCAGAAGCGATCTATGAACTCAGAGGACTCGATGGGCGACGGTGCTTCTTTCCTGCCCGGCTTTTCGCCAAACCAGCCATCCGGAGTGTAGCTTTTGTCTTCAACGCGATGACTGCGAAGGATCGATTGTCCGACCAGCAATCGTCTGCCATCGTCGTGCCGGATGGTGAGGCCGAAGAAACTGCGGATACGACTGCTGCGAGGAAAAACAAACTTGCCCAGCCCCCAGCGCCCTCGCCCCGTTTCCAGTTTGTTTGACTGACCTTCTGCGCGGAAGAAGTAGTAGAACGGATTTCTTTGTCCGGGCACTTCATGGAATTGATCAACAGGGCCCGTCAATCCTGTTGTGCCGCTGTCTTCGTACACCACAAATCGACACGGTTCATTCCTGTCCGCCGCGTCGCGAAGCCCACACCCGTCCGCGTGGAAATGTTCCCATCCGCCTTTGAAATACCGCCTTGATCGACTGGGCTCCAGGGCCTGATCTTCCCCGGACAGGTAAATACGCACCGCAACAGGATTTGCACTGTCCGGGATTCGGGCGTCCAGCGAATTCTGGACGGCCTCACGAACAAATCCGCGCAGCTCCGTATCACTGGCGAAGAATTCGCCCTGCGTAGCCTCCCGGTTCTTGAACCGAGGGTTGACCTTACTGAAATGCCAGGAAAATTTCACGGGGATGACTGCGAGCAGAAAACCGAAAGCCACTACGAACAAACGCTCGCTCCACGTGATTTTGAGCGGAACGTGCGCGAGAAGGACAAACTAACAACAGATTGCGCCCATTCAATTCACAACGGCCATTGGTTCTCCTGCAGTCCCGAAAACCCACCCGAAGAATCGACAAATACAGATCCACGAACGAAGGCCGGAAAAGCGCGTTCGAATCGAAGAACTTAACTGGTTGTTGAAAACCAAAGGAAGGGCAACCCAACGCTTTAGCGAGAGGCATTTTCCCGGGCCGGCAGGGGCCAGCAATCCCTCGCTGAGACGTCGGGTTACTTTTTCAGTCGGCTGATAGACCAGGTTTGCTGTCTTTTGGATGCGGAAAGGGCGACCCAAATTGCCTCTCCCGAAGAGCAGGTTTGCGGAAGATTCCGTTCGCGCAAGCGAAGTTAACGAAAAAACCGGGTCCTGAAGGGCGAGCCGATTGTTAAAGTTGTGAGGCCCGTAGCGAGAATGCGATAACATATCGACCGCTGTACCTGCACTTGAAAACACTTCTGAGAGTTTCGGACGAACTGCCATGAGCAATCCCGCGCAACAGACCGTTCGGCCCCTTTGGTCGGCCTCATCTCTCCGATTTCTGTTTGGGGCGACTTTTGCCTTTGCGGTCCTCCAGTTTCAAACGAACTCTGCCCATGCGCAGCAGGTGAACCTTGGAGGAACCGGATCCACGAACGGTTCTTCAACAGGTTCAACGGGTACGGGAACCAGTGGAACATCCTCCGGGGCCACCGGTTTTACTCTGAACACAACAAACGTCGATAACGCACCGCAGGGATTTGTCGGAGGAGCTCAACAGGACGGATTTGTCGGTGCTATTCGGGAATCGACCCTGAATACAAACAGTGGAAATCGACAGTTCCGGGCCATCACGGACCAGCAAACGAACCGTAACCTGCAGACACAGCAGACCGGAACTCCACGAACCGTGCCCGTGTCCATTCGCCTTGGTTTTGCGACGCCTTCGGCAGGAGCAACAAGCAACAGTTTTCCTGAGATCAACAGCGCTTCACTGGACCTGTTCTCCATCGCGAACCCTGCGTTCAGCAGTATTCGGGTTTCGATGACTGATGCAGGAGTCGCCACTTTGTCCGGCACCGCATCCAGTCCCGATGTCCGTCGGCTCGCCGGAAATCTGATTCGTCTGCAGCCCGGTGTCCGAAAAGTTAACAATCAAGTCGCGGTAGCAGCCGACGAATCAACTCAAGCTATTCAGCCGATTCAGTAGCCGACGGCCTGAATTCAGATGGCGTGGCCACCACGTCGCCGGAGATCTGGCTTTGCTCGAAACCGGATTCTGATTCACTATCGGGTGTCTCTACGCGGCTGACGGGGTTGTCGGGCATAACGGTCTTCTTCTGTCGAGCTCTTCTTCCGGGTTTCTGAGCCCTTCGGAAGGCAACGATTGTCAGATCATCCGGCTTTGACGGAATTGAGCCGTCACCGATGCCCTGCTTCATTCGTTGTGTTGCAAGGTCGACCAGTTGCTGAACAGACATCGCAAGATCGCCACACCGAATGATCGAAACGATTTCGTCGGTGGAAAGATTATCACTCAGCCCGTCGCTGCAGATCAGAAGCGTATCGCGAACGCTCATTTTCAGCTGCGGACCCATCTCGATTCGCATTTCGGGGCAACCAACCAGATTGGAAACATAGTGTCGATCCGGGTGTGACATCGCATCGGCTTCATCGATCACTCCGGCTTCGACGGCGTAACCCACCGGCGAGTGGGCGATCGACTGCCATCGCAACCGGCCCCGTTGACCACACAGAAGAATCATTGAATCGCCGACATGGTAAGGGCGCACAGTGTCAGACTGGATTTCGAGTGCAGCGAATGTTGTTGCGGCGTTGGCACCCATGGCACAGATGCGATCATTCGCGCTTTCGATAGCGTCCAGAACGGCGGCTCTCAGGTTGGAACTGTCGGGCAGATTCAGGAGTCGTTCGGCCATGGACTTAACAGCCTGAGAGGATGCCGCGTTTCCGGACTGCATCCCCCCCGCACCATCGGCAACGACAAGTACACCGGTCGAATCACTGACAGCGAATACAGCCGCCGCATCTTCGTTGACGCTGCTCTTGCCCGGACATCGCCGACTGAACAGGGCAGCGTGACCACCCGCAACCGACAAGACTTGCGGTGATTCCAATTCGCTTTCACAGAACTCGTGAGACGCCAGAACTTGCTTTGACATAGTGATGGGAAGTGTAGTTCCATCCGGTGAATTGCCAATCCCAGAGCATTCTGGCCACCCTGACCATCGCGCGAGCACACGATTGGCGGTTGGCGGCCGAATCAGTCCTGCTGGACACACCGACGATATGTTGATGGCACCAGCATTCGGAGTGAGCCGGGATCGACACGTACAATCATCTCGCCATAGACACCGCGAATCGCACTGTCCGCTGCTGCGGAACCGGCACAATCCAGGCGACCAAATGGATCACCGTCAGTTTGAGCCGGCACTGACGAGCGGCCTGCATCTGCGACTCCTGATGGAGTATCCGCGGGAGTCCCGGCGGGCCCGGTTGCATTCAGTCGGATGCAGGAGCTCTGAAATCGTTTCACCATGACATTCTTCCATGGCAGGCGAAGCCAGAGACTCAGGCCATGGATGAACATCGCGAATCGCGACGTCCCGGTAAAGACCCGCACATCCAGCAATCCATCATGGGGAGTGGCATCGGGACAAAACTGAAAATGAAACCCATAGGCCGACGTGTTTGCAACGATGACGTGGCCACCAGCCAAAGGCAACGTTTCGGCTATTTGTTCTGCGGAATCAGCGCATGACGTGGCCCAAACGCGTTGACTGCGAAATCGCCGGAAAGCGTTCCAGATGGGGCGTAAGTATGACATGTGCCGTATGTTGCCCGTTCGCTCATGATGAAGTCGATGGACAACGTCAGCATCGACCCCAAGGCTTACCATCAGCAGAAATCGATGGTCGTTGACAAGGCCCGTATCGAACATCAAGGTTTGATTTGCATCCACCATGTCTGCAAACAGAGCAGGCGTTCGGCCGATGCCGAGATGGCGGGCCATCAGGTTTTCTGTGCCCAGCGGAAATGGCACCAAAGGGCGCGACGGGTGGCGATTCAGCAGGTCAGCCAGTGTGCCGTCTCCCCCGGCCGCAACGAGACATCGCAGTTGCCGACTCACCTGATCTTGTCTGACCCAGATATCCAGTTGCTCTCGTGATTTGAACATTCTGACGCGATATCCACGCTGCCGGAGTTCATGAACAAGGGCCAGCAATTCCGATCGACCTCGCCCACTCCCCGATTGAGGGTTGCGCTGGATTGCGATCGCAGGAGCGTCTGGTTTCAGGTCTGGTAGTGCTTTCGACATGAACCGGTGGGCCAATCGCTTCAGAGTAGGTGGTCAATCGCTATGAATGGAGTGTATTTCGGCGTCAGCCAGCAATCATCAAGCAATCGTGAACCACTCACGGTCGACTGCAGTTGTGGAAAGGGGAATCACGCTGAATGCATTCTCAGAACAACCCAAACCACTTCTTGCGCCGACAACTGTTGGCTCGATTCACATCCACAACATCATTGGCGCCGACGGCTTCCAGTTTCTCCATGAGCGCATCCAGGCCTTTGGTCAGCTTGAAATTCGTTTCTTCGTCGTACAACGGAACAATGGTGTAGAAGTGAATATCCCGCTCGTCATCCAGCGACAGCGAATGAAATTCCTCCGGAACATTCAGGGGCGGCATAACCAGTGCGCATGAGAATCGGGTATTGTCGGCGTACGGTTCGGCTGGATCGCCGTTCGGTATCGTGTGTCCTGTGCCAAGCCAGGTTTCGTATTCGTGAGGTAGCCTGGCCAGCAGCTTCAGCAATCTGACCGGCCAGTAGTTCCCCTCATCTTCAAAGGCTTTCTGCGAGATCTTCCATGAACGGGGCAGACAAATCATGAGCTCCGCATACTGAAGATTCAGACATTCGTCAGGAACGGTCATTGGGCGATCGCTCATGCCGCTGGTAACAAGCGTATGAAACGGACGCTTCTTTGTGGGCTTTACCCAATGGATGTCGATGTGCACCATGTCGCTGATCAGCTCATGGAACACCATATCCACCGGTCCCAGAAAACGTTCGATGTGGCCGGAAATGGCTTCGATATTCTGTTCATCTCCGGACACCAGATCCAGGTCCCGGCTCCTTGGTTCGTGCCGAAAAATGCGGGTGCCATCGGGAGACGTCACCGGGTCATCCAGCGGAGGAACCTGGAGTATCATCCCGCATTTCTTACACTTCACCCGCTTTCCCGCTCGATCATCCGGCACGCGATATCGAGCTTCACATTCATCACACCGCAGAATAATGGTCATGATTTCGCTTCCCGTGAGTCAGCGTCAGCAAACAAGCGATCAAATAATTCCTGATCCCACTGTTTACCCCATGGCCCGTCTTTGAGTAACAGTCGCGTATATCCCGACTTCGAATCAGCTGAGAGCCAGGCCATTGCCTGACCATCCCGTAATAAAGCAACAGATTCTCCATCTTCGGACCACTGGAAGAGCCACGAGTCGCCCTCCCCAGGCGTCTGAATGGCAGCATCTGTGACGAAACCTGTCGGAGCTGGAGGTGGAGATCCACGATAAGACTGCACTTGTTTCGCAGCCGGAGCGTTGATTCGGTTGTACAGCCAAACATCCGCAACAGGTTTCCGGCCGGCCGTTTCTGTGAGATACAACCAGCCGACGATACCATTGTCTTCGACGACGGCCAGTCTGCCTGATACTGAATTGCACGCATTCAACATGAAGCCATGATCCGCCATCGAAGAGCTACCCGCATCACCTGAGTTTGATACCTGAATCGGGCGACTTTATCTGTCGAATTCGCCAAAAAATCAAACGGGCCACCCTTCCTGATCCGCCAAATGACGGATTCATCGATAACCGGTGCTGGCGAACCAGTCAGACTTGAAGAACGTCTGCAGTATCAAAGCGGTACGGATGTACCGGCGAGCATTGTTAATACTGGATGACTTTGCGAAGCATGAAGGTGCCCGCAACTGTCAGGATGAGATTCGGTACCCACATTGACCAGGTTGGATCCAGCGTTCCCGTCTTGCACAGATTGAGCATGAGAAACATGACGGGGTAATAGACCAGCAGAATTGGAAGGAAGCACATGATAAAGCTGGTGATAAACTGACGGCGGGCCTGAAGCATCGAGAATGGTCCACCGACAAGCGCAAAGAACAAACAACTGCCGGACATCGCCATTCGACTGTGAATTTCGGAGCGAAATCGATGCGTGTTTTGTACCGCCTGACGTTCGGCAGCCTGGTACGATACCTGATCTTCACCCGCGAGCTGACTGAAATCACCGACCAACAGGGCCATGGCTGTCTGGTTGACCTGCTGTTGCCTGGCATAGTCCAGATCTGCACCTGATTTTTCAATACCTGCCGCTAGTTCCGTCACCGTCAGGTGTCTGGCTTTGATGTTGCCGATGGTCTGAGGCAATGGCAGGGAAAATTCATGAAAATCCACGTCGCCGCTGGAATCTGATCCCGGTCGACTGAATGTGGCATTCTTCAGCATCAGCTTGATTTCCTGCCCTTCCAGATCGAAGTGTATTTTTGCCTGCTCTGCCCGCACCGTGATCTGATCGTGGTTGCGAGTTCGATATCGAAACGTGGCGTCCATCAGTATTCGATTTCGTACCTCCAGCACCGTAATGGAATAACCTCGTTGAGGATCATTGATCAGATTCTGTGATGACAACACATCCAGAAAGATGTCCTCCATTGCCTGTGTAACAATGTTGTTGATGTTGGTAACAGCCCACGGTATGGCGAAGTTGGTCAGCCCGAACGACGCAATCGCCAGCAGAAAGCCCAGCAGAAACGCTGGAGACAGCAGTTGCAGTGCGCTGACTCCGGCGGCTTTGGCAGCCGTGACTTCCAGATCTCCCGAAATCCGACCGTACACAACGCACACGGAAAGCAGCAAGGTTGCCGGAATCGTGAAAGGCAACATGCTCGGAACGACATACGGCATGATCTGGAGTATTTGAACCGGCCCAAGACCTCGGTCTGTGGCTTCACGAAACACACCGACAAACACAAGCATCACCGTCAACACGATGACCAGCAACGTGAAGACGCGAACCAGTTCGCCAAAGATATATCGTTGCAACAGCTTCAATCGACGCACTCCTGACAAATCACGTCCGGAGCGAGGGTTTGATTCCCGATCAGTCGAAAACAATATGCGAAGCACATGATCGCAGCGTCCATGCGGCGAAAGTGAATGAACCAAAAGCCTCTATTCCAGGGCCATCAACCTGATGATGACGAAGGTTGCCAAACCTGACGCAGGAGTCACTGCAATTCCGCCCCAGAGTTGTGAAGGGTAAGCTTCCCGCGATTTTCTCACAATCCCGTTCCCAGAACCTGGCCAGCCCAGATTGCTCAGGCTTCCCGTTTTGGTGCCTCGCTGGATATCCTCCTGAATGGTGCATGCCGGGAAGGCATCAGCGAGCATGGCGGAACAGTTTGTCTCGATAGGAATCTCGCTGCAGCAGCTGCATGCGACCGACGTATTGCTGGCGTTCGGCTGCCTGTTGAACCCTTCGCAGCTGGGTGGCAAAATCAGCAAAGGTCTCGCCGGACGCGTCGGCTTCCCGCTGAATGGCCGCGGCAAGCCACGGGCCGTGATTTGTTAAGAGAGTGTCTTCTGCGCTGGCAAATACCTGGGCCGAACCAGGATCGCCCTGACGACCACATCGCCCGATCAGCTGACGATCCATTCGCCCGGCGTTTTGACATTCGGAGACAATGACATGAAGTCCCCCCTGTCGTTTGACATCGGGATGAAGGCTGATGTCGGTTCCGCGCCCGGCGAGATTGGTCGCAATGGTGACAGAGCCGGGCTGACCGGCGTGCGAAACGATGTCTGCTTCGTCTGCAGTTTGCAAACCATTCAGGACCTGGTGTGGTACACGAAGCTCAGCTAACAGCCGGGAGATCACATCGGTATCGGCAATTGATCGGGTTCCAACCAGAACAGCACGTCCGGCTTTCTGCTTCCGGATGATCTCTTCTGCGATGGCATTCCATCTTGCCTTGCGGGTGGCGAAGTATCTTGTCGGCATGAGTTGTCTTGCAGATGGGACTCGCAGTGGGATCTCTTCAATCTTCAATCGATAGACTTCTTTTAATTCCTGCTCGCATCCAATTGCTGTCCCGGTCATCCCGCACAGATTGTTATAAATCCGAAAAAACCGCTGTCGTGTGATCTGAGCCAAAGGAGATTTCTCGGCCGTGATTTTCAGGCCCTCTTTCGCCTCGATCGCCTGATGCAGGCCATCCTGCCATGATCGATCCTCAAATATTCTTCCGGTTGTTTCGTCGACGATCCGCACTTCATCGTCTTCCACCACGTAGTGCACATCGCGCCGAAACAGTAATCGGGCTCGCAGGGCCTGCTGCACGTATTCCGTCCACGGACGAATGAGCACCGGGACAGGAATCCTGACATCAGCGCTGTGGCACCGCTGAATGCCTTCACCGGTCAGCATCAGAAGTCCTGACGCTGCATCCATCTGGTAGTGCTTTTCGGGCTCCAGCTGACTCAGCAACTGCATCGCCATTTGATGAGCACTGGCATCCGGTGCGCCATCCTGAGCAGACATGCTGAGCACCAGGGGCGAACCGGCATCATCAATCAGAACGCTGTCTGCTTCGTCAACAACGGCATATTCCAGCCCACGCTGCATAGTGAGCCGGCGGCCATCTGCTGGTTCCTGCAGTGCCTGCAGAAGTCGAGAGCCGGCCGGTCGTCGGCTCTCCTGACGAAGTGTCAGCTGGTCGCGGAGATAATCGAATCCAAATTCGTGGCCGGTTCCGTATGTCACGTCGCAGTCATAGGCCGGGAATTTCTGAATCGCTTCCACCCGCTCGGGCAGCAGTCCGGCTGTCATGCCAAGTTCTGCCAGGACCGGCGCTGCGAGAGACTGGTCGCGTTCGGCAAGGTATGTGTTTGGCGTTATCACATGTACGCCACGACCTGCCATGCCAAGATAACCAGACGCAGCGATACCCACAAAGGTCTTGCCCTCGCCCGTTTGCATCTGCGCTATTCGATTTCGGGATAACGCTGCTACAGCAAGCAGCTGGACGTCATACAGACGAATGTTCTTTGATCGACGCAGCGCTTCACTGACCAGAGCGAGTCCGGCAACCAGCATCTCCGGTTCGCTTGTACTTCGCCCGCGAGCCAGTTCACGCCGAATGACCATCACCTCGTCGATTAGCTCATCGCGGTTCGCTGTCTTCAGCCGTTCGGCCAGGTCACGAATATGCGGGAGTAGCTGTTCGGATGGGATTTCCGTCGACAAAACAGGTGAAGCGTTTCGAAACGACTGAGAGACGCTGGATGGACTTCTGGATGTCGAAGCTTCGTTCGGCATAGGAATCAACAGCTCGGACAACAGCCCGCAAACAGACGGAAGACGGTTAGTTATGGCCCGGTCAGCGAATGTCCGCCCGATGATTGCAACCTGCCGGATGAAGGAATCCGCTGGCCATTCATTACGGGAGGGCTGCTGGAAGGCTGAACCGCCGGTGAGTATCTGATGGCAGGTGATGGTGCGACAACAGAATTTGCATTGCCCGGGTGATTCACAGGCACTGAGCCTTGCCCCCCCGAACTGTTGACAGGAGCCCACGTCGTCTGCGAATAGGCAAGGCTTTGGTTTGATCGAGCATCCGTGGGCATCGTTGCAGGATCAGCAAAGGTCGTGGCAGTGATGGATGCTGGTACGACATTGGTTCCACCGTCGACACGCCCATGCATTGTTTCTTCAATGCGCTGGGCCATCCACTCGGAATGCTGCGACAGAGTTTCCGGGCTGTCATGACGCGACCGAAGCAGGACGCCGGTGACCTGGCGAAGTTTGATAATTGACAATGCGTATTTGACCTGTGCGTCAACAAACGTCGATTCTTCGTCGGCCAGACGTTCGAAGCCATCCAGAAGGTCCTCCAGCAGCAGGATCGCGGAATCTTCGGCATCGGGGAGGACTTCGAATCGATCCTTCAGATAGTTGGTTTCATTCTGCGCTGCGACCATCGCCTGATAACGGCCCTGCATTTCGCGGTACGCAGTTTCCACTTCGCGATTGGCAACTTCGACTTCTGTCAAAGATGCTTCAACGGTTGCTCGAAAGACGTTAATCGAGCGTTGCAGTTCCCACTTTCGCTGTTCGTATCGAGCCCGCGCGGCGCGATTTCCCAACGGAACCTCGAATTCAAATCCAACCGTGTACCCCGGTTGCCCGCGGGTGAACTGATTGGCAATCGAAGTGTCGATACGATCCTTCGCCTCCAGCCCGGCAACGTAAGTTTTCACCAGGAAGTCGAGCTTCGGAAGCATCTCATTCCGACTTACGCCCAGGCGCACACCGGAAGCTCTCATTTGACGTATCGCGCGACTGATATCGGGCCGATTGATCAGGGCTGTGTTCAGCGAATCGTGAAGTACCGGAGCAACGGGAATCATCGCCGGCATCTCCGTCGGCATGAACTCAACCGGCCCCTGATTCAGCATGGCCGGGTCATTGACCAGCAGCCGCAATTGCGATTCTGTATTTCTGATCGCGGTCACAGCCCGCTGCATGCGAGCTTCTGCTCTGGCTACTGCTGCGCGAGCACGCAGAATCTGTCGGGGAACAGTATCAACCTGATCTCGTCCCTCCAGTGTTTGAAGCACAGAGCGTGCGGATTCGACCAGTTTCTGACGCTGATAGAATTCCGCCCGGCTTCGGTAGAGCTGCCAGTATGCTTCCGTGACCTGGTACAGATGGTCCTGTAGTTCTGCCAGAACTTCGTCGCTGGATGAATTGGTGGTGATTCGAGCCAGAACAATCTGGCTCTGGCTGTAAATGCTACCCGCACCATTCCAGACAGGTTGTCGAAAGCTAAGCTCCAGACGCGACGTCGACTGCGGATTCGGGACCAGATACGTCGAGTTGTTGTATTGGTGCCCGACTCGCTGACTGACTTCCAGTTCACCGCCGCTGGACGTCTTCTTCCGAAAGCCGCCAATGGTGCTGAATTTGTTATCCTTGAACCGATCCGACAAATCTCCGGTGGTGAGCCGATTGCCGACAGGGTCGTTCAGATCGTCGTACGTTGTTTCGAGGAAAGTGCGCCAGTCGAATTGGGCTTCTTCCTGCCAGACGATTCTTTGCTGCACTTCCGGTTCTGCCTGAAGTGCCAGAATCTGGGGAGAATACAGCATGGCCTGCCGGACCAGTCCGGCTGCATCTACTGTCATGGGTGTGGGCGCGATCCCCATGTGATTTCGAACCAGCGAATCCCACCACGGACGAAATTCGATGGGCATGTGCGAGCTGGACTGAGGTGTCAGGATCGTGGATTCCAGTCCCATTCGCGCCGCGCGATCCTGGTAAGAATGCAACCATCGCGGTGCATCGGATTCGACGGTGGCTCGAAAACCGGACTGACCGGGATAGTGTCCACTTCCCTGATAGCCTGGCGATGGAACGCCTGGCCGAGATTGCTGACTGAAGTTCGGGTCAATGGAATCAGGCTGTCCTGTCGGTGGCTGCCGGGAATACGATGGCCCGGGCGAATCACCAACGGGGCCTTTCCCGATGGGAACAGGGCCGTTCCGAACAGGATCGGATGTGCCTTCCGGAGTGGGATGGACCTGGTGAGGCAGCGGTATATCAGCCGTGTCAGATGATAAACCTCTCGGCAGTGAAGGCGGTTGAAAGACTGGAGCCGGTGGCACAACGGGCGGCGTTGGGTTGCCGGGGACTGACGTTTCAGGAATCGCCGAGGGTGGCTGAAGTGCACTGGTTCCAAAGACGGATTGAGCGATGCGGGATGCGTCCGAAAGGGGGGCACCGGTCACAGGATTCACCGAACCGGTCGTCTGAGGGTTCGAGGGAGACACAGTTTGCTGCAACTGTGGAAGTGCCTGTAGCCGTGGATCTGCCAGTTCTGACGACACTGAAGGAAAAGGCTGTTCCACGAAATGAGCGGGTTGCTGCTCAGGAAGGATACCGGCTGTGGGTGGTCCCGGATTGGCAGCAATATCGGAGGACAACGATCCGTTTGCCAAAGTTTGTGACGCGCTGTTTGCCAGAGTTTGTGACGCCTCTCCCGCGGACTGAATAAGTTGCTCAGCAGAATGTTCGGCCATCATACCGGGTTGAGAAACGATGAGCACACCCGAACGAGATGGAGCCCGACGGATGGCCGGGCTGCGGAGAGATACAGACGAAACAGGAGTATTTGAAGTTCTGGTTGCTGGTCCTGCCGTTACTGATCCTGCCATTCTGCCGGCAGCAGGCTTGTCCGTGTACGGGTGAGCCGAACTCAAACCTGGAGCATTTGTTGATTCTGCGGGATTGTTCTCTTTCGAAGACATCTCAGCCGCGATCTGACGAAACATGGCTGTCATTCGCTTTTCCAGGTCGGGATCCATTCCACCGCCTTTGGAACTGCTCTGGGCACTTGTTTTCGATTCTGAGGGGTCTGTCATGGGAACGATCCGGGGGAACCCTCCTGGAGGGGCGACCCGGGGCGCTCTCAATGTGATGTTCGTGGGCTGACCTTCCCTGATCTGAACAGCGGCCAGATCTGACGACGGCAAGAACAGGGTTCCAGCAACCAGCACCGCACCCAGAGCGATCGCGGTAGAACGCCTTCGTCGTGTGGAGGTAATTCTCTGAGTCGAGTCCTGTGATACAGCCGCTTGACAGAGTGAACCAGAAACCCGCCGTGGACCAACCAGTTCGCGCAGCCAGACAGAGAGTCGTTGACGACCATCTGCTTGGACACCATGACCTTCAACCGAGTGCTGTGTCGCAGGTAAGCCCTGAGAACAGCCTTCCGTTGAGGATGATTTTGGCGAAGGAAAGTGGTTCATGAATATCTGTGGGGACTATTCCTGTATGGAGTTCGGCCATGCTCGCATCGCGAGGTGACGGACCAAGGCGCGAACGGAACGTCCGCGTTGTCCTTACAAGTCGTCTGTTTTGGCCATGAGGCCTCAGTGAAATCCTGCGCCGAGACAATCGTTCCTTTCGGCATATTCGGTTCGACCGGCAAATATCGCTCAGTTTGCCAAATTGGAGCGATTAGTCCTTCCTCGCGGCAGGAAATGCCGGTCGTTCGCATCCTTCTGATCTGATCAGTCAGGCGTGAGTTTCTCACTTGGTGAACTGGGGATTCACAGCCGGGTTTTTCTGCACTGTCATTTCTGTGGACTAGTTTTTCATCAACGTTCGTTGAAATCCGTCCGGACCAGACGGTCTGAACGATGCGACGGGCGATCACTGGTGCTGCAAGACCAGTAGAAAGACAAAGTGCGAAACGTGGGGTTGGGATCCCGTGACCTTCAAAAACACCTCAAGCTTCTGCTGTCAGAAGCGTCCCATCGATTGCGCGCAAACCAGCGTGCCGGGCTGTCTGAACCAGCACCCAGAATCAGCCATCTTGAAGAACGATTGTTGATGAGCGTGACGCCTCTGGCGGTCGTTGCGGATGTCGCGTCGATTGAATCCACTGGCAACAGCCAATCCGTTGGGGTGGAAACGGCTTTTGGCTTCTCCGGAGACGATTTTTCGGTCAGTAATCACACCACAGCGGTTCAGGACGACGGCCTGGCGTCTGCCGCTGATGAACAGATCAATGGCGGAGAGTTCCATCGCGAGCCCGGTGAGAACCTGCCACTGGATTCGATCCCGCACGATTCGATCCCACGGGGGCCCGAACTGATCGTCATTGACTATCGCGTTCAGGATGCGGACGGCATTCTGGCGAACCTCCTGAACACGGATCGAGAATTTCGCCTGCTTCGACTGGAGAGTCATTCTGACGGTTTACGTCAAATTACGGAGAAGCTCCAGACGCTGGGGGATGTGTCAGCCATTCACTTGCTGACCCACGGAACTGACGCCGAGATCTCACTCGGAGCAACGGTGCTCAACAGTCGCTCGCTGCCGCAGCATACCGCCGAATTGCTGGCATGGCAGCACAGCCTGACAAGCGGCGCAGACTTGCTGCTGTATGGCTGTGACGTTGCCGAATCACCAGAGGGTCGTGACTTTATCGATCAGCTGCGATTGTTAACCGGGGCAGACATCGCTGCCAGTACCGATGATACCGGTCAACAGTCGCTTGGTGGCGATTGGCACCTCGAATATCAACAGGGTTATATCCAAACCGTCTCGCCATTTTCGGCAGGAATCGATGGGTGGTCAGAGCTGCTTGCATTCGCAACCTACCGTGACGAATTCAACGCCGTCACTTTTGACGGTTCAGACGGAAGTCAAACCTGGGCAGCCGATCCCTGGGTGGAAATTGGTGAATCGGACGGTGCTGGCGCAGGGCTCGTCCGAGTCACAAATTTTCTTGGCAGAGATGCCCTGAACGTCAAGAAGGATGGGAATGGGATTCAGCGGCAATTTGATCTGACCGGTGCCGACTCCGCGATTCTGTCGTTCGATTATGCCCAGATAGGTATCCAGTCCGGGCAGAGCGTCGATTTGCAGGTTTCGGAAGACGGAACCAGCTGGACAACCCTGCGACAGTTCAACAGCATCACCGACGATTCGGCTTACGTATTCGCGAGCTTTGATATCGGTAGCTTCATCAGCGGTAGTACTCAAATTCGTTTCATCGGTGGTGGCGGTGGGACACCGGAACTGTACATCGACAATGTACAAATTGCCTACACGACGGCCACCGTGACAAATTTCGTGGAACTCGGCGTTACAACAACGCCGGGTATCGTCGAGGAGACAAGTGGACAGAATCGTGGTGGGGCACAGTCGATCGCCGTGGCTCCAGACGGCAGCTACATCGTGGTCTGGACGGAGGTGAAACCGTCCGGCAATTTGTCGGATGTGTTTGCCCAGCGTTTCGATGCCACGGGGTTGAAGACGGGAGCGAAAATCCGGGTCAACGTGATGACAGCCGACGAGCAACAGTGGGCATCAGCGGCCGTCGACGGCACGGGGCGTTTTGTCGTCACATGGACAAGCAATAATCAGGACGGAAGTGGCAGCGGAGTCTACCTGAGACGTTTCAACAGTGATGGGACTGCCATCGATACGGTTGATGTGCTGGTGAATTCAGGAGCAACGACCAGTGATCAGTCAAATTCGTCCATTGCGGTAAATTCGCAGGGCGATATCGTCGTTGCCTATCAGGAGACAAATGGTGGAAGCAGCACCGTCTTTGTTAAACAATTCAGTATGCAGGCCGCCGCGGGTATCAGCCAGCTGCCGTCAGCATCCATTGCCGTCGATTCCGGCACCAATCGCATCAATCCATCGGTCGACATCAACAGCAACGGTGATTTCGTTGTTGCGTGGCAGAAGGGCAACAGGCCCTATCTGCAGCGATTTTTTTCCGATGGAACGGTTCATGGCAGTGATTTGAACGTAAATCCGCTGAACCTGCTTGGAGCCCTTGAACAGTATCCTGTGGTTGCCCTTCACGATAGTGGCGAGGTTAGTCTCGCCTATCGTTCTGAAATCTCCGGCTTCAACGGAATCTGGAGCAAGCGTTACCACGCAGATGGATCAGCCTATGGATTGGCAATCAAAGTAGGTGACGGTTCTGCCAACGATACAGAGCCTTCGATCAGCAAGGACGCTTCGGGAAACATCGTGATTGTCTGGCAGGGTGACGATGCCGACAGCAGCGGCATTTATGCCCGCCAGTACGACTCGAATCACAGTGCAGTTGGTGACGCCTTCCTGCTGAATACCGCATCAGAAATCGGAATTCAGACAGGGGCATCTGTCGGCATGCAGGGTCTGAGCAGTTTCGTAGCGGTCTGGAGTGGTACGGGGGTCAGCGATGCGAATGGCATTTTCGCCAGTCAGTTTTCCGCCGCTCCGTTACAGCAATCTGCGACGTTGACGCCTGCCGGCGACACCTACATCGACAAGTCGAATGCGGCAGCCAATTATGGAGCTTCGACCAGTCTGATGGTCGATCATTCGGGCGGCAGCATTGGCGATACGAGGTCCCTCTTACAATTTGATCTCAGTGGCATTCCAACAGGTGCGACAATCACGGGGGCCACGTTAAAGCTCAATGCAACGTCGATCACGGGTACATTCAATGTCGACGTATATGAACTAACTCAGGCCTGGTCTGAAGGCAACGGTATTGGTGCGACGGACGCAGCGAACTGGGATGACCGCCAGCCAGGGGTCGGTTGGGGAACGGCGGGTGGAAGCTTCAATCCAACTCCTGTCTCGACGCTTGGCGCTGGAACGACCGGGCTGCATTCGTGGGACATAACCTCACTTGTTCAGGCGTGGTATAACGGATCTTCAGTCAATAACGGTGTCATTATTGGCAGCACAAATAACGGGGGTAACACGGTCACGTATGACAGTAGCGAAGGAACAACCCCACCAGAGCTGGAAATCCTTTACGCAGTGCCAAATGCCGTTCCAGTCGCAAACGCCGGTGGACCATACACGATCGACGAAGGACAGTCGTTGTCGCTGGATGCGAGTGGTTCCTCTGATCCCCATGGCGGCTCGCTCATCTATTCCTGGGATCTGGACGATGATGGTGTCTATGGTGAGTCTGGTGAACTTTCCGGTGTGAATCCAGTGGTTTCATGGGCGACTCTGCAATCACTGGGCGTCGGTACCGCTGGTTCCCATGTGATCCGCCTGAAGGTGGATAACGGGGTTGATGTCAGTTACGCCTCGACGCTGCTGACAATTCAATCTGAAGTTCCGACAGCGAACCCGGATTCTGTTTCCACAACCATGAGCGCGCCCGTGACCATCACGGCTCTGGCAAATGATATCGATCCCTGGAACGCCGGGCTGACGATTCTGGATTTCAGCGCTCCGGCCAATGGGACAGTCCTCAGCAATTCGGATGGCACCTTACAGTATTCTCCGGACACAGCGTTCAGCGGAACGGATACGTTCGATTACGTTGTTACCGACAAGAGAGACGGTCTCACCCATTTCTGGAATCTGGACGGAGGAGCTCTTGATGCCGTCGGGTCGGCAGACGGCGTCATCAATGGCGGGGCTCAATCGATTGACGGTGCATTCGGGAGTGGATTGCTGTTCGATGAAATTGACGACTTCGTTGAGATTCCGGACATCACCTACAGCGATGAGTTTACTGTTTCATTCAAATTCCGGATTGATAACAACGACGGTGGTGATTACCTCTACCTGTACAGCCACGGCGATGCGGATTTCTCCAACAGTCTGAATGTGATGGTCGGCGAATCGGGTCGCCCCGGTTTTGCCGGCATCATGAAAACGGTGTTCGGCGATTCGGACGACCCCTATGAGCTCAATGCCTTAAACTTTGATGCCAGTGCGGTCATCGGCGACGGTCAATGGCACACGTATGCTCTGACGGTCGACGCCATTCAGGGGGCATGGGTCTTTCTTGACGGTACTCTCCAAGCAGCTAACGCCTCCGCTGGCGGTGATGCATTCGATCCGACCGGATCGCTGTTCCTCGGTGCCCGCGAAGATCTTGAAGCGGCAAGATTCTTCGGTGGAGGCCTGGATTCAGTCGCCATATTCAATCGATCATTGACGCCAACGGAAGTGGTCTCTCTGAATTCTGATGCGATAGCCACTCGTGCGACCTCAAGTGCAACGATTACCGTGTCGGTGGTCAATCAGGACCCGACCGCTGTGATCGCTCCTGTTTCCGCCATCAATGAAGGCCAGTCCGTTTTGCTGGATGGAACAGGTTCCAGCGATCCGGACGGAAGCCCGCTCACTTATGAATGGGACATCAATTACAACGGGACATTCAATGCGGACGCGACGGGTTCTACGTCCACCATCGACTGGACTGCGTTGAACACTCTCGGTGTGACGAACGATGGAACTTACCAGGTCGCTTTGCGAGTGTACGATGGCACCAGCTATTCGGCTGTCGTGCAGCGTTCAATGACAATCAACAATGTCGTTCCGTTAATGACTTCGACCGGCTCACTCTCCGTTTCGGAAGGTTCGACCACGGTCACTACAATCTCTGCCACCGACGTTAACGATACGATTTCGTATTCGATCTCCGGCGGTGCAGATGCTGCGCTGTTCTCGATCGATTCCGTTACCGGAGGATTGTCATTCAATCTCGCTCCGGACTTTGAAGGGCCGACGGACAACGGCCTGGACAATGTCTACGATGTGCAGGTGCAGGCATCAGATGGGGACGGTGGCATCGCAACGCAGGATCTGAATGTCACTGTACTGGATGCAAATGACAATCCACCGGTCATTGCCCCCGGTCAGGTATTTACGGTTTCCGAGTCTGTTGCGCCGGGGACTGTTGTTGGGATTCCTACTGCATCGGATCCGGATACTGCAACGACGTTCAGCAGCTGGACCATTCTGAGCGGTAACACAGGCGGCGCGTTTGTCATCAATTCTGCCACCGGGGAACTCACGACTGCAACTGCCCTGGACTATGAAACTCTGTCAGTCTATCAGCTGCAGATCGCAGTCAGTGACGGAACCAACACTTCCAGTCCTGAGACGATCACAATTCATCTGACCGACGCGGGGGAGAATGCACCGGTCGCAGTGGACGACAGCTATACCGTTGATGAAGGCTCGTCCCTGACGATATTGGCCATCGGCGACTGGCACAACGTCAACTGGAACTACAGGCAACGCCTTGCGTTCAGCGACTCGTTCCTGGCCAGCTCGCTCACCAGCCAGCCAGTGCTTGTAAAACTGCACGCGTCAGCGGCGGATGCGATCGGTATTGATTACTCAAAGACCCAGTCTGCCGGAGAAGATCTGCGGTTCTACGATTCGGCTGGGAATCTCTTGAACCATGAAATCGATAAGTGGGACGAATCGGGTTACTCCTATGTTTGGGTGAACGTTCCGGCGATTGACCCGGCCAATCCCGGCGACTTTATCTGGATGTACTACGACAACCCTGATGCACCAGATGGCCAGAATGCAACGGGGGTCTGGGGAAGTGAAGACAAAGCCATCCACCATCTACAGATCCTGCCATCAGACTCAACGGCAAACGGGAACAACCTCGCGCACTCTTCGATTTATATCGCTCCCGGTATAGTTGCGGATGCAGCGGGATTCAACGGGTCAAGCAGTATCGGCGTCATCTCCGATGACGCTTCCCTGCAGAACATCTTTTCGGGGGGCGGTACTGTTTCTGCCTGGATCAACCCAGCGACCTGGGGAGATGCCGGAGAAGGTCGGATTCTTGACAAGGCGTCGTCGTTACTGAACCCGAATGGTAGTGGATGGAATCTGAAACTCGATCAGACCAACGGAAGTCTGCGGTTCAGCTATGGCTTCTCTGGTGGTGCCGGGGAGTGGAGAACTGCGACGAATTCCATTCAACTGGGCCAGTGGCAGCAAGTAGCCGTTGTCTATGACAACACGAATGCCTCGAACACACCAGATATCTATATCAATGGTGTTCAACAAACGCTGACTGCCATCCGAACTCCTTCAGGTACGCCAACGTCAGATGCCGGCCTGGATCTGTACGTCGGTGACCGATTTAATCAGACCGCAACCTATAGCGGAGTTGTCGACGAACTTCGAATCAGCAGGCAGGGGGCAACTGCCGAGCAAATCCTTGCCGACTATCGGACGGTGACAGGTGCGCTGGTTGTTTCGGCCGAAGAGTTGAGTGGTCCCGGTGGACTGATGCAGAATGACAGTGATGCGGATGGGGAAAACATGACAGTAACTGTCGTGAATGGCCCCGCCCACGCAGCGAATTTTCAGTGGCTGGCGAACGGATCCTTTCTTTACCAGCACGACGGAAGCGCGACAACTTCGGATTCGTTTACGTATTACGTGACTGACGCAGGTGGGGCAACTTCAGCGATCACGACCGTCAACATCACCATCAATGGTATTAATGACGCGCCAACGGACATTTCCCTTTCAAATTCGACAGTCGTCGAAGGCACCGCTGGTGCGATTGTGGGCACACTGTCGACAACCGACCCCGATCCCTCAGATTCACATACATACTCGGTCGACGATACTCGCTTTGAGGTGGTCGGAGGTCAGTTGAAACTCAAAGCCGGGCAGGGACTGGACTTTGAAACAGAACCGTCTGTCCTGCTCAGCATTACATCGACGGATCCCGGAGGTCTGCAGATCTCGCGGAACTTCACTATTACGGTCGACGACACGAACGACAACGCGCCGGTTATCACACCGGGTCAGTTGTTCGCGATCAGCGAGTCGGCGAGCAATGGGGCGATTGTTGGAACGGTTACAGCCACAGACTCAGATGCGTCAACCACATTCAGTAACTGGACGATCGTTGGTGGAAATTCGGACGGAGTGTTTACAGTCAACAGTTCGACGGGACAGATCACAATTGCTGATCGGACGAATTTGGATTTTGAAGCAACGACAAGCTACTTACTGACACTTACGGTCAGCGATGGCATAAGTACGTCGGCCAGTCAGTCAGTTATCGTCAATGTGACGAATGCAAACGACAATCTTCCGGTCGTTACTCCTGGTCAGACCTTCACGATTTCCGAATCGGCCATCGTCGGACAAACGATCGGCTTTGTCTCGGCGACGGATGCCGACGGGACGGCAACGTTTAGTAACTGGATGATAACCGGGGGAGATCCTGATGGAATCTTCGCGCTGAATGCCTCGACAGGTAAGCTTGAGGTCGCTGATCCCTCAAGGCTGGACTATGAAGTGACCACCAGCTTTTCTCTGCTGATTACAGTATCAGATGGTACAAACACCTCCGCAGCACAAAGCGTTACGGTCAACGTCACCGACGTCAACGATGTCGCGCCGGTCATAGATTCCGGACAGAGTTTTTCTGTCAGCGAAGTCACTTCTGCAGGAGCCAGTGTGGGATTTGTCACGGCTTCTGATCCGGATAGCTCTACACTCATGGCATGGGCCATCACCGGAGGAAATAGTGGAAATGCGTTTGCAATAGATGCCTCTACTGGCGAGATTTCCGTAAATGATCCTGCCGCCTTCGACTACGAAACCAATACCAGTTTTTCGCTGCTAATTACGGTTTCCGACGGCACAAACACTTCTGCAGCACAAGACGTAACAGTCAGTCTCCTGAACGCGAACGACAATGCCCCAGTGATTTATGCTGCAACTTTCAATGTCAACGAAGCCGCCGGCTCAGGGACTCTTGTGGGCATTGGCACGGCAAGCGATGCGGATGGCCCGACAACATACACCAACTGGCAGATCGTTTCTGGCAACACGAGTGCCGTCTTTGACATGAATTCATCGACCGGTGCAATCACGGTCAACAATTCAACGGCTCTGGATTTTGAGACAACGCCTGCCTACACCCTTGTGATTACCGTAAGCGACGGGGTGAATACGTCCCTGCAGCAATCCATCACGGTCAATGTCAGCAACGCGAACGAAGCTCCCACTGCGGTGGCCGGCCCGGATCAGACGATTTCTGAAGGACAGTCTGTTTCTCTCAGCGGAGTGGCCTCCAGTGATGTCGACGGCGACGCCCTGGTTTACAGTTGGGATCTCAACGCCGATGGCATCTTTACGGACGCCATCGGCGTTAATCCGACGCTCAGCTGGGCTCAGTTGTCTGCTCTGGGTATCAACGATGACGGGACTTACCTGATAACATTGAGGGTGACAGATCCGTCCGGGTCTTCGGCGGTTGATGACCTTGTGTTGCAAGTCAACAATACGGAACCGTCAATAACTCTCACGGCCAGCGCACAAGCGGCAACCGGATCTCCATGGACCCTGCACGTCGCCTCTTTTGATCCGGGGTCTGATACTGTTTCTCAATGGTTGATTGACTGGGGTGATGGTCAAACTGCCAACGCTTCCGCCACGTCAGGCGGCCTGCTGCATACGTTTAGCAGCCCGGGCAACTTCCTCGTTACTGTGACACCCGTCGACGAAGACGGAACTCATACTGCGTCGGCCGCAACAATCTCTGTCGAAGTGCTGGCCACAGCAGTGCCGGCAAACGATACCTGGGTTGTGGATGCCACCACGGGATTGAGTTTGACAGATCCAGCATTGGGAGTGACGGCTAATGATTCGGGTGTGTCTGGCTCAGCATCGGTTCAGCTCATAGACGGGCCTTCTCACGCCAGCTCATTTCGGCTGAACGCTGACGGAACGTTCTCTTATCAGGTGGCAGCTGGTTACACCGGTGTTGATTCATTTCGCTATCGCATCATTGATGGAGTTGCTGTCAGCGAGCCCGCGGTGGTGACGCTGAGTATCAACCAACCGCCAGCTCTGTCTTTCTTGCAGGACGTTTCTTCCATTGACGAAGGGACTCTTCTTGCCGCTCCACTTCGCATTGGTCAGTTCATCGTTAATGACGACGGTACCGGAACAAATGTTGTCTCACTGACGGGCACTGACTCGGCCCTGTTTTCAATCGATTCGAGTCACGTGCTTTACCTGAATGCTGGAATTGTCCCCAGCTTCAATCTCACGTCACAGTTGCTTGTGACTGGAAACGTTGATGACAGCTCGATTGCCGGATCACCGGATGCTCGTATCAGCGTCATGGTAAGTATTTCCAACATCAATCATCAGCCCATTGCCACGCCGATTAGTAACGTGACTGTCGACGAGGATTCCGGACGGCAGACTACGCAGACGTCAGGAGCTTTCTCCGACCCGGACAGAGAAGATACGCTTCAGTACGCGGTGCAGGTTGTTAGTAACCCGGACAATGCCATTCGAAGCGTGTCGATTGACTCTGCGACCGGAGAAGTTGGCTGGTTCACCAGTGACAATGCCAATGGCGATGCTGTGGTACGGGTGACAGCCATGGATCCTTCCGGGGCTGTGGCCAGCAGTCAGTTCACGATTCATGTGACACCGATCGACGACGCGCCGATTGCGCGAAGCGTTGTTCGCAATGTGTGGTCGGGAGTGAGCGTGTTCGTGTCGCCGGTTCCAGCATTACATGCGGCCGTGGATGTGGACGGTCAGTTGGTTTCTTTGCAGATTTTGCAGGGCCCGGAACACGGCAGTCTGTCCATCGCGCCGGATGGGACACTGATTTATGTCTCAGCGTCGGACTTTGTCGGTATTGATCAGGTACTGTTTGTTTCGACGGATGGAACACTCGACAGCGACGTCGCACAATTGAGATTCTGGGTTCGGGCATCGCCACTTCTGATTCCGTCTAATTCCGGTTCATCTTTGTCCGAGTCCCTGTCGACCAATTCCACTCCGGGGGCAGAAACAGTCAATTCACCGGTTTCGGATTCCGCTTCGGCCACATCCGGAACGTCATCGAACACCGGTCTGGCGCAGACTCCATCCGGTACACAGATTCAACAATTGGGCAATGGCCGGGGCAACTCATCTGACGATGACGATGCGGCACTGCCAGCATTTGCGATTCTTGTTCGACAGGCGGAAGACATTGAATTTGATTTATCGAGCGCGGCCGAGATTATCGCCAATCTGGATAATGTGGTCGATGCGGGATCTCTGCGCGGGCTGGAATCCACGATTTCTGTCCGCGACATTCGATCAGACTGGACGGACAGCGTCGAATTCAATCGCGTTGAGGATGGTGTTCACGTCGACTTCTTCAACCTGATGAAGCTGACGACACATTCGACGTCTGTTTCACAGCAGCTGGAGCAGGATCTTAGCAGCGATTCGGCATTTGTGGGGGCAATTTCGGGCACAGTCCAGGTAGTCGCCTCGGGGCTGTCTGTCGGCTA